>CAMAHD010000053.1 GCA_945834405.1 uncultured Prevotella sp. | reverse complement strand
ACAAACAAGCTCGCTTGGTTTGTCTTGACGGAGAAGAGCCGCCTCAGCAACTCTTTCTGTTCGCTTAGCCCCTGTGTATTTTTGGAGGCGAAAGCGTTTGCAAAGGTACGACTATTTTCTGAACTACCAAACTTTTTTTCTGCTTTTTTCTAGAAAAACGTGATATTTTCCTGTTTCTTTACAAAAATTATGGTTTTTATCCAAGATTAGCCGTTCTTTTCTTATTTATACTCCTCCCAGCTCTTGATGTCTATATCATCGAGTTTGACATGACAGAACGCATGGATGAATGCAGAAGCCAGGCGTGCGTTTGTTATGAGAGGAACATTCAGGTCGATGGCAGCACGGCGAATCTTATATCCATTGGAAAGTTCTCCGGCAGTAAGGTTCTTCGGAATATTCACCACCATATCTATCTCATGGTTGTGAAGCATGTCCAGAGCCTGTGGTTGTCCTTCCTCAGAAGGCCAGTATACCATCTGGTTTTCGATGCCATTATCAGTAAGGAACTTCGAGGTGCCACCTGTAGCAAACAGTCGATAGCCGTTTGCCACCAGAGTTTTGGCAGCATCAAGCATAGCCGTTTTCTGCTTGGCACTACCGGTAGAAAGCAGGATATTCTGCTTAGGAATGCGATGACCAACGGACAGCATGCTCTTGAGCAATGCCGTAGAGGTGTCATCACCCAGACATCCCACCTCGCCTGTAGATGCCATATCGACACCCAGCACCGGGTCTGCTTTCTGCAAGCGATTGAAAGAGAACTGACTAGCCTTGATACCCACATAATCGAGGTCGAAAAGACTCTTATGAGGTTTTTCGACGGGCAGTCCGAGCATGACCTTCGTAGCCAGTTCAATGAGATTAATCTTCAGCACCTTGCTGACAAAGGGGAAAGAGCGAGACGCACGAAGGTTACACTCTATCACCTTAATATCATTCTCGCGTGCGAGGAACTGGATATTGAAAGGACCACTGATATGCAATTCTTCAGCGATACGCTTGCTCACCCTCTTGATACGGCGGATGGTCTCACAATAAAGTTTCTGTGGGGGGAACTGAATCGTGGCATCTCCTGAATGCACACCTGCGAATTCGATGTGCTCACTGATGGCATATGCGATAATCTCTCCGTTCCTTGCGACAGCATCCATCTCTACCTCCTTGGCATGCTCTATGAACTGGCTTACCACTACGGGATGGTCTTCACTGACATTAGCTGCCAACTTCAAAAACTTCTCCAATTCCTCCTGATTGGAACAGACATTCATGGCAGCACCAGAAAGCACATAAGACGGACGAACAAGTACCGGGAATCCAACCGTTTCAATGAACTGGTTGATGTCTTCCATCGAGGTCAATGCGCTCCAAGCAGGCTGGTCGATGCCATTTCGTGACAGCATGGACGAGAACTTTGCCCTGTCTTCTGCATTGTCAATATCCTTGGCCGTAGTACCAAGGATGGGCACATGCTGTTCGTCCAGACGTATAGCAAGGTTATTGGGAATCTGACCTCCCGTGGAGACAATGACGCCCTGGGGAGCCTCCAGGTCGATGATATCCATCACCCTTTCAAAAGTCAGTTCATCAAAATAGAGGCGGTCGCACATGTCATAATCGGTAGAAACCGTCTCTGGATTATAGTTAATCATCACCGAGCGGTAGCCTTCCTTACGTATGGTATTCAGTGCCTGTACCCCGCACCAGTCGAACTCGACAGAAGAACCGATACGATAGGCACCCGAACCGAGTACGATGATCGATTTCTTGTCCTTGTCGAATGTGATGTCGTGTGCGACACCGGCATAAGTCAGATAGAGATAGTTGGTCTGGGCAGGATATTCAGCGGCGAGGGTGTCAATCTGCTTGACAACGGGCAAGATGCCATAACTCTTTCTGAGGTTGCGCACCACCAATCCAGCCTTGGCCATACTCTTGAGTTCACTTTCCAGTCCAACAGCACGCGCAATCTGGAAGTCGGTAAATCCGTAAACCTTAGCCTCTCTGAGCAGATTTTTATCCAGATTGTTGACACTCCTGAGAGCCTTCATACGCTCGTCAATGTCGATAATATGCTTGAGTTTCTGCAGGAACCATTTGTCTATCTTGGTCAGTTCATGGATTTGGTCGATAGTATATCCCTTGTGCATGGCCTTCGAAATGATGAAGACACGCTTGTCGGTAGGCTCACGCAGAGCAGCATCGATATTGGGAATCTCCAGTTCCTTGTTCTCCACGAAACCATGCATACCTTGTCCGATCATACGGAGACCCTTTTGGATGGCCTCTTCGAAATTACGTCCGATAGCCATCACCTCGCCCACAGACTTCATGGACGAGCCCAGTTCTTTATCAACGCCGCGGAACTTGGAAAGGTCCCATCTTGGAATCTTGCAGACAACATAATCGAGAGCAGGCTCAAAGAAAGCGCTGGTTGTCTTGGTGACAGAGTTCTTCAGTTCAAAGAGTCCGTACCCCATACCCAGCTTGGCAGCTACGAACGCCAATGGATAACCCGTTGCCTTGGAAGCGAGTGCGGAAGAACGGCTCAGACGAGCATTCACCTCAATGACTCTGTAGTCTTCACTCTTAGGGTCGAAAGCGTACTGAACATTACATTCTCCCACAATACCGATGTGTCGGATTATCTTGATAGACAGTGCTCTCAGCTTATGATACTCACTGTTGGTCAATGTCTGAGAAGGAGCAATAACGATACTCTCTCCGGTATGAATACCCAGAGGGTCAAAATTCTCCATGTTGCAGACAGTGATACAGTTGTCATATCTGTCTCGCACCACCTCGTATTCTATTTCTTTCCACCCCTTGAGACTCTTTTCTACCAGTACCTGTGGCGAGAAGGAGAAGGCTTTTTCTGCCAGTTTATTCAGTTCTTCCTCATTATCACAGAATCCGCTTCCAAGACCTCCCAGGGCATAGGCAGCACGCAGGATGACAGGATATCCCAGTTCAGCGGCGGCTTGTCTTGCCTGTTCAATGGTTTCGCAAGCCTCACTCTTGATGGTCTTGACGTCAATCTCATTCAGTTTTTCTACGAAAAGCTCACGGTCTTCCGTATCCATGATGGCCTGTACAGGCGTGCCCAGAACCTTCACGTTATATTTCTCCAGCACTCCGCTCTTGTAGAGTTCTACACCGCAGTTCAATGCCGTTTGTCCTCCAAAAGCGAGGAGTATTCCGTCGGGTCTTTCCTTCTCAATGACTCTCTCTACGAAATAGGGCTGTACAGGCAGGAAGTAGATTTGGTCGGCAACCCCCTCCGATGTCTGGACAGTTGCGATATTGGGATTGATGAGTACGGTATAAACGCCCTCTTCTCTCAGAGCCTTGAGAGCCTGCGAGCCTGAATAGTCAAATTCTCCGGCCTCACCAATTTTCAATGCTCCAGAGCCGAGGAGCAACACCTTTTTGATATTCTCGTCTTTCATCTTTTACAATTCTAATGTGGTATTACAAGTGTGGACACTATTTCAGCTTCTCAATGAACCGGTCGAACATGAACTCGGTATCTACCGGTCCGGAACAAGCCTCGGGATGGAACTGGCTGGTAAACCAAGGGTTCTCCTTGTGGGAGATACCTTCATTGGAACCGTCGTTCATGTTGACGAAGAGTTCTCTCCATTCCTTACCGAGTGTTGATGCATCTACTGCATAACCATGATTCTGGCTCGTAACATAACAACGCTCCGTTCCTACTTCCCTCACGGGCTGGTTATGCGAACGATGCCCGTATTTGAGTTTGTATATCTTGGCGCCACCAGCCTTCGCCAGCAGTTGGTTACCCATACAGATACCACAGATAGGCTTTCTGGAGCGGTCCATCTGCTTACGGATGATGTTCACGGCATCCTCGCACATATCGGGGTCACCGGGTCCGTTGCCGAGGAAGAGACCATCGAATTCCATGGAAGTGTAGTCGTAGTTCCATGGCACTCTGATAACCTCCACGTCTCTGTTCACCAGACATCTGATAATATTGTTCTTCACGCCACAGTCTACAAGCACAACCTTTTTTCCGGCACCCTCATGATAGCGAATCACCTCCTTGCAACTCACCTTGTCCACGAAGTTCACACCTTCATAGTCAGCTTGAGGTATCACGTCAGGCTGGTCATCAAAGAGAATCTTTCCCATCATCACGCCATGCTCTCTGAGCACCTTGGTGAGCTGTCGGGTATCTATACCTGTTATTCCAGGAACCTTTTCTCTTATCAGCCACTCCGCAAGACTTTCCTTGGCATTCCAATGTGAATATTCCGTACTGTAGTCTGCTACGATAATGGCTGAGGCATGAATCTTGTCGCTTTCCATGAAGGTAGCAATACCATCCTGCCCGAAAGTGAATGGCGGAACACCATAATTACCCTGCAGAGGATATGTCAACGTCATGAGTTGTCCGGCATAGGAAGGGTCAGTAAGACTTTCTGGATAGCCCATCATTGCCGTATTAAAAACCACTTCACCGGCAACTGGTTGTTCATAGCCGAAGGAAAATCCATGGAATTTTGTCCCATCTTCGAGGACTAATGTTACATTCTTCATAATGATATTCAAGCCTGTTGTCCTCCTTCCGTCATGATGGCGGTCCTCAGACAGTTTGCTGTTTTATAATGGTTAATTGATTTTTATTATTTTCATTTCGGATGTCAGAGAGGGGTAGCCTCAGAATTTCTGCTCATACTGATAGCATTTCTCCACATAGTTAATAAAAGCCTGATTGGCCAGTTTTGCCCCTCCTGGTGTCGGATAGTTTCCTGTAAAATACCAGTCGCCCTGATGGTGAGGAATAGCCTCATGCAAACCCTCGATACTTTGGAACACCAGCTCAATGGGAGTCGTCACCTCGGAAGGTCTGAGCATCTCCACCATCTTGTTGTTCAACTGCTCTACACTGAACGGTTTGTAGATGTCCTTGACACAACATCTCATGTCATTCTTGTCTTTCTTCATTTCTTCCAGACAGTTACGGTAGGTATCCTCAATCAGGCGGTGCTGTCCGCTCTCCTTGATTAGTTCGATACAGGCTCTGAAAGCGATGAACTCTTCGAGCCGTGCCATGTCAATACCATAATAATCGGGGTATCTGATTTGGGGAGAAGAACTGACAATAACAATCTTTCTGGGATGCAGTCGGTCGAGAATCTTGATGATACTCTCTCTAAGCGTGGTACCTCTGACGATACTGTCGTCGATGATGACCAGATTGTCAACACCTGGCTGCAGAGACTCGTAAGTGATATCGTATACGTGCGAGGCTAAGTCATTACGCGAATTTCCCTCTGTAATGAAGGTACGCAACTTGATATCCTTCCATGCCACTTTTTCTGAACGTACATATTGATTGAGTATGAGTTCAAGTTCCTCCCGTGTAGGGATATGGTTCAGTTCCTCTATCGCTTTAATTTTCTGCTCATTCAAGAATTTCTTAAAGCCGCCCAACATGCCATAATAAGCCACTTCTGCAGTGTTGGGAATGAAGGAGAACACGGTATGTTCCACATCGTAGTCTACCGCCTTGAGGATAGGGTTCAGCAACAGTTCGCCCAGTTTGCGTCGCTCCTGATAGATATCTCTGTCAGAGCCTCTGCTGAAGTAGATTCGCTCGAACGAGCAGGCATAGTTACCTTTGGGTTGGAGCACTTGTTCGAGGATACATTCTCCGTTTTGTCTCACCATGATGGCTTCTCCCGGTTTCAGTTCCGCAATGTCGCTGCATTGGAGGTCGAAGGTGGTCTGGAGCACAGGTCTCTCACTGGCAATGGCAACAATTTCGTCATTTTTATAATAAAAGGCCGGTCTGATACCCCAGGGGTCTCTCATAGAGAACAGCTCTCCGCTTCCGGTAAGTCCGCAAACCACATAGCCACCATCAAAATCAGGCATGGTGGTTTTCAGCACATTGCTCATTTTCACATGGCTATCGATATAGTCGGTGATGTCCGTACCTTCCAGTCCCTGTTCCTTGGCAATCTGGAAGTTTCTTTCCACCTCTCTGTCCAGTCTGTGTCCCATCCATTCCAACATGATATAGCTATCACTGAAGATTCTCGGGCACTGTCCCTGTGCGGTTATCTTATTGAAAATCTCGTCGATATTCGTCATGTTGAAGTTGCCGCAGAGACACAGGTTTTTAGCCTTCCAGTTATTTCGTCTGAGAAAAGGGTGAACATATTTCAGTCCGCTCTTGCCCGTGGTGGAATATCTGAGGTGCCCCATGTAGAGTTCACCGGCAAAAGGGAGGTTTTCGGCGGCATAAAAGGCATCAGCCAATTTATCCTTTGCCACATCCTTGAATCCGTTTTGTACGGAACCGAATATTTCTGTAATGGCATTAGCACCTTCCGCTTTTTCTCTGAACATATACTCGTTGCCGGGTTCTGTCTTCAGTTTGACACATGCCATTCCGGCACCTTCCTGTCCGCGGTTGTGCTGTTTCTCCATCATCAGATAGAGTTTGTTCAACCCATACATCCATGTCCCATATTTGCGCTGGTAATATTCCAGTGGTTTGAGCAGCCTGATCATGGCCACTCCACATTCATGCTTTAATTGCTCCATCTGTGTCTGTCTTCTCCTTCAGCGTTTTTCCACCTTATTATATATATAAGGTGGTTGACGCATCCGGCATTTGCTTGTTATATTTGTTGTTTGTGTTATCTTATCAGTCCAGTTCCTCTTTGGTTGATGTGTGTCTGTGTGTTGTTGCTTCGCCGTTATTCCACGGTCACTGATTTTGCCAGGTTTCTTGGCTGGTCAACATCCTTGCCTTTACATACAGCGACGTGGTATGCCAGCAGCTGCAGTGGTATCGTGGCGAGCAGCGGTTCAAGACATTCGATGGTATCGGGCAATTCAATCACCTCGTCAGCAATGTTACTGATGGTGGTATCACCCTGCGAAACGATGGCAATCACCTTCCCTTTGCGTGCTTTTACCTCTTGGATATTGCTAAGCACTTTCTCATACATGGCATTGTGGGTGGCAATGACCACCACGGGCATGTCCGAGTCAATAAGGGCGATTGGTCCGTGTTTCATCTCTGCAGCGGGATATCCCTCTGCATGTATATAGCTGATTTCTTTCAGTTTGAGTGCTCCCTCCAATGCCACGGGATAATTATATCCACGTCCAAGATAGAGGAAGTTATGAGCATAAGTAAAGGTTCTGCTCAGGTCTGCAATGCGGTTATTCTGCTTCAGAACCATTTCCATCTTACTGGGAATCTCATGCATTTCGCGCAAGAGAGCCAGATAATCATCCCTGTCAACCGTTCCCTTTTCCTTTGCCAGTGCCAAGGCAAGCATGGAGAGAACCGTGACCTGTCCTGTAAAGGCTTTGGTCGAAGCGACACCTATCTCGGGTCCTACGTGTATATACGACCCCGTATCTGTAGACCTGGGTATGCTGGAACCGATGGCATTGCATATACCGTAGATAAATGCGCCATTATCCTTTGCCAGCTTCACGGCTGCCAAGGTATCGGCGGTCTCGCCACTCTGACTGATGGCAATGACTACATCATCCTTAGTGATGACTGGGTTGCGGTATCTGAACTCTGATGCATACTCCACTTCGACAGGGATGCGGCATAGACTTTCTATCATCTGTTTTCCGATCAGACCGGCATGCCAGGATGTTCCGCAAGCAACGATGATAAAACGTTTGGCCTTCAACAGCTGCTGTTTATAGTCGATGACAGCACTGAGCACCACATTGTCCCTGTCAACGTTGACCCTTCCTCTCATACAGTTGGTGAGACATTCTGGCTGCTCGAAAATTTCCTTGAGCATGAAGTGCGGGAAACCGCCTTTCTCCAGTTGCCCCAAGTTGATGTCAACCGTTTGTATTTCCGGATTAAGCTGTCGGTTCAGGATATTCACTACTCGCAGTTCCTCTCCTCTGCGTATCACGGCAATGTTTCCGTCCTCCAGATAAACCACCTTGTCGGTATATTCTACGATAGGCGTTGCATCCGAGCCGAGGAAGAACTCGTTGTCGCCGATACCGACCACCAGCGGGCTCTGCTTTCGTGCAGCAATGATTTGGTCCGGATCTCGTTTGTCTATCAGTGCGATGGCATAAGCACCTATCACCTCATGCAAAGCCAACTGGACAGCGGTAAGCAGGTCGAGATTCTTTTTCTCCTGAATATATTCCACCAGCTGAACCATCACCTCAGTATCTGTATCAGACCGGAAGGTGACTCCTTTTTCCATCAGTTTGGTTTTGAGGGTGGCATAGTTTTCGATGATACCGTTATGGATAATCGCCAGGTTTTTCGATTCTGAATAATGCGGGTGTGCATTCATGGACGAGGGTTCGCCGTGAGTAGCCCATCGGGTGTGTGCGATACCGATGGTGCCAGTCACATTCTTGTCTCTGCAATAGTCCACCAGGTCGTCCACCTTACCTTTTGTTTTCCAGACATTCAATTCTCCCTGTTCGTCAATCATTGCCACGCCGGCACTGTCATAACCTCTGTATTCCAGCCGTCGCAGTCCTTTGACAAGTATGGGGAACGCCTGTTGATATCCAATATATCCTACAATTCCACACATATCGTATTTTGTGTTTGGTAATGATTCCTGTGTTAGTTCAAGATGTTATACAGCAACGAGGTGAGCGAAATAAGAATAGATGTTGCCGAGAACCAGAGTGTAGTCATGCTACCTACGCTGGAGTTCTGTGCCTTCACCTTGTTGGGTTCAACGTATACGATATCGTTCTGTTGCAGATAATAATAGGGAGAATTAATCAGGTTGGCATCGTTGAGGTTGAGTCGATGAATAGACTTCTGTCCGGTGGAGTCTTCGCGAATGAGCTGTACATTGTCGCGCACACCATAGATAGTCAAATCACCTGCCTGTGCCAGAGCCTCCAGAATACTTATTTTTTCGTTGCTTACGGTGTACATGCCTGGACGTGTCACCTCACCGAGCACTGAAATCTTGTAGTTAGACATTCTCACCGTCACGATGGGCGACTCATTGACACTCATGTAGGGACGTATCTTGGAAAGAATGAGTTTTTCTGCCTCACTCTTGGTCAGTCCTCCGAGATGCACGATTCCCACCTTCGGGAATTCTATATTTCCTTCATTATCTACCAGATAGATTTGCAACATAGGCTGACTGTAAGAAGAGCGTTGTCCCTGTGTGAGAGAAGTTGGCACGGTCATATTGAATGGTGCGGCTGCGTCAGCTTCAACCGTGCTGACGGTTATGGTCAAAAGGTCCTTCGGCATGATGCGAGCATCATACAGCATTTTCGACGCATCCAGATTGACAGCAGAACTGTTTTGAAAATAAGCTACATTTTTGGTGCTCGAACATGCGCCCAAACACATTGCCACAACTGCGACAGCCAATGGCATCATCACTTTTTTAACAATTGACATAGATTCTATATTTTCGTTTAATTAAACTGACTGCAAATTTACAGCATAATTTTTAATCTACCAAATAAGTCATGGCATAAAAAACATCTTGGTATGAAAATATGATTTATTTCTCCATGCCTGCCCACAGACGAGGGAAGAAAAAAAGAGTTGGTGATTGCTCCACCAACTCTCTTTTGCTTATTAATAGAATTTGAAATAATTCTTTGCGTTGTTGTAAGAGATATCCTCAACCATGCGCGAGAGAATCTCGTGGTCGTTGGGGAGGAGTCCCTTCTCGACGTCGTTGCCGAGGATATTACACAGCAAGCGACGGAAATACTCGTGACGAGGATAGCTGAGGAACGAACGGGAGTCAGTCAGCATACCCACAAAGCGGCTGAGCAATCCCAGTACTGAAAGGGCATTCATCTGACGTGTCATTCCGTCCAGCTGGTCATTGAACCACCAGCCCGAACCGAACTGGATCTTTCCCGGGCATCCACCCTGGAAGTTGCCCAACATGGTGGCAATCACCTCATTGGCACAAGGATTAAGGGTGTAGAGAATGGTACGTGTCAGCTTACCTTCCATATTGAGTTTGTTCAAGAACTTGCTCATGGCCTTGGCTGTGTTGAATTCGCCGATGCTGTCAAAACCGGTATCAGGTCCTAACTGATTATACATCAGTGTATTGTTGTCACGGATAGCTCCGTAGTGGAACTGCTGTGTCCAGTCAGCCTCAGCATCCATTTCTGCCATACGGGTGAGGAAGCAGTTCTTGTACTGACGAATCTCCAGTTCTGACAGTTGCTGTCCGCTCATGGCCTTGGCAAAGATGGTTTCAATCTGAGAGTCCGTATATTCCTCATCGTAGAACTCCTCAATACCGTGGTCGCTCAGACGGCAACCATTCTCGGCAAAGAAGTCATGACGCTTCTGCAGAGCATCAACCATATCCTTGAAAGTGGTGATGGTTACACCAGCCACCTCGCCCAGCTGGTTCACGTATGCAGAGAACTCTGGCTTTTCGATGTTCATAGCCTTGTCAGGACGCCATGCGGGAATCATCTTGATTTCGAATCCACTCTCACGTGTCTGCTTGTGATAACGCAGGTCATCAACGGGATCGTCAGTGGTACATACACACTCTACATGATAATGACGCATCAGACCGCGTGCAGAGAACTCCGGCTGCTGCAACTTCTCGTTACACTCGTCAAAAATCTCGCGTGCTGTCTTGGGGCTCAGCTGTTTGGTAATGCCGAAGGCAGTCTTCAGCTCCAGATGAGTCCAGTGATACAAGGGGTTACGGAAGGTATATGGCACTGTTTCTGCCCATTTCTCAAACTTCTCCCAGTCTGTTGTATCTTTACCCGTGCAGTATTTTTCATCCACACCATTGGTACGCATGGCACGCCACTTATAGTGGTCACCACCCAACCACAACTCGGTAATGCTCTTGAAGCGATGGTCATTGGCAACCATTTCGGGAATCAAGTGGCAGTGATAGTCGATAATGGGCATTTTAGCTGCATGGTTATGGAAAAGGTCCTGAGCTACCTCAGTGTCGAGCAGGAAATGCTCGTCATTAAATTGTTTCATAATATATATTATAAATAGGTTATTGTAATATTCCGTGCAAAAATAAGAAAAATATTCCATAATCTCAATATTTTTACTTATTTTTGCACCAAAAATTACGTAAACGATGACGTACGATAGCCATGTATTGATTATCTACACCGGCGGAACTATCGGCATGAGCCGCAATCCAGCCACAGGTGCCTTGGAGCCTCTCAATTTCGAACATCTGTTGAGCAAGGTTCCGGAACTGCAACAGATACCTACGCATATCTCCACCTACCAGTTCAATCCCCCTATCGACAGCAGTGACATGTCGCCTAAGCTGTGGACCGACCTGGCTCATATCATTGCCGACAACTACCCGTTGTACGACGGTTTTGTGGTACTTCATGGTACAGACACGATGGCGTATACAGCTTCGGCATTGAGCTATATGTTCGAAAATCTGACCAAGCCCGTCATCCTGACAGGCAGCCAACTGCCTATCGGTCAGTTCCGAACAGACGGCAAGGAGAATCTGATTACAAGTATTGAGATGGCAGCAGCCAAGCGCCACGATGGCATGGCGATGGTGCCCGAGGTAGGCATCTACTTCAACGGTCATCTGCTTCGAGGCAATCGCACCACGAAACAGAGTGCCGACGAGTTCAATGCCTTCGAGAGTTTCAACTATCCTCATCTGGCAGAGGCTGGCGTCAACATCAGTTATCATGAAAACCGCATCCTGCATCCGGACTTCACCAAGCCAATGACCACCCAGTTTCAGCTGGACAACAACGTCATCGTCTTTACCCTCTTTCCGGGCATCCGCGAAGACTTGGTCAGACATATCATCGCCACTCCCAACCTCCGTGCCATCGTCATGCGCACCTATGGCAGCGGCAATGCCCCTCAGAACCAATGGCTGCTGAATGCCCTGAAGGCAGCCACCAATGCAGGAAAGATTGTGGTGAACATCAGCCAGTGCATGGCAGGTATGGTAGAGATGAGTCGTTATGACACGGGCTATCAGCTGAAATCCGCCGGTGTCATCAGCGGCTACGACAGTACCGTCGAAAGCGCCGTCACCAAACTGATGTATCTGCAGGCACGCTATCCTGACAACGAGCAGGTACGCACCCTCATGAGCCACAGTATACGCGGCGAAATTACGATTTGATGAACACAGACGGCTGACGTTTCCATCTGTCAGAAGATAAAGGGGAACGTTAGAATAAGGACAAAAAAAAGGAGTACCGCTGTACTCCAACCTTTGTTAACCTTAAATCTAATACTATGAAAAACACGATGCAAAGATATGAACTTTTCTTGAATGCGCAAGCATTTGAGGCAAAAAAGTGAATATCTGTAACAATATTTAACGAAAAAGAGGCTTATGATGGAAGAATTACGTGTCTGGATAGACGAATTGTCACATACAGCAGGGTTGGAAGGAACCCAGGTAATCATGGCTACCGATACCGTTCTGGTGGTCTTTACGCTCTTGTTGTCATGGTTGTCATACGTGGTATGCCACCGATTGGTATTGCCACTGACGGTCAAGATTACCGAGAAGACGGCAGCCCGATGGGATGACGTGCTTCTGAACGACCGGAACATGCGCAAGGCTTGCATGATTGCTCCTGCCATCGTCATCTGGATGTTCATACCACATATCTTCTTCAGGATGCCCGATGTGGAGATGCTTTTGGAACGGATAACCGCCATCTATATCACGATGGCATCTACGAAGCTGCTTCTGGGCATCGTCAACTCCATGAAGATGCTGGATTCCGACGTACAGTCTACCCGACGTCAATATCTGCATACTTTCTGCGGAGTGCTGAAGATAACCATTCTCTTTCTGTCGGTCATCGTCATCGTCGCCATCATCATCAACCGCAGCCCTCTTACCCTGCTGGCTGGTCTGGGTGCCACTTCTGCCATCCTCATGCTGGTATTCAAGGACACCATCTCGGGATTGGTGGCCGGCATACGCCTCACCAGCAACGACATGCTGCATAAGGGAGACTGGATAACCGTGGAGAAAGCAGGCGTGAACGGTGTGGTAGAGGAAATCACGCTGACAACTGTCAAGGTGCGCAATTTTGACAATACTATTGTGACCATCACTCCACAGACACTGGTGGACGATTCTTTCCAAAACTGGAAGGCGATGCAGGAAGGAGAAGGCAGACGGGTGACACGCTGTATTTATATAGATGTTCACAGCATCTGCCGAACCTCTCCTACCCTACTCCACAACCTGACAGCCCAAGGATATATCGGAGAAGGGTGTCTGCTGAACAGTGATGATGCCCGTGCCCATCCCGTGAACCTCAGTCTCTTCCGGCTGTACATCGACCGGATGCTGGCCACCCATCCTGACATCAATCCCGACATGACCTACATGGTACGCCAACTGCCAGCCACTCCTACGGGTCTGCCCGTCGAGCTGTATTTCTTCCTTCACCAAAAACAATGGAAGCCCTACGAAAACCA
Source organism: uncultured Prevotella sp. (assembly GCA_945834405.1). GTDB lineage: Bacteria > Bacteroidota > Bacteroidia > Bacteroidales > Bacteroidaceae > Prevotella. The sequence continues at coordinate 3,512 of CAMAHD010000053.1, read as the reverse complement.
GAAGGACGAAATCATGGAAGCAGTCTATGCCTCTGTGGCAGACTTTGGCCTACGTATATACCAACGCAGCTCATCCTATGCTCCGGAAGGAGCTTTCCAACAGTCATCAACAATCAAAAACAAATAACTTATGAAAAGACTTTCACGACTGCTCATCCTGGCAGCCTCGCTCTGCTCCCTGTCAGCAGCGGCACAGGACGGCAAGAACCTCAAGGCAACCCACACCAAACAGGTCAGTTTTCCAGAAACCATCGCTCCGGGCAACTACAGCGGCATCACCTGGCTGGGTGACAACCGCTATGCCGTGGTCAGCGACAAGTCAAGAGCCGACGGTTTCTTTATCTTCCACATCAACATAGACCCCGACATGGGACTCATATCCCATGCCTACTGCGACGAGTTCCGCAATGCCGACCGCCCCAACCGTGACATGGAGGGCATCGCCTTCTTCCCGGAAGATACCACTGTCTTTATCAGCGGAGAGGCAGACAATGAGATCATGGAATATCGCCTCGACAGCGGCAAGCGCACGGGTCGCCGTCTGTCCATCCCCGACAGTCTCAGCAACAGTGCTCCCAACTACGGCTTCGAATCTCTCACGTACAATGCCGTCACCCGACACTTCTGGACGGTAAGCGAGAGTACACTGCCCATTGACGGAAAACCCTGTTCGCCATCCAACAAGACGGCAAACCGCCTTCGACTGCTGTCCTTCAACGAGGACCTGAATCTGGAAGCGCAGTATTTCTATGAGATGGACATGCCCCAGCTCAAGTCTTCCACAGCCGAGAACTACTGCATGGGAGTCAGTGAAGTCTGTGCGTTGGACGACGGACGCCTGCTGGTACTCGAACGCGAGCTGTATGCGCCTGCCTTGAAGTTGGGCTCGTTTGTCAACTGCAAGCTCTATGTGGTCAACCCTACAGACGCTGCTCCTTTCTCGCTGTTGCCCAAGACCTTGCTTACGGAATTCAAGACCCAGATGAATGGCTTGAAAAAAGATTTCGCCAACTGGGAAGGCATGTGCTTAGGACCCAAACTGAATGACGGGCGACAGGTATTGGTTCTTGTCTGCGACTCTCAGAATCGCTTTAAGAACATGCTGAAAGACTGGTTGAAGACAATAATCATTGAATGACAAACGACAAGATGAAACAGCTTATTCTATATCTTATCTTACTGCTGGCAGTGCCGGCAAGTGCCCAGACACTGAAAAAAGTCTATGATGAAAAAGCAGACGCATCCGTGCAGATAGATTCTGCCCTGACGGCGGCTCGCAAAGAGGGGAAGAACGTGATTTGCCAGGTGGGTGGCAACTGGTGTCCGTGGTGCCTGAAGTTTGCCGATTTCATCACCTCCGACAATGAAATCTCGTCACTGATTGACAGCCACTACGTCTATCTTCACGTCAACTATGCCCGCAAGAGCAACGACACCAAGACGCTGGCAGTCATGTCACGCCTGGGCAATCCGCAGCGTTTCGGTTTTCCCGTTCTTGTCGTACTTCGCCCGGATGGCAGTGTGGCTCACATTCAAGACAGCAGTTTCTTAGAGGAAGGCGAAGGGTATAACAAGAAGAAGGTACTCCGTTTCCTGAAAAACTGGGTACCTTCTGTCATGCCTTAGTCGTGGAGACAAACCGTCTTGCCACAGGGCAATGAGATTAGCTGAGTCCTTCTATTTCTCCGTTCACGACATCAATATGCAGTGCCTGGGGTTCTTTTGGCAATCCCGGCATACGGATAATGCTTCCGGCAATGGCTACTATCATCTCTGCACCGGCATTGATAACCACATCTTTAATGTCGAAATTGAAGCCCGACGGAGCTCCGTATGCCTTCTGATTCTGTGAGAACGAATACTGCGTCTTGGCAATACAGACGGGGAAATGACCAAAACCCAGTCGCTCAGCATTGGCAAACTGCTTCATGGCTTTTCCGGAGAAGGTGACACTTCCGGCTCCGTAGATATTCTTCGCCACTGCAATAACCTTCTCCGCCAGAGGCATGTCGTCACTGTAGACAAACTGCAGAGGTTCCGATTCTCTTTCCTCGATATTCTTCACTACGATACGTGCAAGGTCTGTCGCCCCTTCACCGCCCTCGTTATAGGCATTATTGATGGCAAAGTCGACGCCCATTGCCTCACAATGCTCCCTGACAATCAGAATCTCGTCCTCGGTATCAGAAGCAAAGCGATTGAAACAGACCACGATACGCTGGCCGAAGCGTTTGAGGTTGGCAATATGTCGGTCCAGATTGGCCAATCCTTTCTTCACTCCCTCCCTGTCCGGTTCCTTGATATGCTCCAGTTCCGTTCCGCCGTGCATCTTCAGACCGTTGAGAGTAGCGACGAGGATGGTCAGGGACGGTTTCAGACCACTCTTTCTGCACTTGATATCATAGAACTTTTCTGCTCCTAGGTCAGCTCCGAACCCAGCTTCCGTCACTACATAATCAGCCAGTGAAAGAGCTGTCTTGGTGGCAATCACCGAATTACATCCATGAGCGATATTGGCAAAGGGACCTCCGTGAATGATAGCAGGTGTACCCTCTGTTGTCTGCACCAGATTAGGCTTGATTGCATCGAGAAGCAGCGCCACTACTGCCCCCGTGATGCCCAGCTGCCGGACGGTGAAAGGCGAACCGTCTGCCGTATATCCCAAGAGGATATTGCCTATTCTCCGTCTCATGTCATCCAGGTCGGACGAGAGGCACAATATAGCCATGATTTCTGATGCCGGAGTAATATCAAACCCCGCCTGTGCCGGTACGCCGTCGGTATTGTTGCCCAGTCCGGTAACGATGTTTCGCAGAGAGCGGTCATTGACATCCAGCACACGTTTCCACAGCACCTGTTTCAAGGCACACCCCGTATCGCGATGCTGGTAGATATAGTTGTCGAGCATGGCGGAAATCATGTTATGTGCGGAGGTCACGGCATGGAAGTCACCGGTGAAGTGAAGGTTGATTTTTTCCATCGGCAACACCTGCGCATAACCGCCACCGGCAGCTCCTCCCTTCATGCCAAAGCAGGGACCCAGCGAGGGCTCTCTCAGAGCGACAATCGCTTTCTTTCCGATCCTGTTGAGTCCCAAGGCAAGACCTACCGAAACCGTCGTCTTTCCTATTCCGGCCTTCGTCGCCGTGATGGCAGTCACGAGTATGAGCTTTCCTTTCCTCCCCCCATTCTTCATAATGTCGAGAGGAATCTTTGCCATATAATGTCCGTATGGCTCCAGCGAATCTTCCCGGATGCCCAACTCCTCACCTATTTCGGTGATACGTCTCATTTTGATGCTTCTTGCAATTTCTATGTCCGTCATACTATTTGCATATTATGATTATGTTCATGCAAAAGTAATAAAAAAAAACAGTATCACAAAAGAGACCCCATTATTTTTTCTGAATATCCATATTGGCGTTCCCTCCTCTCGTCCACTTGCGGACACCCATCCGTGTCCATCTGTGTCATCCGTGGATATATATATTTTTCTTTTAATTCCTGTCCAT
>CAMAHD010000052.1 GCA_945834405.1 uncultured Prevotella sp. | reverse complement strand
CCTGCCTTGGAACAACGGTGCCGTGGTGCTCGACTTCAATGTGGGCATCTTCCTGATGACTGCTATCTCCAGTATTGGTGTAGTAGGTGTGTTCCTGGCTGGTTGGGGTTCCAACAACAAGTATTCTGTAGTGAGTGCGATGCGTGGCGCTGTGCAGATGATTTCCTACGAGATGTCTCTCTGTCTGTGTCTCATTACCGCAGTGATACTCACAGGAACCATGCAGATAAGCGGTATCGTTGAGGCTCAGACAGGTCCCTGGCAGTGGCTGATAGTCAAGGGACATATCCCTGCCATCATCGGTTTCCTCACCTTCCTCGTTGCCGGTAATGCAGAGGCCAACCGTGGTCCTTTCGACTTGGCTGAGGCTGAGAGTGAGCTTACCGCCGGTTATCATACCGAGTATTCGGGTATGGGCTTCGGCTACTACTATCTGGCTGAGTATCTCAACCTCTTTGTCGTTTCTGGCATTGCTGCCACCGTATTCCTTGGAGGTTGGGCTCCCTTGAACATCGGACTCGAAGCTGTAGACCAGTTGATGAACTACATCCCCGGTATCGTTTGGTTCATGGGTAAGACCTTCTTGGTAGTATGGCTGCTGATGTGGGTGCGCTGGACTTTCCCCCGTCTCCGTATTGACCAGATACTGAAACTTGAATGGAAATACCTGATGCCTCTGGCACTCATCAACTTAGTGCTGATGACTGTTGTGGTGGCTATGGGTTGGCATTTTTAATCTACAAAGGATTTAAGAAAGATGAAGGAAAACAATTCATATTTCGGAGAGCTTGTCAGTGGCATCAAGACGCTGGCTACGGGATTGAAGGTGACAATGAAAGAATACGTCACGCCGAAATCTACTGAGCAGTATCCTGAGAACCGCAAGACTACTCTCCACGTGGCAAAGCGCCATCGCGGACGTTTGGTGTTCAAGCGCGATGCAGAGGGTAACCATCTCTGTACGGCCTGCACCCTCTGTGAGAAAACCTGCCCCAACGGCAGTATCAAGATTGTTAGCGAGATGGTTACCGACGAGGCAACGGGCAAGAAAAAGAAGAAGCTTGTTGACTATCAGTACAATCTGGGCGACTGCATGTTCTGCCAGTTGTGTACCAACGCCTGCAATTTCGGCGCGATAGAGTTTGTGAATGATTTCGAGAACAGCGTGTTCCGCAGAGACTCACTGTTGCTCCACCTCAATGAAGAGAAGTATGAGGGCGGTTCGCTCCCACAGCTCATTGAAGGAGGCGCTCCTCTTGAAATCGGAAAGTTCAACACTAAAACGAAGTAACATCCCATCATGGCTAATATAGTAATGTTTGCAATTCTTGCCGTTGTCATCCTCGGTTCTGCCGTGATGTGTGTGACGACTTCAAGAATCATGAGGGCGGCAACATTCATGCTGTTTGTCCTCTTCGGAGTGGCAGGACTCTATTTCCTGCTCGACTATACCTACCTGGGTGCGGCTCAAATCAGCGTCTATGCCGGTGGCGTAACGATGATTTATGTCTTCGCTATCCAGCTGGTCAACAAGCGAACCCTTCAGGGAATCGTTGAGCGAGTGAAGTGCAGCCGCGCCATCACATGCGCTCTGGTCTCTTTGCTGGGATTGGTTGTTACCCTTGCGGTATTGTTGAAGAACGAGTTTGTTTGCAGAGCATGCGAAATGGCGGATGCAGAGGTGCCTATGGATACCGTAGGTATGGCTTTGCTTGGCTCTGAGAAGTATCAGTATGTGCTCCCCTTCGAGTTCATCTCTGTCTTCCTTTTGGCATGTATTATTGGTGGTATAGTAGTGGCAAGAAAGGAGGAGAAGAAGTAATATGGTACCCGTACATTGTTTTATAGGACTGAGCGCACTGCTGTTCTTCATCGGTGTTTACGGCTTCATCACACGTCGCAACCTCATCGCCATGCTCATTTCCATTGAGTTGGTGCTGAATGCTGTCGACTTGAATTTTGCTGTGTTCAACCGTATGTTGTTCCCCGGCGAGTTTGAAGGATTCTTCATGACACTTTTCTCCATCGGAGTAAGTGCTGCGGAGAGTGCTGTCGCCATCGCGATTATCATCAATGTTTACCGCAATTTCCACAGTGATCAGGTGAACAGTATTGAAAACATGAAATTTTAAGGTGCGTTATGGATTATAGTTTTGTATTTCTTATCCTGCTTCTGCCCTTCCTTTCCTTCCTGATCTTAGGACTGGCTGGCATGAAGTTGTCGCATAAGGTGGCCGGATTGATCGGTACCACATCGCTTGGCATCGTCACGGTGCTCTCGTACATCACGGCTTTCGGCTATTTCTGGTCTGACCGCTGTGCAGATGGTGCCTATGCAACCATCGTTCCCTACAACTTCACCTGGTTGCCTCTGGGTCAGTTGCATTTTGATTTGGGTGTGCTGTTAGATCCCATCTCGGTGATGATGCTTATCGTCATCTCTACCGTCAGCCTGATGGTTCACATCTATTCCTTCGGCTACATGCACGGTGAAAAGGGATTCCAGCGTTATTACGCCTTCCTTTCGCTCTTTACCATGAGTATGTTGGGTCTGGTTGTCGCAACCAACATCTTCCAGATGTATCTGTTCTGGGAGCTCGTGGGTGTCAGCTCTTACCTTCTTATCGGTTTCTACTATCCGCTCCATGCAGCAGTGGCAGCTTCCAAGAAGGCTTTTATCGTCACCCGTTTTGCCGACCTCTTCTTCCTCATCGGTATTCTGATTTTCGGCTATTACACTCAGTCGTTCAGCTTCTCGTTTGTAGACAATCTCGTCATGGGCAGCGGAACAACTCCGTTTATCCCCGTTGACATGACCCGTGCCTTGGCTGCTGGCGGATTCATCATCCCCACTGCTTTGGTTCTGATGTTCATCGGTGGTGCCGGTAAGAGTGCGATGTTCCCCTTGCATATCTGGCTGCCCGATGCCATGGAAGGTCCTACACCTGTCAGCGCATTGATTCACGCTGCTACGATGGTGGTCGCTGGTGTGTTCCAGATTGCACGTCTCTTTCCCCTTTGGATAGAGTATGCTCCGGGACAGATGAGCATTGTTGTATGGGTCGGAGTGTTCACCGCTTTCTATGCTGCTTCGGTAGCTTGTGCCCAGAGTGACATCAAACGTGTGCTGGCATTCTCTACCATTTCTCAGATTGCCTTTATGATGGTGGCTCTCGGTGTATGTCTTCCCGGACACGAGGAGACCATCGACGCTCATGGTTCGCTGGGATATATGGCTTCTATGTTCCATCTGTTTACCCACGCCATGTTCAAGGCATGTCTCTTCCTGGGTGCCGGATGTATCATCCACGCTGTCCACAGCAACGAGATGGAAACCATGGGTGGTCTGCGCAAATACATGCCTGTCACTCATGCCACTTTCCTCATTTCCTGTCTGGCTATTGCCGGTATACCTTTCTTCTCCGGTTTCAGCTCCAAGGATGAGATTATCAGCGCCTGCTTCGCCTACAGTCCTGTTGTAGGATGGATTATGACCGGAGTGGCAGCAATGACTGCATTCTATATGTTCCGCCTCTACTACGGAATTTTCTGGGGTACGGAGAACAAGGAGCTTCACGCTCACCATACTCCACATGAGGCACCTCTCACGATGACCATTCCATTGATTGTGCTCTGTGTCATCACCGTAGGTGTAGGTATCTATACCACCATCGCAGGATTTGCAGGATGGGGAGGCAGCTTTGGTAGCTTCGTTACAGCAAATGGTCAGGACTACACGATCCATTTCGACCTCCAGATTGCGCTTACCAGTACGGTTATTGCCATTCTCAGCATCTGTCTAGCCACCTATATATATAAAGGTGAGAAACAGCCTATTGCCGAGAAACTCTATCGTACCTTCCCCAAGCTGCACCGTGCAGCCTATAAGCGTTTCTACATGGACGAGGTTTACATGTATGTAACCCATAAGATTATCTTCCGTTGCATCTCTACCCCGATAGCTTGGTTCGACCGTCACGTCATTGATGGTACGTTTAACTTCATGGCATGGGGCGCCAACGAGGCAGGGGAGAGCATTCGTCCTTGGCAGAGTGGCGACGTGCGCCATTATGCGGTATGGTTCATCACCGGTGCCGTGGTATTGGCTCTGTTACTGCTTGCCATCTAAGAGAGTTCACTTACAGCTCCATTAACAAAAAAAACAGAAACAATGAGTATATTAAGTTTATTTGTAGTCATTCCCGTTCTGATGTTGCTCGGCCTTTGGGTTGCGAGAAATCTCAATCAGGTACGTGGTGTGATGGTGGTGGGCTCTACCTGTTTGCTGGCTCTTTCGGCATGGCTTACCATCTATTTCATCGAGCAGCGCGCTGCGGGCAATACCGACACCATGCTGCTCACCTACAGCGTGGCTTGGTTCAAGCCTCTGAACATCGCCTATTCAGTAGGTGTTGACGGCATCTCTGTAGTGATGCTCCTGTTGTCCAGCGTGATTGTCTTCACCGGAACCTTTGCTTCATGGCAGTTGAAACCTCTCACCAAGGAATATTTCCTTTGGTTCACCCTGCTGTCTACGGGTGTTTATGGTTTCTTTATCTGCACAGACCTGTTCACCATGTTCATGTTCTATGAAGTGGCTCTTATCCCCATGTATCTGCTGATCGGTGTTTGGGGTAGTGGTCAGAAGGAGTATGCAGCCATGAAGCTGACACTGATGCTGATGGGAGGTTCTGCCCTGCTGATAATCGGAATCTTAGGTATTTATTTCTTCAGTGGAGCAACCACGATGAATGTGAATGAGATAGCTGCCATGCACAATATCCCCGTTGACGTACAGAAGGTGTTCTTCCCCTTCATCTTCATCGGTTTTGGTGTGCTTGGTGCCCTCTTCCCCTTCCACACATGGTCTCCCGACGGTCATGCTTCCGCTCCTACGGCAGTATCTATGCTCCATGCCGGTGTGCTGATGAAGCTGGGAGGCTATGGCTGTTTCCGTGTTGCCATGTATCTGCTGCCTGAGGCTGCCCAGGAGTTGTCTTGGATTTTCCTGATACTCACCACAACCTCTGTAGTATATGGTGCTTTCTCTGCCTGTGTGCAGACCGACTTGAAGTATATCAATGCCTATTCATCTGTTTCCCACTGCGGTCTTGTGCTTTTTGCATTGCTGATGATGACAAAGACAGCCTGCACGGGTGCTATTCTTCAGATGCTGTCTCACGGATTGATGACAGCCTTGTTCTTTGCACTTATCGGTATGATATACGGACGTACGCATACACGTGACATTCGCAAGCTGGGTGGATTGATGAAAATCATGCCTTTCCTCAGTGTTGGTTATGTGATTGCCGGTTTGGCTAACTTGGGACTTCCCGGTTTCTCTGGTTTCATTGCAGAGATGACCATCTTTGTAGGTTCTTTTGAAGTGCCTGGCAATTTCCATACTGCCTGCACCATCATTGCCTGCTGTTCTATTGTCATCACTGCTGTCTATATCCTTCGTGTTGTGGGCAAGATTCTGTTCCAGCAGGTTGCAGACCCCCACTATCTGGAGCTTACTGATGCCACATGGGACGAGCGTTTCTCTGTATGCTGTCTCATCTTCTGTGTGGCAGCACTGGGTATGGCACCATTGTGGGCAAGCAATGTCATCGAGGATGCAGTAGGTCCTATTCTCACTGTTATTAACATGTAAAGCAAGAAAAGATGAATTACAGTCAATTTCTCAATATGTTGCCAGAAGCAACGCTCATGGCAATACTCGTGCTGGTCTTTATCGTAGACTTTGCGTGGAAGAACAGCGACAAGAAGCACCAGATGCTCTATATGGTAACCGGACTGTTGATGCTGGCACAGTTAGCTCCCTGCATCGTAGCAGGTCCTGAAACGGCGTTTGGCGGACTCTATGTAACAACTCCCGCAGTGAATCTGATGAAGACCATCCTCACTGCCGGAACCCTGATTGTCATCATCATGGCTCAGCCTTGGCTGAAGCGCAGCGATGTGCAGAACAAGGAAGGTGAATTCTACATGCTGGTAGTTTCTACTCTGTTAGGCATGTATATGATGATGTCTTCAGGTCACTTCCTCCTGTTCTTCCTGGGACTGGAGATGGCCTCTGTACCTATGGCATGTCTGGTTGCTTTTGACAAGTTCCGTCAGAATTCTGCTGAGGGAGCAGCCAAGTTCATCCTTACTGCCACTTTCTCAAGCGGCGTGATGCTCTATGGTCTCTCCATGCTCTATGGCGCAACGGGTACGCTCTATTTTGATGATATGGCATCATTGTTGCAGGCTTCGCCTCTGACTATCTTGGGTCTGGTGTTCTTCTTCAGCGGTTTGGGTTTCAAGATTTCTCTTGTTCCCTTCCACTTCTGGACAGCTGACACTTATCAGGGAGCACCTACTGCTGTGACCGGTTATCTGAGTGTTATCTCCAAGGGAGCAGCAGCCTTCACCTTGATGACCATTCTCATGAAGGTCTTTGTGTCGATGGTAGACTACTGGGAGTACATGCTCTATGTTGTCATTGTGCTCAGCATCAGCATCGCCAACCTTTTCGCCTTGCGTCAGAAGGAGCTCAAGCGTTTCATGGCATTCAGTTCCATTTCTCAGGCAGGTTACATCATGCTGGCTGTTGTTGGCAACAGCAGTCTCAGTGTGGCAGCCTTGACCTACTATGTTCTGGTATATGTTGTTGCCAACATGTCTGTCTTCACCGTCATCAGCCTGGTGGAGAACAACAATGGAGGAACGACCCGTATGGACAGCTACAACGGTTTTTACACTACCAATCCCAAACTCAGCTTCCTGATGACGCTGGCATTGTTCTCATTGGCAGGTATACCTCCGTTTGCAGGTATGTTCAGCAAGTTCTTCGTATTCATGGCAGCTGCAGAGCAAGGTAGTTTCTGGGCATATTTCGTTGTCTTCATCGCGTTGATCAATACGGTAGCCAGTCTTTACTACTATCTGCTTATTGTCAAGGCAATGTATATCAAATCATCAGAGAATCCTCTGCCTACATTCAAGAGTGACTGTGACAGCAAGCTGGCGTTGGCACTCTGCACCATTGGTATTGTGCTCTTTGGTATTTGCAGCTGTATCTTCGATTGGATTGCAGCAGCAGCGTGATAGCCTTCCGAAATTTCAGAAGCCGTATGGCTTATGATATAAAAAAGTGTCGCAGAACTTGCGGCACTTTTTTATACGCTTTCCTTTTTGGTTTTCTTCAGCTATATTCCTGATCATGATATAGCCTATGTGTCAGATGGAGCGAAAGCATAAAGAAAAAAAAGGAAAAGTTTGGATGTGTCGTATTATTTGTTTACTTTTGCAAAAAGAATCAAAAAAACTATTACTCTGCCAGAGATACAATAATTGTCTAAAAAATATAATCAGATGAAGAAGAAAACATGGTGCTGCTTATTAGCTGTATGGATGATAGGAACATCAGCGTGGGGTCAGGAACAGGGAGATTCGGTCATGAAGAGAAGTTTCTGGGACAACTGGTTTGTGCAGTTCGGCGCAGATATGACTATTCAGGCTCCCTATGGATATTCTAAAAAAGATGCCTTGAGTAAAGGTCGCTCCTATGGTGTAGACATCGCTTTAGGAAAATGGTTTACTCGAGAAATAGGCATGAAAGGCAAGCTTAACTGGGAAAATGGTCTGATAGACTCCGAAGCTGAATGGTTGGCACCTTTTCATCAGCCAGGTATGAACCATCATAAGGGAGGCTATCTGGCTGCCATAGGTGATGTGATGCTTGATTTGCACAACACCTTTGGTACATACCGTGAGGATAGATTCTGGAATACCATGCTTTTCTTCCGTGCCGGAGGTGTATACAACTTCGGCTGTGATAAAGGTTCCCCCTTGATAGGATTGGGTTGGGGCAACCGTTTCCGCCTGTCAGAAAGATGGGGACTGTATGCCGAGCTTGCATACAATGGTGTTTCCAGTGGATTTACGATGGACGAACGTACGTCCACGGGAACAGGCAACCGTAGTAATATGTTCTTTACTTTCGACGTAGGTGTAAGTTGTCAGCTCGGTGACAAGGAACATCGTACGTTCGATGCCATCACTCCCGTGAATAATCTGCGCGACAAGAGTTTTTGGAAAAACTGGTTTTTGCAGTTCGGTGCAGATATGACTCTGTATAATCCCTGTGAGAAAAACTTTTCGGATGTCATTCCTGATGGTATGGCTTTCGGTGTGGATGTTGCAGTGGGAAAATGGTTTGCACCAGAACTGGGATTGCGTGGTCGAATCAACCTCGAAAATGCTATCATTGAGAACAAAAGCCTGAAGTGGTTGCCTTACGATAAGGAAAAACATTCCAGCTGTTATGATGGAGGGGGATGTCTGATGACCTATATGGACGTGATGGTTGGTCTCAAGCACGTGCTGATGGGTTATGTGCCAGGTGAACGTTGGAACATGTATGTTTTTGGACGTATGGGTTTGGGAAAGAATTTCTCCATAGATTCCCTTTCGCCTGTCGTAGGAGCAGGTCTTGGAGCTACTTATCGTCTGAACAATCGTTGGAGCCTCTATGCCGACACAGCATACGAGGGCATCACCAGTGAGTTCTTTGGAGGTGTCTCGTGGTCGGGAGCTACCGGAGCAGCGTTTAACGGTATATGGGATTTCAACATAGGTGTAGAAATGAAGTTATAATGCAATTGCTTGAGAGTTGAGACAAGCGAAACAGATGATATAAAAAACGAGGGTGTATCAGTATAGTTACTGAAGCACCCTCGTTTTTATTTTCACTCTGTTACGGCAATCATCTCTATTTCCACCAAAGCCCCTTTGGGCAAGTCCTTGACGGCAAAGGCAGAGCGGGCAGGGAAGGACGCAGACTCCCCTTCAGCCGGAGCAAAGAACTGTGCATAAATCTCGTTCATGGCAGCAAAATCAGAGATGTCTGCCAGCAGAACAGTTGTCTTTACAACGTGATGGAGGTCTGTTCCAGCCGCTTGGAGGATGGCCTGTGCATTGAGCAATGACTGTCGGGTTTGTTCTTGGATGCCTCCTTCGGGGAATTGACCCGTGGCGGGATTGATGGGCAGCTGTCCGGAAACATAAACAAATCCGTTGGCTTGGATGGCCTGACTGTAAGGTCCGATGGCTGCAGGAGCCTGGTTCGTGCTGATACTTTTCATCATTCAAAGTTTTTATTGGTTAATAATAGTCGTTTCGCAAGATGGATGAAATCACTGCAAAGATACAACTTTTTTCCGATTTATTTTGTTGTTTGTAATAAAACACGTAACTTTGCAGCATCTGAAACAAGATAGAAGGGGTGCTCAGGTGTTTGCCGGGGCTGAGATTATACCCGAAACCTGATGCGGATAATGCCGACGTAGGGAAACGCTATCATTCACACTCTTGTGTTTTCCCCTTCTTCCTGTTGACAAGTGTACTGCTGATGCAAAGCGTACATGGTCGTTAAGCGTATGGCAGCTGCAAAGTGGCAGCCTTTAATCAGCGGACGACCGTCGATAAGAAAACAACTGTTGGTAATAAACGAAATAACATAGATTGAATAAATGGAAAAATTGATTATTGCGGGAAAAGAGTTCACTTCCCGCCTGTTCATGGGAACAGGAAAATTCAGTTCAAACCAGCTGATGGCAGAAGCCATTACTGCCTCTGAGACAGAGATGGTGACCATGGCAATGAAGCGTATCGACATGAATGATGCTGGCGATGATATGCTTGCACATATCGCTCGTCCAGGCATACAGTTGCTGCCCAACACTTCTGGAACACGCAATGCAGAGGAGGCCGTCTTTGCTGCCAAGATGGCACGTGAGGCGTTTGGAACCAACTGGCTGAAATTGGAAATACATCCCGATCCCCGTTACCTCTTGCCCGACCCCGTAGAGACACTCAAGGCAACGGAGCTGTTGGTCAAGGAAGGTTTTGTTGTGTTGCCTTATTGTCAGGCAGACCCTGTGCTGTGCAAGCGATTGGCAGAGGCGGGAGCAGCCACTGTGATGCCTTTGGCAGCCCCGATAGGTACCAATCAGGGTTTGCGCACAATTGATTTCTTGAATATCATCATCGAAGAAGCAACAGTGCCTGTTGTCGTAGATGCGGGCATAGGAGCTCCCAGTGATGCTGCCAAAGCGATGGAGATAGGAGCCGATGCCTGTTTGGTGAATACAGCCATCTCTGTTGCCGGTAATCCTGTTGCTATGGCACGTGCTTTCAAGCAGGCTGTAGAATGTGGACGTGCAGCGTATGAAGCAGGTCTTGCCGTGCGCCAATCCAATCTGGTGGCAGAGGCCAGTTCGCCCCTTACTGCATTCTTGAATTAAGGTAGGTTCTATTAATTACAATTCTTTGAGGAATTACCTTTGCGGTCTTTCACTCTCTCTTCGGCATCTTTCTTTGTAAGGTCTTGCACCATAGCTCGCTATGCTGCTTCACCCTTACAAAGAAATCTGCTCGAAGATAGAGTAAAATCCCATCAAAGCTAATTTATAGAACCTACCTTAAGTGATTCAGCTTTTTCGCAAAGCTCAAGGCACTTCTTTACCCTTCGCCCAGCGGTCGTTGGCTTGCTCGCAAGTAAGAACAGATCAAGAACTGTAGGAAGTGTTTTTCTTGAACGTTACTCAAGAGAAGGTGAAAGATAAGATAAAGAGATAATGAATATTAGGAAGGTAAAAGAAGAAAGATGAAAATCAATATCAATAATCAGGTGACAGAGACGACGGCACAGACCGTTGCCGACCTCGCCCAACAGCAGAGCCTGCCCGAAAAGGGAGTAGCTCTCGCCATCAACAACCAAATGGTGCCTCGCACAGAGTGGGGCAGTCGCCAGCTGCACGAAGGTGACGACATCGTCATACTGAAAGCCTTCTGTGGCGGATAAACCGATAATGATATGTTTTACGAAGAAATACAGAAATACGATTGGGACGAGACAACCCAACAAATCATGGCCAAGACAGAGTCAGACGTCTGTCGCGCCTTGTCCAAACGCAACCTTGATATCGACGACTTCATGGCTTTGGTGTCACCTGCCGCCGACAAGTATCTGGAACCGATGGCACGCTTGAGTCGCCACATTACCCGTGAGCGTTTTGGCAATACCATCAACATGTTCATACCCATCTACATCGCCAATTCCTGCTCCAATTCCTGCGTCTATTGCGGATTCCACGTACAGAATCCGATGAAGCGCACCATCCTTACCGAGGAGGAGATAGTCCGCGAGTATGAAGCTATCAAGAAGTTAGGTCCGTTTGACAACCTGCTCGTGCTGACAGGCGAGAACAAGGTGCTCACGGGAGTGAAGTATATTGCCCGTGCCCTCGACCTGGCCAAACCTTATTTCAACAACCTTCAGATAGAGGTGATGCCCCTCGCCACTGAGGAATACGCGGAGCTGCGCCAGCATGGACTTAACGGAGTTATCTGCTTTCAGGAGACCTATCATGAAAAACGTTATAAGGTATACCATCCCCGTGGTCCCAAGAGCAACTACGAATGGCGCATCAACGGTTATGACCGCATGGGAATGGCAGGTGTCCACAAGATAGGCATGGGAGCCTTGATAGGACTGGAAGACTGGCGTACCGAGGTAGTGATGCTGGCTCGCCATCTGCGCTATTTGGAAAAGACCTATTGGCGCACTCAGTACAGTGTCAACTTCCCCCGCATGCGTATGGCAGAGAATGGCGGTTTCCAGCCAAATATAGAGATGACCGACCGCGAACTGGCACAGGTTACCTTCGCCATGCGCATCTTCGACCATGACGTAGACATTTCCTATTCTACGCGTGAGACCGCTACCGTGCGCAATAATATGGCTACATTAGGAGTCACCACGATGAGTGCCGAGAGTCACACAGACCCCGGTGGCTATTGCTGTCATCCCGACTCACTGCCACAGTTTGATGTGAGCGATACGCGCACCGCCCATCAGGTGGATGCCGACCTCCGTGCCTTGGGCATGGAACCTGTTTGGAAAAATTGGGACCGTAGTTTTGATCAATTTGCCTCATGAGATATAATCCAGTTTTGACTATTGCCGGCAGCGACCCCTCAGGAGGAGCCGGTATACAGGCCGATATTAAGACTATTTCGGCCTTAGGTTGTTATGCAACCACAGCCATTACCGCCGTCACTGTCCAGAATACGATGGGCGTAACGGGTATTCATTCCGTTCCTGCCGATATCGTGGTAGGACAGATACGTTCCGTGATGTACGATATCCGTCCGATGGTGGTCAAGGTAGGTATGCTGAACGATGTAGCCACCATTCATGCCGTAGCAGAGGTGCTGGCAGGTTATTGCAAGAAGAAGACCCTCCGTTTCCTGGTGGTCGACCCCGTGATGGTTTCTACCAGTGGCAGTCCCCTCATGCAGCCCGATGCCGTCAAGGTATTCTGTGACGAGCTGATGCCTTTGGCCACCCTGCTCACGCCCAATGTGCCTGAAGCAGAAGTCCTTTCGGGCATTACCATCACCGACAAGACATCCATGGACGAAGCCGGAGACACCCTTCTGGCAACGGGTCTCCATGCCGTCTTGATTAAGGGTGGACATCTTGAAAGTGACATGACCGACCGTCTTTACACTTCATCCGGTGTACGCGAGTTTGCCACTCGTATTATAGATACCCGAAACACGCATGGTACAGGCTGCACCTATTCTTCAGCCATTGCTTCCTATCTGGCCCGTGGCTGTACATTGGAGGATGCCATTACCAAAGCCAAGAGTTATATTACACAGGCTATTGCCTCTGGTTCCCGAATGGAGTTGGGACATGGCAATGGCCCAGTGAATCATTTCTATAAACTGCAGCGTAATCTCTGATGCGTTCATGAAACCGTAAGTATCATGCGAGCCATACAATTTATCACTCACCAGACCGACAAACTCAGTTATGTCGAAGGAGCCAAACTGGCGTTAGAGGGCGGCTGTCAGTGGATTCAACTGCGAATGAAAGATGCCACGGACGATGAGGTGCGCCAGGCAGCCGCCGAGTTACAGCCTCTCTGTCGGGAGCGAGGTGCCGTCTTCGTGCTCGATGACAGGGTTGCATTGGCGAAGGAACTGAAGACCGATGGTGTTCATCTTGGACGTCACGATATGCCTGTCAGCGAAGCCCGCCGTTATCTTGGCGAAGACTATATCATCGGTGGTACAGCCAACACCTTCGAAGACATCGAAAGGCTGGCACACGAAGGAGCCGACTATATCGGTTGCGGTCCTTTCCGTTTTACTACCACCAAGAGCAACCTATCGCCCGTACTTGGACTTGACGGCTATCGTCATCTGCTGCAATGTATGGAGACAGCAGGCATCCATCTGCCCGTAGTAGCCATTGGCGGCATCACCCTTGACGATGTGGATTCCATCCTGTCTACAGGAGTGCGTGGCATAGCCGTCAGTGGAGCCATTCTTACCGCCGTTAGTCCTGTTGAGGCAATGCGGCTTTTCATCGGAACAAAACAACAAGAATCAATATGAACAACAACATCAAAATCACTTATCCCGGTTCGGAGAAAGTATATATGCAGGGAGAACTGCATCCCGAGCTGAAGGTGGGCATGAGGAAGGTAAGCCTTACTCCCACAGTGACTGTCCAGGACGGCGAGAAACACTTTGAGGAGAATGTTCCCGTCTATGTCTATGACACCAGCGGTCCTTACAGTGACCCCCATGTGGAGATAGACCTTTCCAAAGGTCTTCCGAAGATGCGTCAGCCGTGGATATCACGTCGCAAGGAAGGCGAGACCCAGATGGCTCTTGCCAAGCGAGGCATCATTACCGAGGAAATGGAGTATGTAGCCATACGCGAGAACATGAACTGCCGCGAGTTGGGCATTGAGACGCATATCACTCCCGAATTTGTCCGTCAGAAGGTGGCAGAAGGTAGGGCCGTCATTCCTGCCAACATCAACCATCCCGAGTCAGAACCCATGATTATCGGCACCGACTTCCTTGTCAAGATCAATACGAATATCGGCAACTCTCATCTCAACTCCAGTATCGAAGAAGAGGTTGAGAAAGCCGTATGGAGCTGTAAGTGGGGTGGTGATACGCTGATGGATCTTTCGACAGGCAAGAACATCCACGAGACACGCGAGTGGATATTGCGCAACTGTCCTGTTCCCGTCGGCACAGTGCCTATGTATCAGGCATTTGAGAAAGTCAATGGCAAGGCAGAAGACCTGACGTGGGACATCTTCCGCGATACGCTCATTGAGCAGTGCGAGCAAGGTGTAGACTATTTCACCATCCACTGTGGTATTCGTCTGAAGAATGTGCCACTCTCACAGGGACGTCTGACGGGAATGGTGAGCCGTGGTGGTTCCATCATCTCCAAATGGTGCATGGTACATCAGCAGGAAAGTTTCCTGTACGACCATTTCGATGATATCTGTGACATCTGTGCCAAGTACGACGTGGCTATCTCTCTCGGTGACGGTCTGCGTCCCGGTTCCACTTACGATGCCAATGATGCTGCCCAGTTTGCCGAACTTGACACGATGGGCGAATTGGTAGAGCGTGCATGGGCTAAAAACGTGCAAGCCTTCATTGAAGGTCCCGGTCATGTTCCCATGCAGAAGATACGTGCCAACATGGACCGTCAGATAGAGAAGTGTCATGGCGCACCCTTCTACACCCTGGGTCCGCTTGTCACCGATATAGCCCCCGCCTACGACCATATTACCAGTGCCATCGGTGCAGCCATGATTGGTTGGTATGGTACAGCCATGCTATGTTATGTCACTCCGAAAGAACATCTTGCCTTGCCCGACAAAGACGATGTGCGTGCCGGTGTCGTTACCTACAAGATAGCTGCTCATGCCGCCGATATAGCCAAGGGACATCCGGGAGCTACCATCCGCGACAATGCTCTTTCCAAGGCTCGTTACGAGTTCCGTTGGAAAGACCAGTTCAATCTGGCTCTCGATCCTGAAAAGGCATTGGAGTATTACAAGACGAGCAACAAGACCGAAGGAGAGTTCTGCACCATGTGTGGTCCCAACTTCTGTGCTGCCCGTATCAGTCATTCTCTGAAGGATTGCGACAAGAAATAATGCAGCTTATCGTCATTACATTGCCCTCGTTCATACCGAACGAGGGCACGTATATCAACCGCCTGTTTGAATGGGGAATAGACCGTATACACATACGCAAACCGGGTTCCTCTCTGTCCGACTGTCGCCGTCTGGTAGAAGACGTGTCAGCCGAATGGCATGCTCGCCTCTCGCTCCACGACCATCACTGTCTCAGTCTCGAATATGGCATGGGCATCCATCTCAATGCCCGCCATCCGGAACCGCCTTTGGCAGTACCCTCCTCACTTCCTCTTTCTGCCTCCTGTCATAGCTTTTCAGAGGTGGTTCTTCGCAAGCCCCAGTGCCGTTATGTCTTTCTCAGTCCGGTCTTCGACAGCATCTCCAAGCAAGGCTATTGCTCGTCATTCTCCTCTTCCGAGTTGCAGGCAGCCTCGCGCGATGGCATCATAGACCGTCAGGTGATGGCATTGGGTGGCATTACAGCCTCTCGTATTCCCCTGTTGCGCGAATGGAATTTTGGTGGAGCCGTCATGTTGGGCGATATATGGAATAGGGCAGGAGAGCCTGACTTCTCTGCCTATATCCGTCATTTAGTGATGGTTAAGTGAACACAAATCAGAGGAACACCGTACCAAGTCATTTCTTTATCATCATTAAAGAACAGCTTTTTCCGATTTAGGAAAGATAAATGCAGAAGTCAGAACTACTCCGACAACAAAAAAACTCCTAAAAATTATAGCTATTATTTGGCGATGAGGGAAAAATGATGTATATTTGCGGAATTAGTGTCATCATATAAACGAAAAGAAAGTCATGTTAGAACAAGCATCAAGAGAATTACTATATTTTAAAGTGCCGGTCTTCGTAACCGATTTACTCATTCATCTCGTCACATTGTGGGCATTATTGTGCCTGTTTACCCCTCTTTATGGAATCGAAGGTATCGGTCCTTGCAGTCTCAAAGTCTATGGTTTGCTTGCGTTGTCGTTCAGTTGTGCCATAGCCATGTTTCGTCTGCGTCTTCACGAGCGGAAAATCAAGGCTATCATTGTCGTATGGCGTGCCATTCTTCAGACCGTTGCCACGTATGTCTTGTTCATTACTCTTTTGGCGTTGGTCTATAAGGAATTGCCCCGCCATCTGGTTGTGATGCAGATAGGTACAACCCTTGTCTTGATATCCCTTTGGCACTATGTCTTTAACAAGATGGTGAGACAATTGCGTCGTTTGGGCCACAACAGCCGACATGTGCTCATCGTGGGTGGTGACCCGATAGCCAGCCGTCTGTATAAAGAGCTGAAGCGCGGCCAGTCGGTGACGGGCTATAAGATATTGGGCTATTTTTCTTCGCGAGAGAAACCGGACATGCCCGATGAAGCGACGCATCTTGGCCGTCTGACCGACTTCTTCGACTGGATTCAGGTTAATCATCCCGACGATATCTACTGCACCCTTCCACCGGCTACCATGAAAAGTACCGTGGATGCCATCATCAAGGTGTGTAACGACCGATTCATAGAGTTCATCTTTGTTCCCCTGATGGAAGGCTATCCCCATCGTCACATGAATATCTCGAATATGGGCAAGCTGACGGTCATCAAGTTGCGTGAAGAGCCGATGACAACGCTGAAGTGCAAGGTATTCAAACGTCTTGTCGATGTGGTGGTCTCTGGTCTTTTCCTCTGTACCGTCTATCCCTTTGTATGCCTTTTCGTCTGGTTGGGCGACAAGCTGTCGGGCAGTGAGGGACCCTTGTATTTCCGTCAGGAGCGTACAGGCTATACCGGTAAAAGTTTCAAGGTATACAAGTTCCGTTCCATGAAGGTCAATGCCGATGCGGACAAGGTGCAGGCCACGAAAGACGACCCGAGAAAAACGAAGTTCGGAGACTTCCTGCGTCGCAGTTCCATCGACGAGCTGCCTCAGTTTATCAATGTCTTGAAGGGCGATATGAGTATCGTGGGTCCGCGTCCCCACATGGTCTTCCATACCGAGATGTACTCGCAGCTGATAGGCAACTACATGGTACGCCATCTGGCAAAACCCGGTATTACGGGATGGGCACAGATCAATGGTTGTCGTGGAGAAACAAAGACGGTAGAAGAGATGGCAGACCGTGTGGAGCATGACATCTGGTATATCGAGCACTGGACACCGTTGCTCGATATCGAAATCTTCTTCAAGACCATCTGGCAGGTGATGCCTGGTCGGGACAAACAGGCTTATTGAGTACTTGCGAAAGTAGAGTCACCGAATCATATAGCAGATTTTTATAATAAAAAGAACGCCTAAAAAGGCAAAAAATAGCAAAATAGAGCATTTGTTTTGAGTTT
>CAMAHD010000051.1 GCA_945834405.1 uncultured Prevotella sp. | reverse complement strand
TCACTATCTAGACGGAACACTTCTGGAGGTATGATTTCTACCTTTTCTTCGCCTTCTTCATTCGCATCATTTGGCTTCTGTGAAACAATCTTGCCATATTTTATATCCCAGGCAAGTTTAGGGTCAAAGGAGTTGAGTTCAGAAGAAGAAATGACATAATCAGGGTCACAAGGGAAGGTTATTCCCTTCTCTTGTGCGCTTTGACATATCTCCTCAACCGTTTGACCTTTGAGTGATGCTAATAACGATAGTGATATAGTATTGTTTGCCATATTACATTATTGAATTACTGACACAATAGATTTACTGTGAATTATATTTCTTCAATTGTTACGTCGAACTTAATATCTTGATTCCTCTGAAGGTCAATCTCCGTATCATGGGTGATGGTAGCTGTATCGTAACGATGGAACTGACCTGGAGCATTATAGATAGACCAACCATTCATCAAGCCGCCATCAGGATAGATACTGAGACGTTTACCTGCACATTCCAAGGAAAGAACGCGCCAGTGTGTCAGCGTATTTTTGGGTTGAGAACAGATAGGCAGAACAGTTCCTTCTATCTGATTGTCGTAATCGAAGTCTTCCTTCCAACTGTTGGAGAGACTTTCAAGCCATTCGTCTCTGCCAATCTTTCTCTCACTTGCAGTTATCTGTTTAGAGAAAGAAGAAGGCAAGTTGGCAGTCAGGCTATCCCACTTTCCACTGTCTGTGTCATATCTCTCCATCTTGAACTCCATCGAGAAGGGATTGCCTATTTCCTTGATGAAGTAACCGGCAGTCTGCAAAGTAAGAATCATTGAAAGGATGCTCTTCATGTGCTCATCCTGATAGCCTACTTTGACAGTCTCTTCTTCGTGAGCCTTGCAATGCTCGATGAAGCTGTCAATCAAGTGTCCGGACTTGCTCCTGATAAGCTGACCCAATTCAGATGTCTTGATGTTCGTCGGGTCACCATCAGATAACTTGAATATCTTTGTCGTATTTTCCTCTACCGACGTGTCGATGAAGTCAGCAGTGGCGGCAAAGTTATTTGTGCGGATATAGTAAATGGTGCCGTTGCCCCATTTGTCGTTCAGTGTGATGTGGTTCGGGTTGTTAGTGAAGTACAACCGTCCGTCGATGTACGCTAACGGATAGAGACCGTTCCCTGCAAATGGATTTTTGATATGAAGCACCTCGTTTACCCATCCTTTGATAGAACGCACCATATCCTTGACAGGTTCATTCATCTTCTGGTCTGAGCACTCTGCCACACAGAAGGATGTCTGCTGCCCATGAGGGGCGAAGTAGTTGAGGAATTGTCCTTTCCAACAGTGGTCTGTTCCTTCATACTCCCAGTGGTCGTAGTCATCATCCACAAAAAGAACGGATTCATTCTGTGATGTGATGAATGCTCGTTGCATCTTTGCAAGCGATGTCTCGGTAACTGTGTCACCGAATACTGTTTTGACAGGATCTGGCAGAACCTTTCGTGCAGCCCTCTCTTCCTCTATCCATGCTTTAGCAGCCTGAATATCGATATGGTTGACATGGTGAAGTGTAAACTTGTCAATCAGAGCCTCCTTACTGCCAGACTGTTCAGCAGCCTCGATGATGTTGCGCGAACGTTCTATCACAGATTTCAGCAAGTCCATAGCGGCCAACTGGTTTGAGTAACCTGAGCCACCTGGGTTGGCATCAAATATACAGATGTGTCCATTGGGTGTTATGGTGAAGTCGAGGTCGGTTCGCTCAACGTTCAGTTCTTCAGACAAACCTCTTGCAAACAACAGACCAAGAGTAATCAGCAAATCTTCTTCCTCATTTCGGTTGTTGATCCAATCTTTCTTGAAGTGTCGGATTCTGATTTCTGTGTAGTCCGTCTGAATGGTATCACCAAGCACGACATTTCTCTTGATGAATTCTGTACTGTTGCATCCCATACAACGATTTGGTTTCGGCCCTTTTCTGATAAGCGAGAAGTGATAATCCTCCTTCTCCGTGTCCTTTGAAGGAATGGTGTTCATCTCTGACGGAAGTTTGTCAGGGTCACTTGAAGATGCTGCTGGCCAACTCTCCAGAACTGTCTTACCGCATTTCGTGCAATGGCAGTAGCCAAAACCTGTTCCCTCATTGTAATAGAGTATCTGCCCGTTGCCGCTTTCACGGCTGCTGCGGGAGTCAAACAGGTGGGGTTCTATGCGGTCTTGCTTCCACTCATCAGCACCAATCAACTGAGCACTGACACGGGTATAGACATTCTGGTCAAGAATACGGCTTGCCGACTCATTCATGTCTGGGATAAACTCTGCTGGTTGCAACAGGTCAAGTTCCGTGCTGGCACTGACTTTCCATTTTTCAAGATTCTCCAGTTCATCCTTCGTGTCAATGACGACCTGTTCCCTGTTAAAATAGAGCTTCTTGAATGTCACTTCCGGTTTGAAGAAGTTTGTATAGCGGATGCCACGTACGATACGTACTGTACCGTCTCGTGCAATAGGATTACCCGGAGCATATTGAGACAGAGCTGTCCGCAACGGGTATGACGGATTGGAAACGGTCAGAAGTGAATAATTGTTCTGTGACGAGGAGTTGATGTCAAACTCAATCACATTGACTGGCATGTTCGCATTCGGAGTAAATCTGTGCGTAGCCCAGTAGGAAAGCAGACGAGCAGCCAAAGGCTCAATGAACTTCATCTCAAAGAATGCCTGTTGCTTTGCACTTTTGGCATTCCTGTAAGGTTCTGCATAGTCCTGAATACGCAATTCCAATTCTGCGTAACAGTTCTCATTCATTTCACGAGCCTTAGCCACCACATACTGAGGTGTACGGCTACTGAATATTGTGCCGTTCAGCAGTATTCTCAGCTTTCTCCTTAACTTGTCGTCAAGGGCTTCACTGCACTTATTATTGAAGGTCTCGTATGGTGTGCCCGTTTCATCGCCGAGTCCGTCGAGTGGGCTTACCGGCGCGTGGTCTGCTTTGCGCTTGATCTTGAAATGGTTGCTGTTGCCATCTGCTACAATCTCGTAGTTGGTATAATAACTGATGACCTGCTCATTGACGCTGCCGCCAGCCATGCCAAACACACCGAACTCCCTAATCAGGAATGAGTTGATATGCCTTTGTATGACTTGTGCGCTGTTCAAGTCAACCGTTGGCGTACTGGTTGTACGAAGAATGACATTATCCATCGGGTTAAGCAGCGTTCTGATGCCAACAGCGTCTGAACCACAAAGTGTAACACAGGCACTTCGCACTTGCCCGCGTCGGCCACTGCGTCCAGCCCTCTGCTTGTAATTTGAGGGCATGGGCGGTACGGAGGTCATCATTACCAATTCAAGGTCGCCAAGGTCAACACCCATCTCCATCGTAGTGGAACATGCCAGGATATTGATGCAGTGGTCTTTGAAATCTTCCTGCACCTGACGGCTCACCATCTTGTCAACCTGTGCGGTATGTTCGGATTGAACAAACAGGTCGGGGAACTGATAAATCTGTAGCAAACGGTCGGCGAAGGTTCCATTCTCGCCCCAAAGACCATTGTTCCACAGCACCTTGCGATTCTCCTTTGCCCATGTCTCGATGGTTTCATCATCTGGATTGGGTGCTGCGCTGAAGTTATGATATGGGAAGGCGGGCCATTTTTCATGCAGTGCCTCTTTCAATGGCATTGGCTCACCTCCAATGATATATGGAGAATAACCGTGGAAGGTAATATCAACAGGACGCAGCCACTCTACATGGTGGGTATCACTTCCTGAGTTTGCATCACATAAGTAAACATCATCATATAGCTTGAAGCCAAGTTTGGCAAGGTTCAAACGATAGGGAGTAAAATGAACGTCATTGATAATCTCGTCCTTGTCCTTCACTTGCTTGCGGACTTCCGGGTCATAGTGCAAACCATGTTCAAGCAGCTCGTACTTCAGGGTCAACTCGTTCCACATGCAGTCTATCACATCCTGTATCTCGTTTTTATAGCTTGTGATAGCATTGGCAACGGTGATATGCTTGTCTTCGGCAATGAGCTTGGCAAGCAATCGGATAATACGGTTCCTGTTGGCTGACTTCTCCCTGACAACGGGCTTGTGGACAGGACGGCGCATTTCCTTCTTGGTGGCGAATCTTACGCACTTGAAGATGTCCGTCTCGTCATTCTCATTCATCGTGAGGAACACGCATTCACTCTGACGTGCCGTATAGTCGAGG
Organism: uncultured Prevotella sp.; assembly: GCA_945834405.1. Classification (GTDB taxonomy): domain Bacteria; phylum Bacteroidota; class Bacteroidia; order Bacteroidales; family Bacteroidaceae; genus Prevotella. The sequence goes on along the minus strand of CAMAHD010000051.1, from coordinate 13,365 downwards.
AACATCTGCATCAAGTTGTGCCAGTCTTTCTTTGAAATCTGGTTCTCGGTCGAGAGTCTGCTGTTGAACACCTCTACAGCATCAGGAAGCTTTGAGGTCAATGCCGGTTGCAAATCCTCATAATGGGAAGTGAACAATCCCATCGTTTCAGGGCTTGCTCCAGTCAGAGGACGGTGTGAAAGATAATCCACCATAATAGCAAGGATGTAGGTTCTCTTTACTTCCTGCTTGATATTACCATCCTCATCCAGTTCGGGACTCAGTTCCGAGCGTTCTGCAAACTGCTGACAGAAGGTATCGGCCAGCCTGTCGTTCAACAGCACATCAAGAATATCCTGCCACGACAAAAAGCTATTGGGTTTCAGCTCTGCCAGAATCTGGTTGATGGCCTCCTGGTCATCACCTTCCAATATCTCCAGCTTGTCATCTGCCGCACGACGTTCTGCTCTTGAAGTGGCGGTGTTGAATACTCCATCGTAGTGTTTCTTCGCCTCTTCCAGCGTCATATTCCCTGCTGTTGCCATACGGCACAACTCATGGAAGATAGTACCATACACCCAGAGGCGTTCTTCCTCCAGGTTCTGTTTGATAGTGGAACGAGCTGCCATCTGACGGCTATCAACGAAGCTGATATATTGTTGTCCTTTGTGCAGCGATATTTTGTTCTTATCCTTAGGCTTTGCTTCTGTCATCAGGTCAAGCGTTGACGGAGCAATGAGCCTTGACACAAAGTCTGGCGCCACCCTGAACTTCTGTAGCTTCTTGGAATCCTCCTCGTCGTTTTGTATCTGGTCGGGATTATCTTCATCCTGCTTCGACTGTTTGGTGAGTTTCGTGCCGCAATACGGACATTGACATTGCGTATTGGCGATGACGTGCCAACCTGACGTTGCAGGATTGGCAGCGGTCACGTTCTGCATCCTGTTACCTTTGATGATATAGGGAGCATTGTTGTCAAATTCAGTATCAGTCCTGTTCGACGTACCGAATATATAATAGGTTTTACCCGTGTCTTCCGTCTCGTCAAGGTCGAACATGTCGCTGTCGTCCATCGTTATGGGCTGATAGCCTATGCCGTCATCCAGTTTCAACTCTTCTGCAATGGCCACATACTCACCGCAATGCTTGCATCGGCTCATTTCGAGCAGGGGCGCAGCGTCTGGAGTGTCGTCAGGCATGTTCTCTGTATATATCTTGAAACTGCCGTCTTCCTTGTAGTGAGGGTCTGATATGTCGACAAACAGACCATGATTAGGCACACGATAAAAGTAGTGTACCTTCACGCGGAGGTCTTCCAATCCTTCCTCTTCTGCCGTCTGACACATCTTGTCCAGCCTGTCGAGCTTTTCTTCTATGGTGTCGCATTCGGGAATCAGTTCGTCTAAACGCAGGTAGCCGTCCTCGTTTTCATTCATCAGACGCAGCCAGTATTCTTTGTCTTTCTCAGGAATGGCATCCAAGCCTTTCCGCTTTCCGTCCACGTAGCGCACCTGATTCATTTGCAGACCCGTGATGTCTGCTATGAATGCTTGCAGTTCTTCCTTCGCCTTATCGTCACCGCTCTTGCCGATGGTGGCCGATGATGTAGCGAAACGCACGTCATCGGTCGTTACGCCGTAGGCCATCAGCACACGCCTGATAAGCATGGCTATCTCTGCCGCTCCGGCACCAGTATAGGTGTGTGTCTCATCAAGGGCAATCCAACGGAGTGTCTTCTTGTCTTCTTTGATAAGGTTCCTGTCCTTCTCTCTTAACAGAATATACTCTAACATGGTAGGATTGGTCAGCAAAATATTGGCAGGATGCTGACGAAGTTCCTCTCTGGTGGCGATGACGTGAGGATATTTCTCCTCAATCACGTTGCCATGCTCATCACGGGTGATACCTTTGATGGCATCCACCTTGCGCAGCACCTTCTTATAGTCGGAAGCCTCTGGTGCAGGGATTATCTGGGGCATGTCGCCATTATATACGGCAAACTTCAGTTCCGTACCAGCCAATAGTTTCTCCATACGGGCTTTCTGGTCTTCCATCAGGGCATTGAGGGGATAGAGGAAGATAGCTTGCACCTCTTCTGCTACATAGTTGTCGATCAAGTCCTGCACAAGCGGAAGCATGAAACACTCCGTCTTACCTGAACCTGTACCTGTTGTCACCACGATACTCATGTTCTTGCCGTCAGGTGTCTTGTCCTTCAACAGCGTCTTCCAGCATTGGTACTGATGCTCGTAGGGAAGATAGGTCTCACCGGGTGGCAGTGTCTTCTTCCACAAGGTTCCGAGCATTTCTTCAGCTTCAGCAGCATGTTCTGGATAGACCGTCTCGTAGTTGTTCATGCACTGTACCAAGGGCATCGCATCCTTGGGAGCAAACACCTCTGGAATAAGTTTTGTCAACTGACTGATGTAACCCTTTTGGCTTTCGTTACGTGCTTCGCCACACCACATGGCCGACAGCGTTTTCTCCACTGCCGTCTTGTTCTTACGGTATAGCTCTGCAAATCTAAACTTCTGCTTCATATATCATGGTTCTATTTATTCTGTTATTACTACGACCTTGCTCATTTCGATGAACTTGTATCTGCATTCATCGTAGAGCTTCAGGAAGTCTTTTATTTCCATATTGCCCAGTGCATCGCCATCATCCTTGATGAGTTTGAGGGCTTTGTCTGCTATATCATCTACCTTTGGCCACACATCAAATGTCCAATAGCGTCTGAGAAAGTCCTTCAAGTGTAACTCTTCCCGTTCATCGGTTCTCTTCGGTGTCTTAAAGAAGAATGCCGACACTTTGTCTTTGAGCATATTGCACTCTTCTTCTGTTGTGGCGAACGTCTCTATTTCGCTCTTCCACAGCTCCCGTGGCAGCAACATCCAGTCAAAATGGAACTGCATGGCAAACCTGTAGAGATTGTTGATGTCTATATCATTGAACTGATAGTCACGTTTCCGCAAGAGCGGAAGGAAGATGTCCTTTATCTGTGTTCTGCCTGATATGATCTTAATGAGTGGACTGAACAGGAAGAAATAAGTCTTGTGTTCGGCAGCCGTCTCAAAGCAATACAGCGGATCAACGGCAACGACGTTCTTCTTTCCACCCCATCCACTCTTTTTCTTGATGACCGGCATAGCATAGTCTCGTGGCGAGTCGTTATCTTTCAGGCTTTGGAACACGATGCCTTCTACCGTCAGCTCATTCGGACTTTCAACGGGGGTAGGATCATGCTGATAGTCCCAGGCGTACAGGTCTGTCATGTTGTCCTGCGGCTTGGTCATATATATCTTCAGATAGTCGAGAGGAATGTTGGCAGCAGTAAGTTCCTTCGCGCTATATTCTTCTGTATAGGTCTCAGCTTTCAGACTCGTCTGGTTGAAGGTAGGGAAATGATAATACACCGTACTTCTGTTTCGTACCTGGTATTCCCTTACGCCGTTTTCCGAGAAGTCACGCACCGAGAATTGTTCACAGTCTATCAATGGGATGTGAATGTCTTCATCCTTCTGATAGTAACTGATGACGTGGCTATCCTCATCGTTTGTTTTCTTTTGTGAAAGCTCACGGACGATGACGGGACGATACACATCCACCATAATCCGCGCTTCGTCTGTTCCAATCTTCAGCTGTTTGGTGTCTTCCATCTCTTCACCTTGCAGCAGCTTATTGATGTCATCTTGTATTTCTTCCACATCATTGAGTGCCGTACAGATGCGCTGGTGCTCAAAGTCTCGCCAGATGGGAGGTTGCTCCACATTGTCCGGGGCAAAGGGCACGTAATAGACTTGTGTCTTGAACACTATGCCCTTGACGGTGACACGCAGACGGATGGCTCCCTGCTGTGGTTCTTCTTTGCTCCAATCCACATAGCGGTTGTCCTTCAGCCACTCTAAGTCATAGTCCGTTACGGGTACATAGTCTTTGGTCACACCCGACGGATAATGCCGCACCTCCAAGCCGTTCCTGCCGAAAAGGACTGGCATCTGCGGGTCTTCCTGATACTCGTATTCATCGTACTCCGCATCGATGTACTGATAGAGCACGTAAAGGTTCTCCCTGTATTTGATGGTCTTCAGATATTTCTTCGTAACGACCTGAAAGAGGCCGTTACGGTTGAAGAACGGGGGCATAACCTCCTTGCCGTCGCTGTCGGCAATGATGACCTTATCGTTGATGGGACACCAGCAGTAATCCTCACTCAGCTGTTCTCCGTTACGGAAGTGGGCATACACCACTGACAGGTCTCGGTATGGCTCTGTCAGATGATAGGCCGAAGAGAAGATAAGGAACGTGGGGCGTTGTGAGTTCCGTCGGTCTGAAAACATCGTGGGTTTCTTGGGAAGCGAATAGACCTGCATGTAGTCTTTCACCTCCAGAGTCTGTACGACACGGCATTCCTCATCGTACCGCATCACCATCTCCACTTTGTCGAATCTGCCTACAGGTACGTTGGTATAGGTGTTCTCATCTTCTTTGTTCACTGAGAGGAAGCCGGTATTTTCACTTCCCGTATTGTCATATTTGAATAGCGGTTCTTCCTGTTTCCCTTCTTTCTGAATACAGTGGTTCCCGTTCTTGAAACGCAAATAGAAGCGTATGCGTCCAATGTTCTCTGGGTTGTCAATGCCCCATTCGGGCTGGCGTAGTCGGTCGTAGCCTATATATTGCTTCCTGCCGCCGCCAATCACTTCCGGCTTCAGCTTCACTCGCAAGTGACGAACCATCTGGCTGCGACTGGCAGAATAACTGATTATCCACTCGAAGTCGAACTTGTTCTTCTTTGCAATTCTGTCAGCTTCCTCTATTCGGTGTATCAGCTGGGGGATATAGGTGTCTTCATTCCTGGTATCAGAAGTAGCGAAGGGCAGGTTCCGACGGCCTCGCTCGTCTTTCTCCAGAATACACTTCAGGTATTCATACAGACTGTGCTTTCGAGCTATAGACTCCTGGAAGGCAACAGCTCTGTTCCTGTCTTTCAGGTCATCGAGGTCAATGTCTTCACCATGGAATATCTTACAGAGTTGTGTAAGGAGCTTGTCGTTGTCATCACGTTTCAGTTCTGCCTGTACAGCCAGACCTCCCAACACCTGCATTGACTCCAACCAACGGAAGGAGGTCTTGTCGGGGTTCTTTGAGGCATTATAGACAAAGGTGTTCTTGTCTATCCCTGCCAAGTCATAGAGCCTTTCCAACTCTTTAGAAGAGAGAGCAAGAATCTTGTTCTCGTCCTGGGTGTCAGCTCCCTTATAGAAGCGTTTGTACCACTCAGCGAGATACATCACTACAATAACGGCAAATTCCTCCGTCAGCAGGTGGTCATGTTTTCCTGCATGGGAGGAGATGCTGTTGTTGATGGACGATTCAAGGACATAGAACTCTTCGAGCGATAGCCGGAGTTCCCATACGTAGGGCCTGCCGTGCAGGATTCCCTGGCGCATCTGCTCTGTCCTTATCGTCAGGCATTGCAGTAGTTGTATGTCTTCTTGCGTCTGCTGCATATCAGTCGTTGTATTTTATTCCTTTGTAATGTTCTTTCAGTTCTTTCAGCGTCATACACTCACCTTGTCCCGGCACTCTGTGTATCATGGAGTGGCAGTTGGAACACAATGGGATGAGATCATGGGCTGGGTCAACCATGTGTACTCCCTCAAAGGTGTGGTGAGGGTTCACATGGTGTATCTCGATATAACCTTCTCCAATGTCGCCGTAGGCTTTGCCGAAGTCAAACCCGCAACAGATGCAGTGGATGCGACCGCCCCAAAGGTGCTTGTAGTATTCGATGCACTTACGGCGCAGCTCCGGGTTGCGCTCTTTCTTGGTCAGGTTGTACTGATGCTCCAGTCCTTCAGCATCGGGCGCATAGTCGGCATCGTTGTGTGCAACTGGTGGCTCGGGGTTGTCGGCAACCTTGGTGGAAAATTCCTCCTCGCCTGGCACAAGAACAGGAGCGGTTTCCTTTTGCAGCGATTTCACAAACAACCTATACCACTTCAACACCTCGGTATAACGTGGTTCTTCACGCCTGTCGATATTCTTCAGCACGGGATGGGCTTTGATCTTCTTGCGCAAAGACTCTATCTCGTTTTCATCCTGAAGGTCGTAGATACTTGCGTAGCCTGTGCCAAAGTGTTCGTTTAGCGTGAAGGGGAGTACATCTTCGGCTGTATCGACGAACACGTTTACTTCAGACACGTCGCCCTCGAACTTCTCCATCAGATACTGGTGGAAAAGCTCGTGCATCTGTTCTCTTGTATAGCCTGTTATCTGTGCCATTACTATGCTCATTAGTCAGTGAGAAAAGATATTTATTGCTTAGGCTTTAATCCATTGGCTTAATTTGGTTATCAACATAAGAAATTTCTTCATTTGTAAGTCCGAAATACTTCACAAGAGAGTTATTGATGCCATCTGTTGATTGTTCCCAGCTGATTATGTCATTATTTGAATAATCAAACCATGGAACAAACTGAAAACAGTCTTTAGAATACATAAGACCTGTTGTTCCTAAAGCTATAAGTAATCTTGCAAATTTAGTCTTGAAAAATTTTGCGGCTTTTATAGCATCTGATTCTTTTTTAAGAGAATCAAGAAGAATATAAGACTCCGTAATGACTTCTTTAGGACCAATCAATTTAACTTTTGTAATAACATTTCTTCCACTGGAAGAATTGTTTACTCCTGCACGATCTGGGTCTAAAAGACCTATATATATTTTGTAGTCATTGATGAGTTTTTTATTCTTTGTTACTTCATCTTCCTTTATATAGCCCTGTCCCTGACTGCTATGAATTATTATTGCTCCGTTAAAAGGCAGACTTTCTCCTCGAACATATGTTCTTAAGCCAAAAGGCTTATATTGGAAAATCCGGGAAGAATAGAATCTATTCATTTTAGCCAACACCTTATGTATTATTCCTATTCCAATATTGTCGCGTATAAAGATGTCAAATTCAGACAAATTGCGAATACAAGTTGTAGAATCGCTACCTATTGACGATGTAAATCGACAATCTCCTTGATAGTTTTCATCCCACAAGAAGAAGCAAACACCGCCTGCTATATCTGAACTGGTAAAACAGTCTCTACTCTTTGGGAAATCTGTTAAAACAGAAACATGACGATCTGTGAGCATATCATGCCTGAAATCGTCTAAGCCCTTGCCCCCAGCATACCATCTTGCTGGCATTATCATAGAGACATAACAAGGGTGTACACTTTTAGCATTGTTGACAAATGTATGATATATTGGAGAAGCACTAATCCCCTTACTTCCTCCGCCATCAGAAAGCTGATACGGTGGATTACCTACTATTGCTTTGAATTTCATATTGTTTATATCTTCTTTTTCTGATTTTGGAATAGAATTATATACGTGCCAGAAGTCAACGCCTTGCACAATATCTTTGCGGAACAGTTCAGGCTTGGCACGTAGTACAGTAATCATATCACAGTCGAGCTTTTGCTTTCCTTTGAAATAGAAGCTATTGCCTTGTTTGGTCATGCCTTCGGCATCACGCTTCATTACACCTGCACTCACGAGGTCGTTTACTTCAATCTCCTTGCTGTAGCACTTCACATTCATGCGAATATCTTTACGGAAGCCAGCAAGTGTACGTTTGGTTATGCTGACTGCCATCGTTGTGCGACAAATGACAAAGATGTTGTCTTGCAGCACATCCTTCCAAATCTCCAAGTCGTTGCCAGCCTGACGGTAATAACCCTCAGAGTCAGTGCTTGTGCCACGTTCCCCTGTCAACTCAATTTCACGGAAAGCCTTCTCCTTTGAGGTTTTGAACAGGGAGTAAGCCATATAGAGCGGATAGAGACCCGTCTTGGAGTTGATTTCAAGAATACGGGCATTATAGTCACCAAATACGTTCTTGGTCACTTCGTTAGTAAACTCGATATGTTTATTCTCATCAATGGTCATTCCTACAGGTCGAGCCATTTTGATGCTCTCACCATATTCGTTTTCTTCGGTATATTCTGCATCAAACTCTTCATTGAAGAAGCACCAACCACCCAAACAGTCACTCATGTGACGATTGACGACTTTCCATGGAGTCAATACTGTCTCCTTATCAGGATTGTGGAAATAGGAGAAGATAGTGGCAATCTTAGCGATGCGGTCTTCTGTATTCAGGTTGTCGGCCTCCTTCACCATCTGACGGATGCGCTTGGCTGCACCTGTGAAGATGCTGCGGTCGAAGCAGTCCTTCAAGATGTTGAAAGTCTCTTTGGTGAAGCCCTTTGGCATGAACTCATCCCACGATGCCTGGTCAACAATTTCCTCACTGGCAAAGTTGTCAATGGTAATCTCCTCGCCATCGTCATCATTGATTTCGGCACCATAGACCAACAGCGGAATACGGATGGCTACGCCACGGAGTACCGACATACGGGCACGTTTCTCCTTATTCTCTTGATCACGCTTCTTCTTGGCCTCGTCGGTATTTTTCTCAGGGTCAGTCCATTCTTTCCAAAGCACAGGCTTGGAGAAGTCTGTCCATTCCCCCTCGATGAAGCGACTGTTAGACACAAAGAGATAAGGGAACATCTGGCTGGGCGCACACATCTTGTCATCCCACCCATCGGTATCGGTCATCGGACAGCCGTTGTCATCACTCTCTGCCGACATAACCGGCTGGGCAGGATTGACATTCTGAGAGGTGAGGTAATAGATGTACTTCACCATCTCTGCATTCTGAGTGTCACCAAGACCGTTCTTGTTGATATTGATCTTCTCTGGTTTCCAGCCAGCGGGCATAGAGCCGAGTAGGTCGTGAACATCGCCAAGAGCCTTCTCCTGTTCAGGTGTGAGGTTCAACAACTGGTCTGGATTATAGATGGAGTTGTCAGCATAACCACTACGCACGGCACGTTCAATATAGACATTCGACAACTTCTCGAATATCTGGTTGGCAGAGAAATGTTTGCCCATTTCGCCTTCATCCATAGAGAGTACAGGACAGAGTTTGATGAAGGCCTGGAGGTGTTCTTCTTCCTCCTTCTGCTTACGTTTCATCTGCTTCTTTCCAGCACCCTGTGCATCGACAGCCATCTTTGCCGTTTCTGCTACAGCGGTAAGCGCACGGTCTGGAGCAAAGTCGAACACATAGCAGTCGGACTTCTGACGACCACCGAGCACGGCATGAGTCTGGACACGGAAGATGGTCTGCATATAGTTGGCTGCAGGGGTGTTCTCAGAACCCTTCATGCAGAGCACAGCCGTCCATTCTGGAACCGAAACACCCGTTGTCAGTTTACCACATGACAGGGTAATAGTGTATTCGAACTTCTTGATGGCCTCTTGCACCTCTTTCAGGGCACTGCCATCCTTATCCTCAATGTTGCCGTCGCCAGCCACATTGACGATGTGGAACATATCGTTCTCTTCGCCGAATACATCGTGTTCCTTCAGCAGTTCATAGAGTGCGGCAGCCTCTTTCACACCAGGCAGCAGCCAGAAGGTGTGACGGAAATGCTCACGGAACTCATCGGTTGAGAAGGGGTATTGGCTCGTCTCTGATTCCTCTACCAATTTGTCGAGGAACCGACGAACGGCACCCTCATGAATGAACTTGTCAACCTTGATTTCTGCCTGTTGAGCCTGAAGCTCTGCACGTCTCAGAGGACTTTTCTCGTTATCAATCAGCTTTTGGTAAGCTTTCTTATCTTCTTCCGTCCACACTCGGAAGAACTCATGGAACTTGAATACCTCGTTGTTCTCGATGGCTTCATCACGTACCATCTTAGGAAGCGTGAATGTGAGAATCTGCATACGTGGCAATTCTGCATAAGGGTTGGGGTCACCAAAATGTTTGTCGTCCCATTCCTGCTTGGCACGTTGCTCCATCACATAGTCCCAAGTGTAGATTTCGCCTTCGTCGTACTTATCCAAAAGATTAAAAGGAGTACCTGAGAGTGAGAGAATTCGGGTGTTCTCCTTCTTCAGCTTCTCCATCACACGAATACCGGCAGCAGCCTCGATACCCTCGTGTGCTTCATCCACCATCACGAAGTCCCAATCATACTGCATGATAGCCTTCTTCAAGGGATCGAAGTTGCGCTCCTTTCCTCCCACATATTGAGAGAGACGTAGATATTGCATAGACACAAAGAACACAAGTTTCTTCTTTCCTGCATCTACATCTTTAGTTAAAGAGTAGAAATTACCACCCTCCGAATCGTTGTCACTCATTCGAGTGGCATAATGGTACTCTGGCATTTTGCCGAAGATTTTCCTGAAATCATCGTGCCAACCCTTATCCACTACAGGACGGTGGGTAATGATTAGTGTTGACTTGTAACCCATCTGTTTTGCAACCTCCAGACCGCTCAGTGTCTTACCGAAGCGCATCTTGGCATTCCAAAGGAACGCCTTGCCATTCTGTTTGCGGAAATGGCTGACGGTATCGGAAATGGCCTTGTCCTGCTCTGGGCGGAACTTAATGGCTCCATAACCGGCACCCTGTCCGTTCTTGATTTTCCGTATAGCTTCCTGGATTTCGGCCAAGAAACAGTGGAACCAAATATCAGCATCCTCTCCCTTATATCTGTTGAGAGCTGTAGAAGGGATGCCCATTGCTATCAAAGTGCGATACACATCATCTGCCTTGTAGCATTTGGTATTCTGATTGTAGGTGGTACACTCGACATGCTCGATGTGGTAAGTGACCCCCTGCATGTAGGAACGTTTGTCAAGAACGTCACGGACGGCCTTGGCGAGCACTTGTTTGTTAGGATTGTCGGCAACATCGTTGTCAACAAACACTTCACCGACCTTCAGAAGGTTGGCGTGCTTTCTGTCGTTGATGGAGAGAACGTACAGAAGCCTCGATTGGGTGATAGTATATTTAATGCTCATATAGTGTGGATATTTATTGTCTGTGGTTATGCGTCTTCTTCATCCTCAGTACGATTATGACCGTAGAGCAACGATTGGAACGTCAATTTCTGCCAGGGGCTTGACTTAGGGTCTTCGCCTGGCTTTAACTGATAACCTTCCTTGGGCTTGGCTTTGCTCCAGTCACGTATGAGGCATTGAACGCCGATATGTCCTGTGGCGGTTCCTTCCTTACAAGCCTTGCATTCGCGTTTGATCTTCTCGCCCCATAGGTTTTCTTCGTATTGCTTGTCGCAGCTGTCGGGCACCACCATCTTGATGCCGTCCATCTGCCAAAGGTTCCATGAAATAATGCGGGCAATGCCAACGATGGAGGATTTCTTTAATTCTTCATCGGGGAACTTCGCCTTATAATATTCAATGAATGTATACAGTAATGCTTCACGAGCCAACAAAAGGTTGTCGCCTTGCCACTCGTAACCGTAAGTATGCATATAAGCCTTGCGAGCCCAATCCAGCCATTCGCCTGGATTGGTAGTGTTCTCGCCGACAATGCGCAACTTACGGTCAAGAAGACCGATTCTGTTTGCGAGAGGTATGGATTCGCCTGTGGTCGTATCATAACGGCTTACCAGATATGGGGCTTCGCCGCATGTTATCTCCAAGCGGTTTTCCGTGACATATTTCTTCCATGTCTTTTGTTTGTCACCTTCAGGGAACTCGATCTTTTCCTCAGTAGGAATCCAAGAATGAGTGCCGTCCTCGTTGACAATCTCGTGGTTGAACACATCCTTGCGTCCGAACCATGCTTCATCAATCAAGTTGTTCTGCGCATTGCAGACCCAAGAGGGAGTGAATACTTCGGCTTTATCTTTGGTGCGGTCAATCTGAAGCTGTTTATCTTTGAGAACACGAGGCATGATGACACGTCCGTTCTGCCCGATAATCTTTTCTGGCATAATCTGGTCATCATAGCGATAGCCTTCATTGCCTTGGTCCATTCTCTTCATTGCCTCATAATCATGAGTAGCCCAGAAGATGTTGACAAACTTCGACTGGTCGTTAGATTCTGCCCTTGCTTTGGCAGACATGGTGTGGTCAATCAGCAACTTATTGAGCACATCAGGCTCATAATCCCAGATGTCTTGCTCTGAGATATCCACATCGGTGATGTGTTCAAAAATGCGATATGTCTCTTTATCTAATGCCATTCTTTCTAAGTTACGGGTGCAAAGCTATGATTGCATGGTGCAGTCTATCTTCACAATCCATATAATTTTATAATTTCTTTATATTTTTCTTTAATTTGAGTACGAAACCACTCAGGAGATAGCACTTCAACTTGCTGTCCAAACGAAAAAATGTTCTGCTCCAATTCTCGGTTTATACGAACATCAATGGAGAGTGTTCCTTCCTCGGCATCCACTATCTGCTGACTATGATGAATTGGTTTTGACACAACGTATGGGAAACGTTCTTTTGCGAACCTTAGAACCACATGTTCAACGTCAGGATGCTTTCGGTCATGGGTTACACCTACAATGTCGTCGAAATATGTCTCATACTCAATTTGGTCGTTCTCTACAAATGGCACCTTAGCAACTGAAAACTTCACAATACGGTCGAGAGCCTTGTTTACTGGACTCATTCCATATTCCCCATGATCTTCAAGTCCGAAAAGGAACCACCGAGAATTATACTGTTTCATATAATGAGGATGTATGACCATTGTCTGCTCATCCCCTTTATATGGGCGGTAAGTCATCTTCAACGGTTGGTGATTGATTATTGCATCTATAAGGTCAGAAAGAAACTCAATACCTTTAAGTTGCCCATTTTGCTCGAAAGACACAATCTTTTCTCGTTTTGCCTTAATGCCGAAACGAAGTTCCAAGCTGGAAATCACCTCTTCAAGCCATGCATTCTTTGGACTACGGTAGCGTCCGAGCATGTCAATGGTTGACAAAAGATTCTTCACTTCCTCTACTGTAAGTTCATTGCTGAAGATGGAGAAATGAGGATCTTCATAGGTGTAATAGCATCTTCTGCCTTCAATAGGACGAGCCACGATGGGTGCATTATAAGACACCCTGTCACGCATGTAGGTAATGTCAGCACGTATTTGTCGAAGGCTGACAGTCTTGCCATACAAGTCAAGCAAGGCCTCATTCACCTTATCAACGAGGTCTTCAATCTCGTAACGTCGATGACGGTCACTGAAACAGCGGTCAAGAATCTGGTATCGCAGTAGCGCGTTCTTATTGATTGGCATAATTGATGATGATTAGAAAGTTCATTCTTGATTTTTTAAAATCGTAGAATCATCCATACGAACAAGATCGCCAATATCGCACTTCAATGCCTTAGCAATCTCAATCAGGCTTTCCAAGGTAGGTTGGGACGTATTTGTTACCCATCTGGATATAGTGGCAGTGTCCTTGTTAAGCATTTCGCTTAGGTCTTTATTTGATACCATGCGCTCTGCCATCACTACCTTAATTCGGTTCAATGGTTTCGTGTCCATA
>CAMAHD010000050.1 GCA_945834405.1 uncultured Prevotella sp. | reverse complement strand
TGGCTGACTATACAGGCGACATCCTTCTCGTAGGAATCAACTACGACAAGGAGTCAAAGCAACATACATGTATGATAGAGGTTTTGAATGATTGATGTTTGCTGTTATGGAAAGTCAAAAGAGAGCCGATACCCGGGCTCGAACCGGGGACCTATTCATTACGAATGAATTGCTCTACCAACTGAGCCATATCGGCTTGTTCTCTCTTTTGTTTCAATAAGACCTTTTGCACAATCACGAAAAAAGCCTACTGTAAGAAGCCTTTTCTTGCAAAAGCGTTGCAAAGGTAGTGCTTTTTTTTTGTTCTGCCAAATTTTTCTTGCGAAACCTGCATTTTTTTTCTTCTTGGTTCTTGTATATCATGTAAAGGTAGGTTCTATTAATTACAATTCTTTGAGGAATTACCTTTGCGGTCTTTCCTGTATCGGTCAATGAAGGTTTCTGCGATAGCTTATTGTCAGATGGCTTCAAAACAGTTTGTCCTTGAGGTATTTGCCCGTGAGACTGTTCTTGCAGCCGCAGATAGCTTCTGGTGTGCCTGTGGCTACGATGTTGCCTCCCTGGTCTCCACCTTCAGGACCTAAGTCGATGATATGGTCAGCACACTTGATGATTTCCAGGTTATGTTCAACCACCACGATGGTATGACCTCGGCTGATGAGGCTGTTGAAGGATTCCAGCAGTTTCTTGATGTCATGGAAATGAAGGCCTGTGGTTGGCTCGTCGAAGATGAAAAGGGTAGGCGACTGCTTTTCCTGACCGATGAAATAAGCCAGCTTGACTCGTTGGTTTTCTCCTCCGGACAGTGTCGACGAACTCTGTCCCAGGTGGATGTAGCCTAATCCTACTTCATCGAGTGTGCGAAGGCGGTCGGATATCAGCTGCTCTCCGTGTTCGCTGAAGAACAGACGGGCATCGCTGACCGTCATGTCAAGTACATCAGCGATGTTCTTTCCATGAAACTTCACGTCCAGTATCTCTTGCTTGAAGCGCTTGCCGTGACAGCATTCACAGGGCAGGACGATGTCTGCCATAAACTGCATTTCAACCGTAATCTCTCCAGCACCTTTGCATTCGTCACAGCGACCGCCGTCGGTATTGAAAGAGAAATATTGGGAGGTGAACCCCATCTGTTTGGATAACGGTTGCTCAGCAAAGAGGTCACGGATGGCATCGTAGGCCTTGACGTATGTGGCAGGGTTGGAGCGGGCACTCTTGCCTATGGGGTTTTGGTCGACGAACTCAATGCGTTCAATGGCTTTCAAGTCGCCTGTGATGCCGAGGTTCTCGCCGGGAGCGTCACACACATCTCCCAACAGCCTTTTGATGGCAGGATAGAGTATGCCTTTGACCAGACTTGACTTGCCCGAACCGCTGACTCCCGTGACGGCTGTCAGTACGTTGAGAGGAAAAGTGACGTTAATGCCCTTCAGATTGTTCATGCGCGCACCGTTTACGGTGATGGAACGATTCCAAGGGCGGCGGCTTGTAGGCAGGGGGATGGCATCTTCTCCCAAAAGGTATTTCACGGTATGGCTGTGAGGGTACTTGGCGAGTGAGCACTCATGGATGTCCTTGGGCGAACCTTCGAACACAACTTCTCCTCCCAATGAGCCTGCATCGGGACCAATGTCTACCAGATGGTCGGCAGCACGTATGATGTCTTCATCGTGTTCCACCACAATCACCGTATTTCCCAGGTCTTTCAGTTTGTTGAATACCCCAATCAGACGTTCGGTATCGCGGCTGTGCAGACCTATACTAGGTTCGTCGAGGATATAGACGGAGCCTACCAGACTGCTACCCAAAGAGGTCGTCAGATTGATGCGCTGGCTCTCACCTCCGCTGAGCGAATTGGAAAGACGGTTGAGGGTGAGATAACCCAATCCCACATCCAGGAGAAACTGCAGACGGGTATTGATTTCGTTGAGCAGTCTTTTGCCTATTGCAGCATCATTTTCGGACAGTTGGAGCTGTTCAAACCAAGGCTTCAGGTTGACGATGGGCATTTGTACCAGATCGGTGATGCTCCTGCCGCCTATCTTCACGTATTCGGCTTCTGGTTTCAGACGGGTGCCGTGACAACGGGGACAGATGGTTTTTCCACGGTATCTGGCCATCATCACCCGGTATTGTATCTTGTACTGGTTCTCGCGTACCATCTGGAAGAATCCGTCTATGCTGACGCGGTCCCCCTTCTTGCCCGAATCAGAGGGCAGTCCATGCCACAGCCAATCCTTATGTTTTCGGGATAATTGATAATATGGTTCGAAGATGGGGAAATTGTCACGGGCAGCACGACGACAGAACTCCTCTTTCCACAACCCCATCTTTTCTCCATGCCAGCATACCACACATCCGTCGTAGACACTCAGCGTGGTGTTGGGGATAACCAGTTTCTCGTCAATGCCTATAATACTGCCGAACCCCTGGCATTCGGGACAGGCTCCGACAGGAGAGTTGAACGAGAACATGTTGTCATTGGGTTCTTCGAATGTCATGCCATCCGCTTCGAAGCGGATGGAGAAGTCATAGCTCAGCATGGATGGCATGAACATGAGCCGACAAGCTCCGTGCCCCTCGTAGAAAGCCGTCTCTGCCGAGTCGGAAAGCCGTGCCAAAGTGTCGGGTGTATCATCGACGGACAATCGGTCGATGACGAGAAAACCATCCTGGCTGACCTGTTCCGTCTCCTCGTCAGTCAGTTCGTCAATACGCTTCACTTCGTTCTTCACCATCACACGGCTGTAACCCTGCAAGCGATAGGCATCCAGTTGGCGTTGAATGGTACGGTCGGCAGAAAGGCAGATGGGTGAGAGAACCAAAAAGCGGGTGCCGGGAGAAAACTGTTTCATGCAGAGACACACATCCTCCACGCTGTGTTTCTTCACTTCCTCACCGCTCACGGGCGAGAAAGTGTGACCGATACGGGCAAAAAGCAGGCGCAGGTACTCGTATATCTCAGTAGAGGTGCCTACCGTCGAACGTGGATTACGGCTAATCACTTTCTGTTCAATGGCAATAGCTGGAGGGATGCCTCTGATGAAGTCGCATTCTGGTTTGTTGATACGCCCCAGAAACTGTCGGGCGTAGGAGGATAGACTCTCCACATAGCGGCGTTGTCCTTCGGCATAGATGGTGTCGAAGGCTAAAGACGATTTGCCCGAACCGCTGACCCCTGATATGGTGATGAACTGGTCGCGGGGTATTCTGAGGCTGATGCCCTTCAGGTTATTGACTCGGGCACCTTGTATTTCTATGTAGTCTGTCTTCATGCTTGCTTCTGCTTTTTATTCATGGTGATAAGGCTCGCCTCGGATGATGGTGCAGGCACGGTAGAGCTGCTCGGTAAACACCAGCCTTACCATCTGGTGGGAAAAAGTCATAGGCGAGAGTGAAATCTGTTCGTCGGCGCGACTGTATACCGCCGGCGAGAATCCGTAAGGACCGCCGATGACAAAGACCAGTCTTCTGACAGCTGCCTGCTTGCGTTCCATCCACTGTGCAAACTCCATGCTTCGGAACTGTTTTCCGTGCTCGTCGAGCAGTACCAGATGGTCGCCTGCCTGCAGCTGTTTCAGTATCAGCTCTCCCTCCTGTTGTTTCTGCTGTTCTTCGCTGAGGTTTTTGGTAGCCTTCAGTTCTGGGATTACCTGCAGACTGAATGGCATATAATGAGCGATGCGTGTCGTATAATCATTGATGCCGGCTGCAAAATGTCTGTCCGTGGTCTTGCCCACCAGTATGAGTATCGCCTTCATGCTTTACCTATATAGCTTATTTCTCTTTTTTCTCCCTTTTGGGGAACCATCCCTTTTCAACCCGTTGCTTTTGCTCAAACAGTTCGCCTATGCTCCAGAGGAGGGAGGCTCCCAGCACGCCGAGCAGGGCCGAGAGCATCACGTCAGCCACAAAGAGAGCGGCAGCTATGGCAGCAATGCCCAGGATGAGGAATATCCACCAAGGACGTGTACCGAAATAGTATTCTGTCTTGATGACAATGGGGTGAAAGAGTCCGATGATGAGGAACGTGCCAATGGCGATGATGATACCTTCGTAATACATAATGCTTCGTGGGTTTTATCTCAGGTCAATGACTTCTGCTGAAGGATAGTCCTTGGCATTGAAGCGGAACAGGTTGTCGTTGAGTTTCGCTTTCTTGAAGTCGGTGATGGCGATGGTAGTCCATTTGCCGTCGCGCAACATCTTGATTTGCGAGGGTACATAGTTTTTCTTATTGACAACGACATACACCTCCTGCAGTTTAGATTTGGCAGAAGTGGCTTTCAGATGAACCTCGTAGGTAGAAGCAGCCTTCTTGTCCAATGACAGGTTATATCCTTTCTTATATAGATTCAGAAAGGTGTACGGATTGATTTGTTGCAGTTGCGCCTCGGTGGGCGTACTCACATTTACTTCGTCGTTCTGCTTCACGTAGGTCCATTGTGTCTTGCCGTCAAACCAGGTGATGCCATGCGGAGTAGTCACCTGGAATTTCTTCCCCTTCAAGGCAATGGTTCCTCGTGCCTGAATCTTCGTATTGCTGATGGAGAAAGCGGCTGTCACTCCTCCTGCGTTCTCTACGGTTGCTGCCACTTTGTCAAGAACCTGACGGGCAGTCTGGGCTGTGGTAATCTGGCAGACGATAACCAGCAGCAGTAATGTAATTTTTCTGATGATGTTCATACGTTTATTTTTATCTCAAACTGCTCAACAGGTTGGCAAGGCTCATTTCGTCCTGAATCAATACCTCACGTGGCTTGCTTCCCATGGCAATACCTACCACACCGGCTTTCTCCAGCTGGTCCATCAGGCGTCCGGCACGGTTATAGCCGATGGAGAATTTGCGCTGAATCATACTGGTACTGCCCGATTGGTTGATGACGATAAGGCGGGCGGCATCTTCAAACAGCGGGTCCAGATGCTGCATGTCCACATCCGCACTGCTTCCCATGCCGTCACCGTCGGGACTGTCGGGCTCTGGCAATTCAAAGGGAGCGATATATCCCTGCTGCTGGGCAATGAACTGGTTGATACGTTCCACCTCGGGAGTGTCTACAAAGGCACACTGCACACGCACGGGTTCAGCTCCGTTCAGGAAGAGCATGTCACCACGGCCTATCAGCTGGTTAGCTCCGGGACGGTCGAGAATGGTTTTTGAGTCAATCATCGCACTCACCTTGAAGGCAATACGTCCTGGGAAGTTAGCCTTGATGTTACCTGTGATGATGGTTGTAGTGGGTCGCTGGGTAGCAATAATCATGTGTATACCTACGGCGCGTGCCAGTTGGGCAATACGGGCTATGGGAAGTTCAATCTCCTTGCCGGCAGTCATGATCAAATCGCCGAACTCGTCTATCACCACTACGATATAGGGCATGAAACGGTGTCCGTTTTCTGGATTGAGCTGACGGGCGATGAACTTCTTGTTGTATTCCTTGATGTTTCTGGCTCCAGCCATCTTCAGCAGGTCGTAGCGGGTGTCCATTTCCTTGCAAAGACTGTTCAGAGTGCGCACCACCTTGGTCACATCTGTGATGATAGGTTCGGCATCTTCGTCGGGCACCTTGGCAAGGAAGTGGTTGGCAATCGGTCCGTAGATGCTGAACTCCACCTTCTTCGGGTCGATGAGCACGATTTTCAGTTCGGCGGGATGCTTTTTGTACAGCAGTGAGGTGATGATGGCATTCAGTCCTACCGACTTACCCTGACCGGTAGCACCAGCCACCAGCAGATGGGGAATCTTAGCCAAGTCGAACATGAAGACCTCGTTGGTAATGGTCTTGCCGACAGCACAGGGAAGGTCCATCGTCGTTTCCTGGAATTTTTTGCTGTTCAGGATGCTCTCCATCGATACGATGTTTGCCTTGGCGTTAGGCACTTCGATACCGATGGTACCCTTGCCGGGAATAGGTGCGATGATACGTATGCCGAGGGCAGAGAGCGAGAGGGCAATGTCGTCCTCCAGATTTCTGATACGCGAGATACGTACACCCTGTGCAGGAGTAATCTCATAGAGGGTGATGGTAGGACCAACGGTGGCTTTGATGCTGCTGATTTCAACGCTGAAGTTGCGCAATACCTCTACAATGCGGTTCTTGTTCGCATTCTGTTCGGTCATGTCGATATAGGGCTTCCCGTCGTTGTCGTATTTCTTCAGCAGGTCAAGGGTAGGATAGTGGTAGTTCTCCAAGTCCAGCTTGGGATCATATGGAGCCAGCTGCTTGTTGCCCACATTCACCAGCGTCTTGTTGCCCGCTTTTTGCTCGCCTTTAGCCAGCTCGATGTCCATTTCCATTTCAGCGTCAGCCTTCTGCTGTTTCTCTTCCAGGATGGACACGGTATCCTTAAGGTCCTTGTCGTCGTCGGTCTCTTCCCTCTTCTCTTGATTATCCCCGCTGTCATTCTTCGGTTCTTCTGCTACTGCAATGTCAAAGTTGACCACCTGCGAACTGGGGTCGTCAAACACTTCGGGGTCTTCTACCGTCTCTATGGTTTGAGAAGCCTGTTCTTCATGCCCCTTGCTGATGGAGAACTTCACCCGGTCAGTGAAGAACTTGGTTGGGTTGATGATACGTCGAATCAGGTAGATTGTCTCTGCACTGATATAGGTCAGGAATGCCACAGCCGTAATGAGCAGTATGGAGGTAAGTCCGGGAGTACCTATATAGTTCTCAATACGCTCGCAGATGTAGAGACCATGGTCACCGCCAGGCGAGAAACAGCTGTCAGTAAAGAAAGGTGAGAAGAACTTGGCGAACGTCACCGAAGCCCATATCATCACCATCATCAGTCCCATAAACCATTTGAGCAGATTGGTCTTGTAGGCTTTCATTGCATTGAATGCAGCCATGAGCATGAAGATGGGAATGAGGAATGCCGGAATGCCGAAACACTGCTTGATGAAGAAGTAGGCAGTATAGGCACCCAGAGAACCGCAACTGTTCTGGAACTCCCTCTTCATGTTGGCGAGGTCTTCCGGGCGAGGCGACTCTATCAGACTCTGGTCAGCCTCCCCCGTAGCAAAGAAACTGACAAATGCCAGTAAAAGGTATATGGCAATTGCCAGGAGAACAAGACCCAGAATAAAATTCATCTTCTCGTTACCGAGGATATGATTCAAACCGAGAGCTTCGCTGAATGATGTCGGCTTCTCCAGTTTCTTGGTTTTGGCTTGCTTTTTCAAGGTGTTTGAGTTTATGTTTATCGTTTAAAATATTATCCGTCATTTCAGATGTGACGCAAATCTTCTGCAAAAGTAAAGGAAAAAACTCATATTTTACCATAAACTCCTATTTTTTTTGTAATTTTGCAGCCCAAAGACCAATTGATATGACCAGACAGATTTTCTGTAAGTACGATAAAAAACTCATTCCCACACTGCCAAGAGTGGTTTTTCCGGGACGAATCATCGTGATTCTCAATGCCGGAGAGGCTGAGCGGGCTGTCAGATACCTGCTGTCGCAGGCTGTTTTGGGTATTGACACAGAGACACGTCCTTCCTTCCGTCGTGGCGTGTTGCATCAGGTGGCTCTGCTACAGGTGTCTACCGATGACATCTGTTTCCTCTTCCGACTCAACCATACCGGACTGACACCTGCCATCGTCAGTCTGCTGGAAGATACCACCGTGCCTAAGGTGGGACTTTCCCTCCACGATGATATCATGATGCTCCACAAGCTGGGAGACTTCAAGCCCGGAAACATGATAGACCTTCAGGACTGTGTGAAGAAACTGGGAGTGGAGGATATGAGTCTTCAGAAACTCTATGCCAATTTCTTTGGAATGCGTATCAGCAAGAACCAACAGCTGTCCAACTGGGAGGCTGATGTGCTCAACGACAAACAGAAACAATATGCCGCCATCGACGCATGGACATGTATACACCTCTATGAGGCTTATCTGGAAATGGCGAAAAGCGGTGATTACGAACTCATTAAGAACCAAGAAGATGTACAAGAAAGTAATTCTTAAAAGAGGTAAGGAGGATAGTCTCAAGCGGTTTCATCCCTGGGTTTTCTCCGGTGCTCTCGCCTCCGTACCCAACGGGGTGCAGGAGGGTGATGTGGTGGCTGTCTATTCCAACGAGGGCAGCTTCATAGCCGTAGGACACTATCAGGTGGGTTCCATTGCCGTGAGGGTGCTTTCATTCCACGATATAGCCATTGATGAACATTTCTGGGAGTCACGCTTTGAGTCTGCCCTGTGCATGAGACAGGCTATCGGCATGGCAGACAATCCCAACAACAATACGTACCGACTGGTACATGGCGAGGGTGACCATCTGCCCGGACTGGTGGTTGACGTGTATGGCAAGACAGCGGTGATGCAGGCTCACAGTGTAGGTATGCATCTGTCAAGAACAGCCATTGCTGAGGCTCTTGTCAAGGTGATGGGGGAGCGTCTGGAGAATGTGTATTACAAGAGTGAGACCACTTTGCCCTTCAAGGCCGAACTGGACCAGGAAAACGGTTTCCTTTATGGAGGCAGTGATGACAATACAGCCATCGAGAACGGACTGCGTTTCCATGTCGATTGGCTGAAAGGACAAAAGACGGGATTCTTTGTCGACCAGCGCGAGAACCGCTCCCTGCTGGAGCACTATGCCCATGGCAGGAAGGTGCTGAATATGTTTTGCTATACAGGTGGCTTCTCTTTCTATGCGATGAGGGGTAAAGCCCAGCTGGTTCATTCCGTTGACAGCAGCGGCAAAGCCATCGAGCTGACCAAGAGGAATGTAGAACTGAACTTCCCGGGCGACCCGCGCCATGAGGCTTTCTGTGAAGATGCCTTCAAGTTTCTGGATGCGGCTGGCAGTCAGTACGACCTCATCATCCTCGACCCTCCGGCTTTTGCGAAGCACAGAGCCGTTCTGCATAATGCCTTGAAAGGGTATATCCGCTTGAATGCCAAAGCCTTCGAGAAGATACAGTCCGGAGGCATCCTTTTCACCTTCTCCTGCAGTCAGGTAGTGACCAAGGACAACTTCCGCAATGCCGTCTTTACGGCTGCTGCACAGGCAGGGCGCAAGGTGCGAATCTTGCACCAGTTGCATCAGCCAGCAGACCATCCTATCAACATCTACCATCCGGAGGGCGAATACCTGAAGGGATTGGTATTGTATGTGGAATAAATGCAAAAGCGCGTAGCTGAATATATCCGTCGCTACCGTCTGCTCTCGCCGGACAGACTACAGTTGGTAGCGCTGAGTGGTGGTGCCGACAGTGTGGCATTGCTGCGTGTGCTTCTGTTGTTGGGCTATCGGGTAGAAGCCATCCACTGCAATTTTCATCTGAGAGGCGAGGAGTCCGACCGCGATGAACACTTTGCAGAGCAGTTATGTCGGAAATGGGGTGTCACGCTCCATCGTGTTCATTTCGATACCCGTACTTATGCCGAATTGCATCATCTCAGTATCGAGTTGGCGGCACGCGAGTTGAGATACCGCTATTTTGAACAACTGAGAAAAGATGTGGATGCAGAGCGTGTCTGCGTGGCTCATCATCGGGACGACCAGGTAGAGACGGTATTGATGAATATGGTTCGTGGAACCGGTATTCACGGGATGACAGGGATGAAACCCTTGAACGGATGTATTGCCAGGCCGCTGCTTGCTGTAAGCCGCGAGGATATCATCCGGTGGCTGCAACTGTTGGGTCAGGATTATGTAACCGACAGTACCAATCTGACCGATGAGGCAACCCGCAACAGATTCCGGCATCATCTGGTACCCTTGCTCCAAAGTTTCAATCCCTCTTTTTCTGAGCATGTTGCCCAGTTGGCAGAACGGATGCAGGATGCAGAGCAACTTTTTAATCAGGCTGTTGACAGACTGAGGGAAGATGTTTGCACGAAGGATGAGCATAGCCAAACGCTGCGTATCTCCCTGGCTGCTTTGCAGACCCAAGATACCTGGAGGACACTGCTCTATGAGTGGCTTCATGGGAAGGGCTTCAGCAGGACGCAGGTGGAGGATATGTCTGCCCTGATTGCTGCTTTGCCCGCGACAGATAAGACCGACAGCCTGACGGGACGCATGTTCAGTTCTGCTACACACGATGCTCTTTTCAACCGAGGCTTCCTGCTTGTCGAGCGCCATGCACCCTCTCTGCCATTGTTACGCATACCCGAATGGGGTACGTATGTTTATCGTGTAGCCGATGACGATGCATCTTGTCCCCGACTGCGTCTCTCCATGCAGCCTCTTACCGATGCTTATACTCCCTCGCGCGATACCTTCCGCATCACTTTGGATGCAGACAAAATCCGTTTTCCCTTGTTTCTGCGCCCCGTTGCCGAAGGCGACCGTCTGATACCTTTCGGTATGAAAGGGTTTAAGCTGGTGAGTGATTATCTGACCGACAGGAAGCGTTCTTTGTTTGAAAAACGCCGTCAGCTGGTACTTGCCGATGCCCAGGGGCAGATACTGTGGTTGGTGGGTGAGAGAACAGACAACCGCTACCGTATTGGCGGTGAAACCAAAACGGTAGCGGTCATCGATTTTCTTTCCAGTCCTACAGCTTCACGGTCTTGATTTCAACCGTCTTGCTCAGTTTGCGCTTGGCATCTGTCACTTTCACCTGAATAGTGCCTGGTTGATTGCTGCTGCGAACGGTCACGACCAATTTGCCGCTAAACAGCTTCATACTGGGTTCGGTGAATGGTTCCAAAGAAGTAGCATCGCCATTGCAGGCAGCAACGAAACTGCCTTCACCGCTAACCTCGAAACTAAGCTGGTCGGTGGCATCAGGTACGAATACACCATTCTTGTCAGCAAGCGAAACGGTGATGAAAGCCAAGTCGTTGCCATTGGCAACCAAGCCTTTTTCGCCGGTATATTCAGTTTCAAGTACCAGCTCGGCAGGAGCGCCGGCAGTCTTCTGCACAGCCTCGCCGATAATCTTTCCGTTCTTGTCGTAAGTGACAACCTTCACTTCTCCCGGCTCATATTTCACCTCATTCCAACACAGACGATAGCGTCCGATACGCTGGCTGGCATCTTTGCGTACACGTCCCTGGCTCTTACCATTGATGAACAGTTCTCCTTCCACGCCATCGGTATAGCAGAACACAGGAGTCACCTTTCCTTCACGTCCGGGCCATGTCCAGTGGGGCAAGAGGTGAGTGGTATGTTCTTTGGTATTCCACTTGCTGCGATAGAGGTAGAAACGGTCCTTGGGCAGACCTGCCAGGTCACAGATGCCGAAGTAGCTGGAGCGGCTGGGCCAGTAGCTGTCGTAAGGAGTAGGCTCACCAAGGTAGTCGTAACCTGTCCATACAAACTCTCCGATAACCCATGAGAGGTCATCCTGCATACGCCAGTCATCATCGGGCAGATTGCTCCATGAGCAGTATTCCACATCATAACCTGAACATTGACCGTCGCTGTAGGTCTTCTGGTTGCTCACCTCGACAGGGAACTTGTAGACACCGCGGCTGCTGACCGTAGATGCTGTCTCTGACCCCAGGAGGAATCCCTGTGGCAGCTTGTTGAAGGTAGACTCATATTTGTGCAGTCGATAGTTGTAGCCCGGAACATCCATGGCCTGTGCAAATCCGGTGTGTATGGCATTGTCCGGACGGTCCATACCCTGAGTGACAGGTCGGGTGGGGTCCAGTTGGTGACAGAGGTCTTGCAGATGTCGTGCCATGTCTGTTCCTCCCTTCATGCCTTGTTCCGGAATCTCATTGCCGATACTCCACATGATGATGGAGGGGTGGTTGCGGTGGTTCAAGACCAGGTTGGTGATGTCTCTGTCGCTCCACTCCTTGAAGAAGCGTGCATAGCCGTTCTTGCATTTGGGATAGACCCACATGTCGAAGCTCTCAGCCATGACCATCATTCCGAGCGAGTCACAGAGGTCCATCATGAGTGTTGAAGGCATGTTGTGAGCCGAACGGATGGCATCGCAACCCATGTCTTGCAGTCGTTTGATGCGCTGGATGATGGCGGCTTTGTTTTCGGCAGCTCCCAACGGACCTAAGTCGTGATGCAGGCATACGCCTTTAATCTTGCGTGATACTCCGTTGAGCTCAAATCCCTTCTCCTTGCAGACACGCACGGTACGCAGTCCCACCTTGGTACGCTGGATGTCCGCCAGTCTGTTGTCTTGATAGAGGCGGGTCTCTAAGGTATAGAGATAAGGAGACTCGGGCGACCAAGCCTTGGGTTTCTCTATGTCTAAGCTGGCTTCAACCTGTCCGTTGGCATCAGGCTCTATCCTGTTGGCAGCCACGAAACCGCCTTTCGCATCGCGTAAGGTAATTTCGATGGTCGTGGTAGGGTTGGCAGCTGCCCCTTCCATCTGGGCACTCACTTTCATGGTAGCATGTTTGTCGCTCAGTTCAGTGGTTCGAGCAAAGACGCTCCATGTGGCAATATGTTTGTCCTTGTTGGTCGTGATGAGCTTGACGGGACGGTAAATGCCGCCTCCGGGATACCATCGGCTGCTCTCCTCCACATTGTTCAAGTCTACTTCCAGCAGGTTCTCGCCTGGTTTCACCAGCTTGGAGATGTCCAGTCGGAAAGCATTGTAGCCGTAAGCCCAGTAGCCGGCTTTCTGTCCGTTGACATAGACAGTAGGTTCGCTCATGGCTCCGTCGAAGACCAGTTCTGCATACCGGCAGTCCTTGGCGATGGTAAACGAGCGCTTGTAGTGACCCTCGCCAATCCAAGGCAGTGCACCGGAGCGTCCTGTCTTCTCTGTCTTTTCCTTTTCTCCATTCTGTTCGATGGCAACTGTCTGGATGTCCCATTTCTTGTCGAAGGGACCGCTGATAGCCCAGTCATGGGGCACGCTGACCTGTTGCCAGGTGGCTTTGTCGCGTGAGAACATCCATCCGTTTTCTAAAAACTGTTCCTGTCGCTGTGCCCATGCCGTTGTTCCGGCAGTGGCAAGTGCAAAGAAGAGTGCAAGTTTGTTTTTCATCATATTTTTTTCGTATTTGTTTAGTTTACCTTTCTCTCCTTTCATCTCCCTTTCATCTCCTTTTCTCTCCCCTTATTCCTCTTAACTACTTCAGATGCTTTTTGATCCATTCCATCAATGCAAATTCTGTAGCCTCAGAGGTCCAGTGCTCATTGATAGGGGTTATCAGCGGAGTCTTGTCGCAGCTTAGCGTGTTCCATACGGCATAGGAAGTAGTGGGAGGACAGGTGTTGTCATTGAATCCCCAGGTCATCAGTACGGGACACTGAATATGTCGTGCAAAGTTCACTACATCGTAATATGCCATCACCTTGATTTTCTCCGGTGTTAGCATACCGTTGGAGTTGATGAAGTGGGGATAGCCGCCGGTGCGCCCTTTCTCTGCGTATGCCGCCATGTCAGAAAGGGCAGGGTGGTTGGCAACTGCCAGGGTAGTCTGAGGATTCAGGGCAGCTCCAATCAAGGCGAGGGCACCTCCCTGTGAACCGCCTTGGAAAGCCACGTTCTTTCCGTCCCATTCGGGCAGGGAGGTCATGAACTCCACGGCACGTACCATTGCCAGATAAACGTGTCGCATATAGTAGTTGTCGCGGTTGTCGAGTCCGTTTTCCAGATAATTGTTTCCTTTCGCCCCGAAGGCACGCTGTATGTCACTGAAGGTGTGGATGGACAGTCGGGGGTCAATGCCGTGAATCTCCATCTCCAGTCTCAGAAAACCATTCTCGGCATAGTATTTGTGGCGTAGTGGTTCCTTGATGGTCTTGATGCCTGCTCCCGGAGGACATATCACCACGGGACACTTTCCTTTCTCTGCATCCTTGGGGTAGGTGAGGTAGGCATAGACATAGTGGGTGCGGTCGACACGCAGCTTGATCAGGTCGCAGCTAATCTTGTCTGTACAGTATTCGGCAGCCTTCTCGCGCGTATAATATAAAGGTGTGTCTTTCAGCGATTCCGCCTGTTTGTGCCAGAAGCTGCTGAAGTCGTTAGGTTCCTGGGTATACGGCTTGATTTTATCAACGGAGAAACCCAGCTTGATGTGGTGCTGGCTGGTTTTCCCGTCAATGGTAGCTTTCAGTTTCAAGTCTCTGAATCCCGGTGTGTTGCGTGTGCCGATGTTCAGCTTGGCTTTGCCGTTTTTCAGTGTCAGTTTCCCTTCCTTGTCGGCTTTCTGCATATCGTCAGACAGTGTCCATGTTATTTCAGTCTCTTGCGGGATGCCATATTTCATGAACTGAATCTCTACGGTGGCTTTTTCACCTGTCTGGTAGAGCCAGTCGGCATGGTCGGGAACGGTTACCCACAGATAGTCAGAACGGTAAGGATAGTTTTCTGCATGAGCGATGATGGTTGTCAGCACGAAGGCCAACAGGGCGATTGTTTTGTGGATGGTCATAAGTTTTTAAGTATTTGTTATTGTTTGAATTATTTCACCACCATTTTCTTGCCATGACGTATATACAGACCCTTGGCAGGCTGGCCCTTCAGCAGGCGTCCCTGCAGGTCATAGCAACGCTGCTCGTCATGCTGTTCATACAGATAAGGCAGGTCTTCTATGCCCATGTCGATGGTACTGAAGTCGAACACGCGGTTCTCCATGCGCCACAAGTCTTTCACCTGCTCTGTTTCCAGAGGTCTGTTGTAGAAGATGACATCATCGAAACAGGCATCCGCTGAACCCCAGAAAGAGCCGTTGCCCAGCCAGAAGGCGGTGGCTTGAGACAGGTGGTCGACGATGATGTCATAGTCGAAGGCACTTTGTGACGAGAACGATTTGTCGTTCATCATGCCGTTGCATTTGGTGAAGTATTTACGTACGCCGTCAATGTACATGCGTATCTGACTGCGGGTGAATACCAGAGTCAGCAGCTGCCATTTGTCGGTAGTCAGGAAGTTGGGCGTGACGCTGTTGGGATGGTTCAGGTCTATCCAATTGTTGGTACCGCTGGTATTGCCATCGTTGAAACCGAGGTAGGTATTGCCGGTCATGTATAGCCTTGCCTCGCCATTAACTACTCCAAAGAGGGCATCCCACAGGTTGTTGTCCGAGCGTTTCACCCAGAAAGAGACCGTGGCACCTTCGGTCAGACTCTCTCCATACAGAGGGTTGGGAATCTCCACGTAGCTCTCATTGCCGTTGGCACCGAATTTTAGATGCACATAACCGCCTGTGCGCAGTGCGCTGCCATCTTCGATAGCAGGCACCTTGTTGGAACCATTTCTGAGCAGTCTGGCTTTTTCGTCGCTGTTGAAGCTGTTAGCTGCCTGAGCGTCATCAAAACCATAGTGAGCCAACATGCCGTCGGTCCATCCGTCTGCGGGTTTATTGTTGGCTTCGCTCAGGGCTGTCACGTTGTATTCCTGCTGCCAGTAGTAGTCGGCAGCTTCCATTCTTACTTGCAGGGTCAGCGGAGTGTCTTCACCCAGTCCGGAAGGATTATATTTGCCTGCGTTGCTGAGAATGTCGGGTTCAGAACTGTTCCAGGTGATGTCAACATTGTCCAATCCGATGTTCGTGCTTTCCAGGTCTACGTCTGCCTCTATCGTCTGTCCGTTGCTCACAGGAATGCTCTGGTTGTTCAGCTGCCATGCCAACTCGTATTTAGGCATCAGCTTATATCCCCATACGTTGGTTCCTGTGGCTTGACAGCAGGTGGTGAACGCCATGGCATGGGTATTGCGCTTGTCCATCACCTCCTCGTAGATGACGCCCTGGAATTTCAGACCGCCCAGAATCAGAGAGATATGTCCCGTACCTTCTTCAAGCGTCCAACTGCCAGTCTTGCCTCCGCTCACCTTGCCGTCTGCACCCAGCACCACCTTGATGGGGCTTACTTCCTCATAGTTGGCATGATCCATGTTGTATTTATGCTCCAGGAGGTAGTAGGTGCCTGCTATCTGGTCTGCGGTGAACGCTTGGTTCTGGGCAAGGTCGTTGTCGGTAATGGTCTCTCCATTGTACTCGAAGGGAGAAGCTACCAACCATCCGTCTTTGTTGACAAATATCTGGTGTGTACGCACTTCATGGAATATGGTATTGTTGTTGAACTTCGTATGGCAAACCAGATAGTTCCTGCCGTCAGGGGCAGCGATGATAGAGTTGTGACCTTGGGCACATTCGCCGGTAGTCATGTACCCCCAGTTGTTATAGGCACCCATGATTTTCTCGCCTCGCTTGTCGCCGTTCTTGCCATAGTTCATGACATACGAACTGAAGATGGCACTCACGCCACGAGAGTCTTTATAGGGACCGTCAGGATTCTCCGAACGGAACACGCGCATCTCGTAACCTCCTTCGGGAGAGAAGAATCCATAGCTCACAAAGAGATAGTAATAATCACCGATATGCTCGATATAAGGACCCTCGCCCGATACGTAGTAACCGCCGGCAATCTTCTTGCCGAAATAGGGGTCACTGGTCACTCCGTCGGTCGAACCACCTGTTGACGGATAGCTGACGTCATAGTCTCTCAAGCCCGTTTGCTCGTCGAGTTCGAGCATCCATATGCCTCCCGACCATGAACCGTAGACCATCCAGAGCTTGCCTTCCTCGTCGAAGAAGACTGCCGGGTCGATGGTATGGGGCCATCGTCTTCCCCAGTTGCTGCCTACGTTATAGCGTGAAGGCAGTGTGGCCTGTTCTCCCAATACCAGTTCCAGGTCTGTATCTTTGTAGGAATGGCTGTTGTCGTAGAATCCGCAGATGACAACCGGACCTTGGTAGAGATAGGGACCCGTGATGTTGTCGGCGGTGAGCAGGATGATGCTGGAGTGCCAGCTGTCGCCGTTGATGCTCAGATAAAAACACCATTTCTTCATCACCGGGTTCCAGATGACGTCGGGTGCCCACATGTTGCCGTTGATGTCATAGGCACTGTCACTTCTCTTGGCCCAATCCATAGCGTTGAAGGCAGGCATCTCCAATTCCTGTCCTCCCTTGGTGATTTTGGTGACAGCCGGAGTGACGAAGGCCTGGGCGTTGCTGGCATTGGTGCTGCTGGCAGTACGCCATGTAGGAGTGACGGAAGTCCAGTTCTGGAAGTCAGTAGTATAGGCGCCGGCTTTGTGTGAGCCGAAGATGTAATAGCGTTTGGTGTTCTCGTCATAGACTACTGACGGGTCGTGAATGCTAACCGTTTTCTTGCTGACCGTCTTGTAGAGTGTGGCTGCCTCGGTAGTTGTCAGTTCGTTCTGTGCGAAGCTGTTGAGGGTACAGAAGATACCTATGATGAGCGTACTCAGTTTTTTCATGATGATAGTTTTTAATACAGGTTAATGATATGCAAAGATATGGAAAAAAGAAGATAAAACAAAACAAATCATCATTTTTTTGTCTGAAATGTGTTCAGTATTCAATTTTTTATGTACCTTTGCAGGCAGAATCTCTTTAGTAGCATAAAGACGACGTATACATCTGGGGTTGACTGGATTTGACAGCGGGTCGAGGTGATACGTAAGCATGCGGAGTGACGGCTGTATACTCCATAATCCATTCGGTCGACAATTTAATTGGCGAAAACAAGTACGCTCTCGCTGCCTAATCGAAGTACAGTAGATTACTGGCTTTATCCCGTCACCAGGTGATGGGACGAGACATCGCTCAAGGGATGTTGTTCCGAATCCTCTTGGCTCAGCGGTGCAGGAATATCGGGAATAGTCTGCATAGGTCCCGATGTGCAGATGAAACTTAGGGACTAAGGCGCCAGTTGGTGGTTTGGGTCTTGCTGTCGCACGAAAATGAAGTCCAAAATAAGCATGTAGAAAGCGTATTGTTTCCCTGTTTGGACGAGGGTTCGATTCCCTCCAGCTCCACAACTGTTTTCAATAACTCACTGTTCTTTCAGTGAGTTATTTTTATGGTACGCTCGGCATGAGCATTGTCTAACGGGTGTAAGTCCCGAGTGAGCCCTAA
>CAMAHD010000049.1 GCA_945834405.1 uncultured Prevotella sp. | reverse complement strand
AATAGAACCCAATCCACTTTTCTACCGTATTAACTACAAATAATTGGTAATCAATCACTTCTAAATACAAATTATAAATTGTAAATGAGATGCCGACGAAGGGTCAAAAAAAGTGTTACAGCACTGAAGAAATATGAACATCATTTCGTTTTTTCAAAACAAATAAAGTACTTTTGCATCAATAACAATAAAATGTCAAAGAAAAAAAGAATGACGGATATGAGAGAGAGCCTTTCCAATTGCAACTTTCACGAAAATGAACCGTACTGCAACACATCAGGAAATAAAGGCAAGAAGAAAAAAGTGAAGAAAAATTCGATTGAGGTTCCTGAAGGTACTACTGAGGTAGTGCTTCATGCCTGCTGTGCCCCCTGTTCTTCTGCTATCGTAGAATGGTTGCTGGCGCACCATATCCGTCCTACTATTTTTTATTATAATCCGAATATTTACCCTTTGGAGGAATACACTATCCGAAAGGAGGAGAGCAAGAGACACGCAGAGAGTCTGGGTATACGATGGATTGATGCTGACTATGAACATCAGGCATGGAGAGAGGCTGTCTGTGGTATGGAGGGAGAACCCGAAAGGGGCAGACGCTGTCAGGAATGTTTTCGTCTGAGACTGATTGCCACTGCACGCATGGCTGCTCAACTGGGCATACGCGAGTTTGCCACAACGCTGGCATCATCACGTTGGAAAAGTCTGGAACAGATAGAAAAAGCCGGCATCGCTGCACAGGAAGCTGTTCCCGGAACACATTTCTGGGCACAAAACTGGCGTAAGGACGGACTGCAGGAGCGTCGCAACCAACTGCTCAAAGAATATGCTTTCTATAATCAGCAATATTGTGGATGCGAATTTTCCATGAGGAAAGACTAATGGAATGAATGGATAATGTACAATGTATAATTTATAATTTATAATTTATAATCAAGATAATGACTATAAACAATTAACAAAGCTGAAATACAACTGCTTTCTGTTTAATACATGTTAAATAAACAATACCTTGCATTGCAATGTACCAAATAATGCCTACATTTGCCGATGAAAACAAAAAACATCTAATATGGCAAATGTAGACAATACGAAATCACAGATGCGCAAAGGTATGTTGGAATACTGCATCATGCTGTTGCTCAGACATCAGCCCCTTTATGCCAATGATATCATCGGAAGACTGAAAGATGCCCGGATGATAGTAGTCGAGGGTACGCTCTATCCGCTGCTCAACCGTCTGAAAAAAGATGGACTGCTGAAATATGAATGGCAGGAAAGCACGCAGGGACCTCCAAGAAAATATTACGCTCTGACAGACGAAGGGGAGGATGCACTCCTGCAACTGGATGCCAATTGGAACGAACTGGCAACGACCGTCCAAATACTCCAAAACAATTTCTTATCTTTACCTAACCTCAACGATTAAGCCGTATGAAAAAGAACATTTCTATCAATATCTTTGGTACAATCTACGCCATCGACGAAGATGCATACCAACTCTTGGAGAACTATCTCCAAAGCATGAAAAACTATTTTGAACGTCAGGAAGGAGGCGACGAAATAGCCGATGATATAGAACATAGGGTGGCAGAACTGCTGTGGGAACACAAACAGCAGGGAATGGAAGCCGTTACCATCGACACCATCAAGGGAATCATCGAGAAGATCGGCAATCCTGCTGAAATAGCCGGTGACGACAATGAGAAGCAGGCGGACGCCAAGCGACAGAATAACGACGGTGACAAAGCATCAGACAACGCCAACGCAACAGACCATGAGCAGAAGGCTGACAACTCGGACGAAGAGCTGAGTGAAGAAGAAAAGGGTACTTTCATTGACCGCATCAAGAGACATCTGCGCGAAAAACGTCTGTTCAGAAATACTGAAGACAAGATACTGGGTGGCGTTTGTTCGGGACTTTCTGAATATGCAGGTGGCGACGTGACCTTCTGGCGATTGGGAGCACTGGTGCTTTCCTTCTGTCATGTATGGCTTCTGCACGACTTTTTCAGCTTCTTACCTATTTTATATATAGTATGCTGGATTATCGTGCCCGAAGCGCGCAGTGCTGAAGACCGCCTGCGTATGAAAGGAAAAAAAGTGACACCGGAGAATCTGACAGAACAGTTGGTCAACGACTCTGAAGGAAGGACCGAAAACAAACAGACGACGCACCCACAAAGAGGCGGTTGTCTGAGAAGCCTCTTCTTCCTGCTGTTGATTCTGCCCATCTTGCCACTGATATTATGCATCCTGGGACTGATATTCGTGTTTATCGTGCTCGTTGTCTTCAGCATGAGTTTTACTCCCTTGATGATTACCCTCTCTCCTGATGCCCATTACATTACTACAGCCATCCAACATGGAGGTTCGCTCCTGTGGATTGGAGTGACAGCGGGTCTCGTGCTCTGTGGCATACCCGTATACGCCATCGTCCGCTGTCTGCGCTCCAACAGCAGAAGGCTGACGACAGGTGCCATTGTCACACTCGTTGTCTCATGGTTGATATCCCTTGCATTGGTCATCTATAGCGTGACCTTCTTCAGCCTGCGCATGAAAGAAATACACCTCGTGCAAGACCAGAAGGAAAGTGTGCGTCATGGCATCATGCTGAATAACAAACACGAGTGGAGAATGCTGGATGACATGGGATGGAGCATACTGAAACTGGAGAACGTGAAAGGTGACATTACGGAGCGCAGGAGCGGATTCGGCGGCTTGCCTCATGCCGCATTGCGCATACGTCCTGCACGTTCTGGCGAAACCGTAACGCTGCAGATGGAGAACAAGGATTATTATGAAGAAGGAAAATACGTGCTGGAATGTCTCTGCGAGGTGAAAGGAAGCGACATCACACTCAAGGTGCTGAACGATGGCGAAACGACCATTGCTCCTTCCGTCATTCATCTGAATACGCCTGGGGTACGACTTGACACCATAGCCCCCGACAGAGGAATGCAACTGCCCATTTTCTTCACTCCCGACAGCAGTGAATGGAAAGGTTTTGCACAGGATAAGAAGGAACGATGGGTATACCATGTGTCTGAACCCTTTACGCATCAAGGTGGTAACATGACCATCCTCCTGGAGGCAGACAAAGCCAAGCTGCGCCTCTGCCACCTGCGCGTGGTTCAGCTGAGAAAACTGGAGGACAGTACTGAAAACAAGCAGGAAAAAAAGGGCAGAAAAAACAAAAAATAAACGCTCCATGCCTGCATAAAACATGAAAGTGAGGGGCGACATTCGCAATTTGTGACATGAAAAGGGTTGGATTCAAAAAAAAATCGTAATTTTGCACGATATGAAAAGAATCCTATACATCATCATCGCTGCTGCCTGTCTTGCCGCATGTGCCGACAAGGGCACCAAGAAGGTAATGACCAGGGCTGAGAGACTGCGCATGAAGAAGGCAGAATCGGCTGCCCTGAAGATTGCAGTGATGCCAACCCTTGACTGTCTGCCGCTTTTCGTGGCACGCGAATGTCGCCTCTTTGATACGCTTGGAGTGGATGTCAGACTCAAGTATTTCAAGGCTCAGATGGACGTAGATACTGCCCTTGCCGGATGTAGTGTTGAGGGGGGCGTGAGCGACCTGGTGCGCACGGAAAGGCTCAAGCAAAAGGGGACTCCGCTTGACTATCTCACGGCTACAGACGGTTCGTGGCAGCTGGTAGTCAACCGTACCGCTCGCATCAAACAGCTGAAACAGCTCGACGACAAGATGCTCGCCATGACCCGTTTCTCTGCTACAGACCGTTTCTCGGACATCGCTCTCGACAGTGCGAAGCTGAAGTATGACAGGGTTTATCGCGTACAAATCAATGACGTTAACCTGCGGCTCCTCATGCTGCTCAACAACGAGATGGATGCGCTCTGGCTTCCCGAACCGCAAGCCACCGTGGCAAGACATCATAAACATGGAGTGCTGATGGACAGCAGGAAGATGAAGGGAAGCTGGGGGGTACTGGCTATCAGAACGGACCGTACAGCCGACAAAAGCCGACAGGAACAGCTGAAGCTTTTGGTCAAGGCTTACAATACTGCCTGTGACAGTATCAACAAGCGAGGGGTGGCCCATTACATGCCACTCATCGAGAAATACTGTAAACAGAAAAAGGAACATCTGAAGAAACTGCCTGCCGACCTGCGCTTCAGACCAGTGGCGAAACCTGCCGAAGAGGATGTGAACAGCGCACGTCAATGGCTGGAAAAGAAATCCTTGTAGTCATTTTTTTTCACTCTATGCTTGAAACGATGGAAAATCACGATACTCTCAAAGAAACATTCGAGCTGATCAACCAACGACGTATCAGTCAGGCAATGGAACATCTCCAGTCATTCGCCTGTTCCTATCCCAATCTGGGGATAGCAGACTCCATTACTGCCATACAGGAGGACTACGACAGGATAGCCTCCTATTGGAACAACGGCTATGAAGACCCACAGTTAGAGCAGTTTTTCGCTCAGCTGCTGAAACGTCTGTACATGCTGACAGCCAATGCTCAACTGAACTATGTCATCGCCCACTCGTCATTCTTCAAGTCGGTCAATCATGTGGCGCACGCTTCATCCAAGGAACTGAGCGTGTCAACCATACGCGAAAGTCTTGAACAATTCGTATCTTCTGTCGCCTTGCTGCAGATCATGTCTCCCCAACAGACATCCGACAGAAAAGAGCTATATGCCGAACATCAGCGTTTCAGAAACAGACTCTTCAACTGGCTGCTCCTTTCACCCCAATGGACGGATGCCGAAGGGAATGCCTTCACTAAAATATGCTTGCTGCCCACCATCGACAGTATAGACCAACAGCTGATTGTCTCGGCTGTCACACTCAGCTGCAACGAGATTTTCGATATAGGGAAAATGCGTATGCTCATTGACGTTTATCGAAAGAGCACCGACCTGAGAGTGAGGCAGAAAGCATTGATAGGGTGGGTATTCGTATTGTCACTGACTCCCATGAACGTTTATCCCGAAATGGGTGAGACAGTCAGCATTCTCTTGGAAGATGAAGAGACCTGCCGACAGCTCAGAGAGCTGATGTTTCAGGTGGTGCCTTCGCTCACCGTGGAGCAAGACACCAAAATGATGCAGACGGAAATCATGCCCAACCTGTTCAACATCAGCAAGCAGTTTATGGAGAACAGAAAGAATGAAGACCTGGATGCAGATGAACTGGAAGAACTGTTCATGAATTCTGACTTTGGCGACAAGATGGAGAATGCCACAGAGAAGATCAGAGAGATGGACCGAGAGGGTTCAGACATTCATTATTCTTCCTTCGGAATGATGAAAAACCGTTATCCCTTCTTCCGCAGCATGTGCAACTGGCTCATGCCCTTCTATCCCGAACATCCCGAAATCAGCGACATCATAGAAGAAAAGAAGTTCAAGGAACGTCTGAAACCCATCTTCCGGAAAATGGCTTTTTCGGACAGCGATACTTACACCATCGTTTATGTCTTCAATGACATGTTGTCGAAGATTCCGTTCTCCCATTCCGACAGCATCTTCGACATGCAGACAATGGCAGAAAGCGACATGCCTGTAAGCATGAGTCAGCAGGAAGAAGAAAGGCTGATACGACGTTCCTATCTGCGCGACCTCTACCGTTTCTACCATCTGTTCATGGAAAGGGCGAACTTCAGTAATCCGTTCCGCGAACAGCCTCATTCTCAACGTGCAGCCAGATGTCTGTTTCTGGCACAGCCTATATTCTATTCAGTCAAGCTGAGGGATGCGCTGGAGCAAGGCACAGCCAAACTTGTCAAGAAGAAACTTTATCGAGAGGCTGCCATGCTTCTGGAGAACGAGCAGGAGAGTGACAGGGATTTCAATTTCCACTATCTCTGTGCTTATATCCTGATGAAAGCCGACAAGGACCAACTGCCTCAGAAATGGGCTGACGAGGAGGCTTTCGATCACTTCAGACAAGCGATGTTCTGTAAACCCAAACACCAGCGAACCCTCAATTATCTCGGCAAGCAGATGATGGAAAAGCACATGTACCAGTCGGCCCTCTCCATCTATGAGACTCTGGTGGAGATGAAGCCCGAAAACGATGCTTACCAATACTCGCTGGCTGTCTGTCTCACAGAACTCAAACAGTTTAAGGAGGCACTGCAACTGCTCTTCAAATTATATTATCTGCATCCCGAAGACAGCTCCGTTACACGTCAGCTGTCGTGGGCGTTGATGTTTGACAATCAGACAGATACGGCAATGGAAAAACTCAATTTGGCACTGCAGCAGAACGAGGGAGAGGCTGATGCCGACAATCATCTGATGCTGGGATTGGCTTACTGGCTGAACAACAGAAACCAAGATGCCGCCACACAGTTTGCTGCATATCTCCGATGTAAATATTCCTCGTATGGCTTTGACGATTTGCGCCGACATTTTCAACAGGATGTGACAGCTGTTGCAGAGCCGCTGCTCCGCCAATACGGAATAGGTTGGCAGAAGCAACAGATGATGGAGGATGC
Organism: uncultured Prevotella sp.; assembly: GCA_945834405.1. GTDB lineage: Bacteria > Bacteroidota > Bacteroidia > Bacteroidales > Bacteroidaceae > Prevotella. The sequence goes on along the minus strand of CAMAHD010000049.1, from coordinate 11,521 downwards.
AGTGCTGAAAGTCTATTGTGACATGATTTAAAGCCGATGAAAATCCTTTTTTATGCAGATACGGTCTTTGGCTTCGGCGGAGTGCAGCGCGTTCTTTCCGAGATTGCCAAGAAGCTGTCAGATAAACATCAGGTGACGATACTCACCACAGAGTCTGTCAGCAATCTCACTATGTACGGCTATCAGCAGTCGTCCATCCGTTTTCTGCATATAGACTATCCCGACCGTCGCCATCTGGAATACTATGGATGTAAGGCTATCAGTATGCTATACAAGAAGGTGCTGCCGCATAACAGATGGTCGGTTCGTCTCTACGCATTCAGTTTCTTCCGACCTTCTTACAAACGTTCACTGACACGCATCATCAACGAGGGGAAGTATGATGTGGTGATAGGCGTCCATGCCTTCTTCTCCCTCCATCTTGCCTCTGTGCGCCATCGGCTGTCGGCACCTGTTGTCATCGGGTGGATGCACAATTCATTTGATGCGCTGTTTACGAAAAAGAATCCGTACTTACCTGATTTGCGTTACTTCTTCAGCCAAATCATGAAGAAGCTGAACCGCTTGGTCGTGCTCACCCATGCCGATGCCCTTCGATACAGGGAGGAGATGGGAATGGAGTGTCAGGTGATTTACAATCCACTGACCTTGATACCGGAAGGCAAAGCCACCTTCGACTCCCACCGTCTCTTGTCGATAGGGCGTTTCGTGCCCCGTCATAAAGGCTTTGATGTGCTGATAGAAGCGTTTGCACGTTTTGCACCCCTCCATCCCGAGTGGACTCTCCATCTGGTAGGAGAGGGTCCAGAAAAAGCCTCTGTTCGCCAACTTATTTCAGACCGTGGATTGACGGAGCGTGTATATATCCATCCATTCACACAACACATTCAGCAACACTATGCATCTGCCTCCATCTATGTACTTAGTTCGCGATGGGAGGGACAGCCATTGGTGTTGTTTGAAGCCCTCGCCCACGGATTGCCTGTGGTGGCTTCCGACATTCCCGTCGCCCTTGAACTGCTGTCGGGTCAGGGTATCTGTCATTTCTTCCATAGTGAAGATGCGGAAGGGTTGGCAATGGCTTTAGACAAGGCCGTCCATGAGGTCGATTGGGAGGAACGCTCAACCAAAGCTCAGACCTACGCCTCGCTGTTCACTACCGAGAGTGTCTGCAGCCAGTGGGAGAATCTGTTCGTGACGTGCAAAACTTGAATAAAAGGTAGATAAATGAAGATAAAAGGAGATAAAAGAAACAAAAAAGAGAATATGATGCAACAAGACTGGGACCTGATTATTGAAAACAAAAACCGCCTGCTCACCCTCGACCTGAGAGAAGTATGGCGTTATCGCGATTTGCTGTTGATGTATGTCCGTCGTGACATTGTCACCTTCTATAAGCAGACGATTTTAGGACCGTTATGGTTCTTTATCCAGCCTCTGCTCACCACGGTCATGTTCATGTTTGTCTTCGGCGGCATCGCCGGCATATCCACCGATGGCGTTCCCCAGGCTGTATTCTATCTGTCGGGACTTGTCTGCTGGAACTATTTTGCAGACTGTCTCACCAAGTGTTCAGACACGTTCAATGCCAATCAGCAGATTTTCGGAAAAGTCTATTTCCCGCGTCTTGTCGTACCTTTCTCCATCGTCATTTCCAACATGATTAAGATGGGTATTCAGTTCTTGCTTTTCCTCGCTGTCTACCTCTATTATTACGCCACGCTGGGCAACTTCCATGTGAATGCAGCCGTGTTGCTGCTGCCTTTCCTGCTGTTGATGCTGGGCTGTCTTGGCTTGGGCTTTGGTCTTCTCATCTCGTCCATGACAACCAAGTATCGCGACCTGCGTTTCCTCGTCTCTTTTGGTGTTCAATTATGGATGTATGCTACACCTATCATTTATCCTTTGTCTGTGATGAAGAGCAATTATCCCGATAAGGTCTGGCTGATAGCCGCCAATCCGCTGACAGCCATCATCGAAACCTTCAAGTATGGCTTTACCGGAGTGGGAGTGTTTGAGTGGAACTATCTGTTTTACAGTTTAGCTGTAACCCTTGCCGTTATGCTCTTTGGTATCATGGTGTTCAATAGGGTACAGAAGAATTTTATGGATGTGATTTAGGGATAAATCCTTTACTCCCCAAAGTCGAATTTCTTCAACAAAACCCTCATTAAGCCCCATTTGTCCTTGGCCTTGAAACGATAGGCAGTGGTATAGCCACAGCCTTGGAGCCATCTGATTTGTTGCTCCAGCTGCACGGAGTCCAGACTCTCTGTCATGATCCAGTCTGCCTTCTTGTTCCTGATGTCTTGATACTGCTGCTCGTTCATCTCCTGGGTGGCACCCATCTGAGTGGTCCAATACGTCGATCCTGGCAAGGCATCAGCCTTGATACCGTCGCCACGGTCGATGGCTTTATAGAAAATCATGGTGGGTTGGTGACCTGTGGCAGAGGTCAGTCGGTAAACCTCCTGTTCATCTTCCAGATAGTCCGAATGGACAAAGCGCAGCGTATTGTCCAGATACCCCATGCGGAAACAACAGGTAAGCAGCAAGAGCAGAACGACAGCCGAGGGCACCGACGTGATGAACAGCGTATAGTGACGGCTGATCACGTCGCGATAGGTGCGAATGATGCAGAGGATGAAGAAGAGAGAAAAAGAACTGCACGTGATGAAATAATGAAAGGTGGCATGATGGATGGTGATGGCCCAGAAACAGAGTAACACAAAAGGCAGAAACAGTCGTCCGCGTTTCTGGGTCAGTGCAATGCCCATACAGCCAGCCATCCCCACGATGAAAAGCGTGAGGCGTTCGGAGATGCCTATGCTGTAGATGAGTTCGTGTAAATAGCTGTCCTGATAAGCGGAGTCGCGGATAGTGAAAACCGTATTGACGAAATATTCGCGGATAAAGGCATCCAGCGCACCGATACATGACAGCCAGACGATAAATGGCAAGAGGGTACACAGCGCACCAGCCGCACTCCAAAAGATGGGTTTCACCACGCGAGAATGATGGCGCAGCAGGTGAATGACCCCATACACCCATACAGAGGCCAGCATGGCAGCTACACTGAACTTGATGAGCAGACAGGCGGAAAAGCTGATGCCGAAGACAAGGAAAGCCTTCTCTGGCTGTTTTTTTCCGTCACCGTAAAACAAACGGCAAAAATGGAAAAGCGTCGCAACGATGAAGGGCTGACACCAGTCTTCCGATTTGACCTCGTAGTGATACCAGGAACAGAACAGAAATCCTATCATCGCCAGTGTAGCAAGAAGGGCAAGCCTGTTGTCCTTCAGAAACAGGCAAGCCAATCTGAAAAGGTAAGCCAGAGTGACGGAATATGCCATCCAACTGAGCCAAAAGACCCCAGTATAGTCGTAGTGGCTGAGCAGATACCCCGCACCGTAGATGAGCCATAGCAGCGGACCCTTGGAGTCGGCATAGTCAACATAAGGAACCATTCCGTTCATCAATGCTTTGCCAGAGGTGAAGAAAATGGCACTGTCATCGCGTCCGAAAAGATGGTGGGTATAAGAGTCAGGCGAAATGAGAAACATCACCACCCAGACGGCAACGGCGAGAATGAGGTATGCTCTGTATTCGGAGATAAATAGACTGATATTCTTCATGATTTCTTCTGTATTCCGTTCATTTCCCTGACCAAATAGGTCGGTCTGTTTTTGGTCTCATTAAAGATTCGCGCTACATATTCACCCAAGATGCCGATACAAATAAGTTGAACGGCACCGATGAAGAGAATGACGGTCATGATGGTAGGATAACCAGCCACGGGATCTCCCCATATCAGTACTTTTGTAATAATCCAGAGCATGTACATCAATGCCCACACCGCCACAATGATTCCAATGAAAGTGGCCATGCGTAGTGGGGCTGTAGTGAAGCTGGTTATTCCTTCTATGGCGAGGTTGAAAAGGGAACGGTAGCTCCATTTGGTTTCTCCTCCGGCACGGTCACCTCTGTCGAAGAGCAACTCCTGTTTTCTGAATCCAATCCAGCAGAAAAGTCCCTTGGTATATCTGTCTTTTTCGCGCAGCTGTTTCAAGGCATCGATACATTTGCGGTCGAGCAGGCGAAAATCACCCACGTTTTTCAGCACCTCATATCTTGTAGACTTGTCGAGGATAAAATAAAAAAGGTGTGAGAGATGTTTCTTCATCCAGCTTTCCTTCCCCCTGCTGCGTCGTTTGGCGTAGACATCCTCGAACCCTTGTTCCCAGCTGTTCAGCATATCCACAACTATCTCCGGAGGGTCCTGAAGGTCTGCATCCATCACCACCATGCAGTCGCCCGAAGCATAATCGAAACCTGCCAACATGGCATTTTCCTTGCCGAAATTTCTGGACAAATCTATATAAGCCACGCGCTTGTCCTTCTGTTGCAGCTGCTTCAGCAGATCGAGCGTATGGTCTTGACTGCCGTCATTCACAAACAGCCATTCCCATTCGTACTTCTCCTGCTGTTCTGCCAGCAGAGAAAGCCGCTCGTAGAGTAGGGGGAGGCATGTTTCTTCATTATAGCACGGAATCAGTATAGTTACTTTTTTTTTCATTGTCGATGATATTTCGTTTCAGTATCAGATTTTTTCGTCAAAGATAAAACACCATTGATAGAGATAAGGCGGCTGATTGGAGATGTTGGCACGGATATTTCCTCGCGGACCGGCTGTCCGTCCTGTCTTGTCCTTGTCTCCGTTCACGCCATATCTCAAGCGGCATCCTTGTGGGTCAGAGGTACAAGTAATGACGATTGTACTATCTTCTGTTTCAACGCTTTTTGCGAGGTTTTCCCCTTGGGGAGAGACCACGCTGAATCCCCACAGATGAGCTGGTCTGATATGGGTGGTGTCGATGGTCACAGCTTGATTGAAAGTGACGTACAGCTTTTCTCCTTCTTGTCGGTGACGGATGGGGTATAGCCCCCTGTTTCCTGCCGTTCCCCGTAGGATGTCCAGTGCAGCTTCGGCATGGAGTCGTCCAACGTTCTGCTGACTGTAACTGTCCAGATGAATCCTTTGGTTGACGAAATCGTAGGCATAAGTTGGAGCTCCGGCTACGAAGAGGGGGGTCGTGCGCACCAAGTCCATCTGCGCCTGCGGTATGGACGCTTCATAGCAGGAGGGAGCCAAGGCATCATAATTCCAGCAGACAGACAGGCAGCTTGACTGATAGCAGATGAGCTTGACCTCCCTTTTCTGCCGTGTCAGTTGGCGAATGTCTCTGTTGATGTCCGTCGCCCATTGTGCCAGAAGCTGTGCGTAATTCACCCGAGTATAATCAAACATGTCCGATTCGCCTTGCATCCAGCATATGGCGGGAACGATGAACTCCAGTCCTCTTCTGTTTGCCTTTTCACAGGCAGTACGAATGTCTTCAAGGAACAGTCGGTAGGCTTCACTGCCCTTGTCCAGCTGGGCTATGGGGGTGGCACCGGCACCGCCGACCACGATGCACACAGCTGTATCTCTTCCAAGATTTTTAGCCATGCTCTCAGCCATCATGAAGGCAGACGTTTCCAGACGTCGTTTCTCCGTGTGCAGTCTTCGTCGCAACCATCTCTTCCATCCATGGTTGGTATAATAGCCGAAGTGTTTGTCCATGTGTTCCGAATAAAGGCGTCCTCCCGTCGCCTTGTCTGCCGAATCCATCTTGCTGACCATCACTGCCTCTTCGCCTAAAGCGAGACTCTGACCGTAAACAGGTACGCAAACGACCACACGAAGCTGGGACAGCTCCCTTTCATGGCCGTTATCGGCTGTCAGGAAGATGCCCACGATAACGGTCAAGACCAAAGCAACGACCATTATCAGAAAGATACGCAAGAGGTTTTTTATCTTCATTTATCTCCTTTTACTACTTGCTCAAGTTGGATTCTTTATCAGGTTCTTGATGGGCAGCCTTCAATTCCTGGGCAATAAAATGAGAGGTGTAGCCCTGCTTGCAGAGAGCCACTTCTTCCGGAGTGCCACTCGCAATCAGTTGTCCGCCGCCTCGTCCTCCTTCGGGTCCCATGTCGATGATATGGTCAGCCATCTTGATAACGTCCAGGTTATGTTCAATCACGATGACCGTATTTCCTCTGTCTACCAGTCGCTGAAGAACATCCATCAGTATGCGTATGTCCTCGAAATGCAATCCCGTAGTGGGTTCATCGAGGATATAGAGTGTCTTTCCCGTGTCCTTCTTGCTCAGTTCTGTAGCCAGCTTCACGCGTTGGCTCTCGCCACCGGAAAGCGTACTCGAAGGTTGTCCCAGACGGATATACCCAAGTCCTACATCCTGTATGGTTTTGATTTTGCGGAGGATTTCCGGAATGTTCTCGAAAAAGTCAACAGCTTGGTTGATGGTCATGTCGAGAATGTCTGCAATGCTCTTTCCCTTGTATCTTATTTCCAGTGTCTCACGGTTGTATCGTTTTCCGTGACAGGTCTCACAGGGCACCATGACATCGGGCAGGAAATTCATTTCGATGGTCTTGTAGCCATTGCCCGAACACGTCTCACACCGTCCCCCCTTGACATTGAACGAGAATCGTCCAGGCTTATAGCCTCTGATTTTGGCTTCTGGCAGATTGACGAAGAGTGAACGTATGTCAGAAAACACCCCTGTATAGGTTGCCGGATTGGAGCGCGGTGTTCGTCCTAATGGACTTTGGTCAACATTTACCACCTTATCTATATGTTCTATTCCCTCGATGGAAGTATAAGGCATAGGCTTCTTGAGCGAGCGGTAGAAATGCTGACTGAGTATGGGTTGCAGGGTCTCGTTGATGAGCGTTGATTTGCCCGAACCGCTCACTCCCGTCACCACGATGAGTTTGCCCAACGGAAATTCAGCGTCCACACCTTTGAGGTTGTTGCCCGTAGCCCCATGAATTCGGATAAACTTGCCGTTGCCAGCCCTCCTGACGGCAGGCACTTCTATCTTCTTCTCTCCGTTCAGGTATTGACTCGTCAGCGTGTGTTGTTCCAGCATCTGGCGGGGAGTTCCTTGGAAAACCACTTCTCCTCCCTTTCTGCCAGCCTTAGGACCGATGTCGATGACCCAGTCGGCAGCCAGCATCATATCCTTGTCATGTTCCACGACGATGACCGTATTGCCCATGTCGCGCAATTCCTTGAGCGAGCGAATCAGCCTTTCGTTGTCGCGCTGGTGCAATCCGATGCTGGGTTCGTCGAGGATATACAGTACGTTGACCAGCCGCGAACCTATCTGAGTGGCAAGACGTATGCGTTGGCTCTCACCGCCAGAGAGGCTTGCCGACTGTCTGTTGAGCGAGAGATAGTCGAGTCCCACCTCCAGCAGGAAGTCGATGCGCGAGCAAATCTCTTTCAGTATTTCCTCCGCTATACGTTGTTGTTTATTGTCAAGATGTTGCGGCAACTGGCTGAACCATTGCTTCAGTTCTGTCATGTCCATTTCTGCCAGTTGTGCGATATTCTTGTCGTGCATACGGTAGGAGAGAGCCTCTTTGTTCAATCGCTGTCCGTTACATTCGGGACAGGTAGTGATAGCTCTGAACTGGTCTGCCCATTTCTGTCCTGCTGCAGTACTGTCATTATCCAGCAGAGTCTGCAAGTATTTGAAAATACCGTCGAAAGTAGTGAAGTAGTCGCTCGTCGTATGCACCAGTTCCTTATCCACCCTGATGGAGTCGAACGAGCCGTAGAGAATCTCATTCAGACAGCCGTCGGGAATATCCTTCACGGGAGTCTTCAGTTCGCAGTCATGCTTTTGCAGGATGGCTTCAATCTGATAGAACACCATCTGCTTCTTGTATTTGCCCAAAGGAACGATGGCACCGTCGTAGATGCTCAACGACCTGTCGGGAATGATTTTGTCCAGATCAATCTGGTTGATGTAGCCCAGTCCTTTGCAGCAGGGGCAGGCACCCTGTGGAGAGTTGAACGAGAAGAGGTTGGGGGCAGGGTCGTTATAGGCGATGCCCGTCGTGGGACACATCAGTTTGCGTGAATAGTATCTCACATCTGAGGAATCCTTGTCGGCCACCATCACCAGTCCTTCGCCCATCTTCATCGCCATGTCTACCGATTTGCGGAGTCTTTCGTACGAAGAGTCCAAGTAGTGGGCATCCACCTTCATCTTGTCTACGACCACCTCGATGTCATGGTTCTTGTAGCGGTCCAGCTTCATTCCGGGTTCAATCTCCTGCAAGTAACCGTCAACGCGAACATGCAGGAATCCCTTTTTCCTGAAGTTCTCGAACAACTCGCGGTAATGTCCCTTTCTGCTTCGTATTACGGGAGCCAGAATCAATATCTTCTTGCCCAGATAATCGTTGGTGATGATGTCCAGCACTTTCTCGTCCGAATATCTCACCATCTCCTCGCCGGTAACATAGCTGTAAGCCTTTCCTGCACGGGCAAAGAGCAGTCGCAGATAGTCATAGATTTCCGTGGTGGTGCCCACGGTGGAGCGTGGGTTCTTGTTGGTCGTCTTCTGTTCGATGCTGATGACAGGACTCAGACCAGTGATCTTGTCTACATCCGGTCGTTCCATGCCTCCGAGAAAGTTTCGTGCATAAGCCGAGAATGTCTCGATATATCTGCGTTGACCCTCGGCAAAAATGGTGTCGAAGGCGAGTGACGATTTGCCAGAACCTGACAGTCCCGTGATGACCGTCAGACCGAATCGGGGAATGCGAACATCGATGTTCTTGAGATTGTGTACACGTGCTCCCCAAACTTGAATGTTTTTATCTGCCATGATGATTGTTGATGACTCATTGTGCGCTGCTGCTGTCTTCCGTATAGTCTCTCAGCAGGTTGACATCCCTGCGTATGTTGTAGGTGCGCCCATCGGCACCCTTTGCCTTGACCAAGACAAAATACACGCCAGCCTTGACCGGACTTCCCTTGTATGTACCGTCCCATCCCTCGTCAGGGTTGGTCCATTCAAAGAGTTTCTGTCCCCATCTGTTGAAGATGTAGGCATGAAATTCGATGAGACTCTTGTGGTTGGTCTTTGCCATGTAAATATCGTTGATGCCGTCGCCGTTGGGCGAGAAGGCATTGGGCATCTCCAGCAGACTGGTACTGATGGTTACCTTGATGGAAGCCACCAGTTCGGGTTCCGTCTCCTCGTCGTATGAGACATAGAGCGAGACAGTAGTTGTGCCCGACTCCTTGAACTCGTAGACCGTATTTTCCTCATATCTGACGAGGAAGGGCGTCAGCTGTCCATCCTTGTAGAATCGCCACTCATAGGCAGGCGTCAGCTCGCCCAAGTCAGAAGGATTGGCCTTGAAGGTAACGGTCAACGGAGCTTCGGCATCCGTGATGAAATCGGTAGATTCAAGATCCTCTCCTTCTACCGTGTAGTAGGCGGTGGGAACATAATCAGCCATCACCATGAGACAGGAAAACAGCCATAAGGAGGCTGTGCAAAACAGTTTTTTCTTCATTTTTGTAGAATATTATGTGCAAAAGTAGCGAATAAAGTTGATTTATCCGCGCATTTTTGCTAATTTTGTCGGCGATAATCAAATATTACGAAAATTTAGCTATGGCAAAGAACATTTCTTGGCTTCTTTCCGTCCTCTTTTCTGTGATGGTGGTTGCCTCACATGCCCAGGTGAACAAGTGGCGCGACATGCACAAGGTGAAGAAAAAGGAGACCATCTTCGGCATTGCGCAGCATTATGGTATCACTACAGCCGAACTCATGGATGCCAATCCTGAGATGAAGACAGAGGGCTACCAGCTGAAGAAGGGCGACTATATCTTCATCCCCCATCCGTCAACACCCCCAGCCCAGGAGGCAACAGCCGTCAAGACTTCTTCAGAGAAGTCCTCGGGCAGTGCTGCCAAGCCCGACGATGTGCGCAACAGAGCCATCCGATTGGGCGTATTGCTGCCGCTGCACAACGAGAACGGTGACGGAAGACGTATGCTGGAATATTACAGGGGCTTGCTGATGGCTTGCGACAGCCTGAAGCAAGAAGGCATTTCCGTAGATATCAAGGCATGGAATACGGACGACAAGACCGACGTGAGCAAGATTCTCATGCGCGAGACCACCCATCCCTTTGATGTGCTCGTAGGTCCGCTCTATTCCAAACAGGTGACAGCCCTTTCCGCCTATTCCAATGCCTACGGAACGAAGGTGCTGATTCCTTTCAGCATCGAGGCAAAGCAGCAACTTTCCACAACCCCCAATCTCTATCAGGTTTATCAGAATACTGCCGATTTCAACGAGTCGGTCATCAGCCGTTATCTTGAAAAGTTTGCCGGCTATCACACCGTCTTGATTGACTGCAACGACACGACGAGCAAGAAAGGCATCTTCACCTTTGGACTGCGCAAACGTCTCGACACCATGGGCAGGGACTACAGCATCACGAACCTGAAATCAAGCGAAAACCTCTTTGCCAAAGCCTTCAGCACCACTCAACCCAACGTGGTGATACTGAACACGGGACGCTCACCCGAACTGAACGTGGCTTTTGCCAAACTCAATAATCTCCTGGCAGGCAACCCGCAGCTGAAGGTCACCCTCTTCGGCTATACAGAGTGGATGATGTATACCAAGTACAATCTGGACAATTTCTACCGCTACAACGTTTACATTCCTGCCGCTTTCTACACCAATCCCTTATCTTCCAAGACGGCGCGCATAGAGAAAAAATATCGCTGGAATTTCCATGCAGATATGATGCAGGCATTGCCCCGTTTTGCCATTACCGGCTTTGATCATGGCTACTTCTTCCTGAAAGGCATCCACCAGTATGGCATGAAGTTTACGGGAGCTCCCGGAACGATGGGCTATGAAGCCATACAGTCGCCTTTGCGTTTCGAGCGTGTTTCTAACGAGGGAGGATGGCAGAACAAGACCCTCCTGTTGGTACATTACACTCCGGAACACAGGGTGGAGATAGAAGCCAAATAAATCAAGACAAGCAGTCCTGCTTGTGAAACATCAATGATTGACAGAGAACAGAAACCATGAATCGTTTGCAGAATATCATCCATCGTCTTCTCCCCATCGCACTGTTCCTGCTGGGCGGCAGTACAGCCTCACTGGCACAGGTAGGGGAGTATCGCAATGAAATTGCGCTGGGAGTCAACGGTGGTTATACCATGAGCAATGTAGGCTTTAACCCCGACATTCCACAAACCAATCTGGGAGGCATGACGGCAGGCATAACCCTGCGTTACACCTGTGAGAAATATTTCAAGAGTATCTGCGCCTTGGTGGCAGAGTTGAACTATACCCAGATGGGATGGAAAGAAGATTTGCGGAATGTCGATGACATGCCGGTCATCAATCCCGTCACGGGCATGGCTGAGGAATACCAGCGCCAGCTCGGCTATCTTCAGCTTCCTATCTTTGCCCGATTGGGGTGGGGAAGGGAACAAAAAGGTTTCCAGTTTTATTTCCAGGCAGGTCCGCAGGTCGGCTACCTGCTGACCGAGAAGACCAAGATGAACTTCAACTATGCCGATCGCAATCAGGAAGAGCGTGTAGGCGTACAGCAA
>CAMAHD010000048.1 GCA_945834405.1 uncultured Prevotella sp. | reverse complement strand
ATACAAATGGTTTCTTCATAATCTTCTCGTCTAATGGAATTTGGGTGCAAAGATACATAAAAATCACGAATCACACAAGTTTGTGTGACACAAGTTTGTGTGACACAAACCTGTTTTATGTATATTAACTCATGTGTTATTTGATTTTCATAAACGAAGGGTTGACGTGAGAATGTCACTCAAACAGGTCGTCCATCGTCAGGCTTAGCTGGGTGAAAGCCCTCACTGCATAAAGGGGAATGTTTCGCATTTGTTCAACTTTATGGAGTTTAAGGAGTTCATTATTGATGATTTTAGGCGGAAAAACTCGGAAATGTTTTGTGGTTTGGGGTTTTCTTCGTATTTTTACGGCGAGAATCATATTAAGATATGAATACACAGATAGCACAACTTTCTCCTGCACAGGTGAACATATTAAATATGATGTCTTTCATCAAGACCCCAAGGGCAATTGATGAATTGAATGAGATTCTCTCCAACTATTTTTCAAATAGGTTGGACGAGGAGATAGACAAATTGTGGGCAGACGGATCTTCTTCCGTCTCCTGTTTACCCTTTCAGTTGTGTTTAGGAGAAATTGAAACAGAAGGTATCAGAAAAGAACAGAAATATGAAATATGCAGTTATAGGTACTGGAGCCATTGGCGGTTATTATGGAGCCAAGTTGGCAAGGAGCGGGCAGGAAGTGCATTTCCTGCTGCATCGTGATTATGACGTAGTGAAGCAGAACGGATTGAGGGTGGATTCTTGTGACGGAGGTTTCCTGCTGCCACAGGTGTTGGCCTATCGTGATACGGCAGACATGCCTCAGGTGGATGTGGTCATCGTTGGTCTGAAATCGGTCAACAACCACTTGTTAGACAGGTTGTTGCCGCCCCTTCTCAGGGAAGACACGCTCGTCTTGCTGATTCAGAATGGGATAGGGCTTGAGTATGACTTGCAGCAGCGTTTCCCTCAGTTGTGGTTAGCGGCAGGACTGGCTTTCATCTGTTCGGCAAAGACCCAGCCAGGGGTCATCAACCACCAGTTTTATGGCAATATCAATATCGGTAACTATTCCTGTCCGTCGCCCCGTCGCATAGCCGACCTGATAGCTGAGATGAAGGCTGCGGGGATAGGAGCAGCAGAGGTGGAATACCACGAAGCACGCTGGAAGAAAGCCGTTTGGAACATGCCCTTCAATGGCATGACCGTTGCCTTGAACACCAGTACCGACAGGCTGCTGGCTTGCGAGGCTACCATGAAGCTGATACGCGGACAGATGATGGAGGTGATACAGGCTGCCCAGGTGCTGGGGGTGAAGAATATCGATGCCTCTTTTGCCGACAAGATGATACGCAATACGCTGGACATGGTTCCCTATTCGCCCTCCATGAAGCTCGACTATGATTTCCATCGGCCGATGGAGATATACTATCTCTATACTCGTCCCCTCCAGGAGGCTGCACGTGCAGGTACGGGGATGCCACAATTGCAGATGCTGGAGGCTGAGCTGCATTTCCTGGAGTCACAATACATGAAGTAGGGGCTGGTACTTCTTGCGAAACGCAGGTGTCTGTGTTTTTTTCTCCATCGAAGAAAAAAAACAGGAGGAATTGCTGTTATTACATATTTATTTAATATATTTGCAGGCAGATTATCTTTCTGAATCAATTCTTTAACAACACAGATATGAAGTATATTTCATTGCCCGAGAGTCAGACAAGACGCCTGTCGTTCTATCTCGCCATGGAGGAATATGTGGCGAGAAACGTCAAGGAGTCGGATTGTTTTTTCATGTGGCAAGTCGATCCAAGCGTTATCTTCGGACGCAACCAGCTGATAGAGAATGAGGTGAATCTGGAATACTGCAAGCAGCATGGCATCCAGACCTTCAGGCGCAAAAGCGGCGGCGGCTGCGTTTATGCGGATATGAGCAACATCATGTTTGCTTACATCACGGATGACGAGAATGTGAATTTCACCTTCAACCGATATATCAATATGGTGGTGCTGGTGTTGCGCAAGCTGGGAGTCGATGCCCGTGGTGGTGGCAGAAATGACATCATGATTGGCGACAGAAAGGTGTCGGGCAATGCCTTCTACCATATTCCGGGACGAAGCATCGTACATGGCACCATGCTCTACGATACGAACATGGAAAACATGGTGGGGTCTATCACTCCCACCAACGAGAAACTGGTCAGCAAGGGCATTGCCAGTGTGCGCCAGCGAATAGCCTTGCTCAAGGATTACATATCGATGGACATCGAAGCCTTCAAGCGCTTTGTACGGGAAAACCTGTGCGAGGGAGAAATCATGCTCAGCCAGCAGGACATCGCCCGGATAGAGGAGATGGAGAAGGAATACCTGACGGCAGAGTTTATCTATGGCAAGAATCCACGCTATTCCGTTGTCCATGCCAAGAGAATAGAAGGCGTGGGCGACCTGGAACTGAGATTGGAACTGAAAAACAATGTCATCAAATCTGCCAATCTCATGGGCGACTTCTTCCTCGTAGGGGATGTGGACAACCGTCTGCTCGCACTCCTCAAAGATGTGCCCTTGGAAAGGGAGGCGGTCTCGAATGCACTGCCGCCGAAGGTCGACGACCTGATACTCAATCTCGACAGGCAGTCGCTCGTAGACCTTATCATGGGAGACTGAGCCCCCCACACAGCACAACACGACACATATCTTCAAAGAATATAACCTAATAAATATATCAATATGGAAAACAAAAGAACTTGTCTTTATGACAAACACGTAGCTTTGGGCGCATTGATCAGTCCGTTTGGCGGTTTTGACATGCCCATCCAGTATTCCGACATCAAGGACGAGCACAATGCCGTTCGCCAAGACTGCGGTGTGTTCGACGTGTCTCACATGGGCGAGGTGACCGTGAAAGGTCCGGATGCCGAACGCTATGTCAATCATATATTTACCAACAATGTCAGTGGCATGGCTGCGGGAAAGATTCTCTATGGCATGATGCTCTACGAGAATGGAGGTACCGTGGACGACCTCTTGGTTTACAAGATGGCAGAACAGGACTTCTTCATCGTTATCAATGCTGCCAATATCGATAAGGACTGGGCTTGGATGAAGGAGCAGGCAGCGGGTTTCAATGTCGACCTGCAGAACCGTTCTGAATACTACGGACAGATAGCTGTCCAGGGACCCAAGTCGGAGGAGGTGGTCGAACAGGTGCTCGGTCTGCCATGCAGCGAGCTGACCTTCTATACCTCCAAGACTATCGAACAGGGCGAAATCCTGATAGTCAGCCGTACGGGCTATACCGGTGAGGATGGTTTCGAGATTTACGGTTCGCATGATGCCATCCGTACTTTCTGGGACAAGCTGATGGAGAGTGGACGCTGCAAACCCTGCGGATTGGGATGCCGTGACACCCTTCGTTTCGAGGTGGGACTGCCTCTGTATGGCGATGAATTGTCGGCAGACATTTCTCCCATCATGGCTGGTCTGGGCATGTTCTGCAAGCTGGATAAGGCTGAGTTTATCGGACGTGAGGCACTCGTTGTTCAGAAAGAACAGGGCGTGGCAAAGAAGCTGGTAGGCATCGAGCTGGCTGACAAGGCGATACCTCGTCACGGATATGCCGTACTGAAAGATGGCGAAGTGATTGGCGAGGTGACGACGGGCTATCATACCATCTCTACGGACAAGAGCGTATGTATGGCTCTCATCGACAGCCGTTATGCCAAGTTGGACACTCCCGTGGAGGTGCAGATCCGCAAGAAGGTATTCCCCGGTGTCGTTGTCAAGAAGAAGTTCTATGACAAACACTACAAGAAATAATCAATCAACGAAATCAAGTTACTAAATATTTCATAAAACAATCGAATTATGGCAAAAGTTATTGAAGGACTCTATTATGCTGAGTCACACGAATATGTGAGAGTAGAAGGCGAGTATGGCTATATTGGCATCACCGATTATGCACAGCATGCCCTGGGCAACGTGGTCTATGTGGATATGCCCGAAGTGGACGATGAGGTTGTTGCCGGCGAGGATTTCGGAGCTGTCGAGAGCGTGAAGGCTGCCAGCGACCTTTACTCTCCCGTGAGTGGTGTCGTAGTGGAAGTGAACGAAGCTCTGGAAGATACTCCCGAGCTCATCAATGAGGATGCCTTTGAAAACTGGATTATCAAGGTGAAACTCACCAATCCCTCCGAGCTGGAGAACCTCATGGATGCCCAGACCTACGACAGCAAGTGTGAATAATCCTTCCCGACAACTCTATACGTATTATTATAATGGCTTATAAGTATTTTCCACATACGGAGGAGGATATTCAGGCAATGCTCGACAAGATTGGCGTCAAGAGTCTTGACGACCTTTATGCCGAAGTGCCCGACAGCATCCGCTTCAAGGGTGACTACCAGTTGCCCGAGGCCATGAGCGAGATGGAGGTAAGGCAGCTCTTTGAGCGACTGGGAAGTCAGAACCGTCTGCTTACCTGTTTTGCAGGTGCTGGTGTCTACGACCATTATACCCCTTCGGTCATCCCCAGCATCATCAGCCGTTCGGAGTTCCTGACTTCCTATACGCCTTATCAGGCTGAGATATCACAGGGCACGCTCCACTACATCTTTGAGTTCCAGTCGATGATGGCTGAGATGACGGGAATGGATATTTCCAATGCCTCTCTCTATGACGGTGCTACTGCCACGGCAGAGGCTGCCATGATGTGTGTGGCTGCAGGAAAGAAAGCCAACAAGGTGCTCGTTTCCGACACGCTCGACCCTAAAGTGCTGGAGGTTGTGCGTACCTATGCCCATTTCCATGGCATCGAACTGCTGACGGTGGCTGCCGACAATGGCCATACCGACAAGGCTGACATGGAAGCCAAGCTGGCTGAGGGTGGCGTGGCTGGAGTCATCCTGCAGCAGCCCAACCGTTATGGTATCGTTGAAGACTTCACAGGCTTTGCCGACTCTATTCATCAGGCCAAGGCACTGATGGTTGTCAACAGCATCATTGCCGACTTGGCGGTGCTGAAGACACCGGCTGAATGGGGAGCCGACATCGCAGTAGGCGACGGACAGAGTCTGGGCATACCCATGTCGTTCGGTGGCCCCTATGTAGGCTATATGTGCTGTACCGAGAAACTCATCCGCAAGATGCCGGGACGTATCGTCGGCATGACGCAGGATAATCGCGGACAGCGTGCCTTCGTGCTGACCCTTCAGGCACGTGAGCAGCATATCCGCAGGCAGAAAGCCACGTCTAATATATGCTCCAACCAGTCACTCATGGCACTCTTTGTCACCATCTACCTTTCATTGATGGGCAAGCAGGGAGTGAAAGAAGCAGCTGAACTGTCTTATGCCGGTGCCCATCTGCTGTACGACAAGCTCTTGGCAACGGGACATTTCCAACCCGCCTTCCCCGGCAGGGAATTCTTCAATGAGTTCTGTGTCACTTACGACGGCGATGTGGATGCCTTGCAGCAGCGTTGTGCCGACAATGGCTTCTTTGCCGGAGTCAAGGTGGACGAACATACCCTGATGTTTGCCGTGACAGAGAAACGCACCAAGGAGGAGATTGACATGCTGGTAAAACTGATGTAGTTCTGTAATCAAAATATTCTAATCCGATGAACAACAAACTATATGGCAATCTGATATTCGAACTCTCGCACGAAGGGAGACGGGGATATTCGCTGCCCAAAAACCGTTTCGGAAACTATGAGGTGCCGCAGCAGCTGCGCCGTGCCCACGATGCCGAACTGCCTGAGTGTGACGAGATGACAGTGGTGCGCCACTATACCAACCATAGTGCCAATAACTTCGGTGTAAACAATGGTTTCTATCCGCTGGGTAGCTGTACCATGAAGTATAATCCCTGCATCAATGAAGAGGTGGCTGCCATGCCCCAGTTTGCAGGTCTGCATCCCCTGCAGCCCAAGTCTACGACGGCTGGTGCACAGGCAGTGGTAACTCTCTTGGAGCGTTCGCTCTGCGAGCTGACGGGACTTTCTGCCTTTACCTTCAAGCCCTTCGCCGGAGCACATGGCGAGTTGACGGGACTGATGGTGATACGTGCTTATCACGAGAGCAGGGGTGACGACAAACGTATCAAGGTGATTGTTCCTGACTCTGCCCATGGCACCAATCCAGCCTCTGCTGCTGTCTGTGGACTGGAGGTGGTAGAGGTCAAGAGTCTGGCTGACGGAACGGTGGATGTGGAACATCTGCGCACGCTGTTGGACGACAGTGTTGCTGCCATGATGATGACCAATCCCAATACCTTGGGTCTCTTTGAGAAGAACATTCCCGAAATAGCCGAGATGGTTCATGCCTGTGGCGGTCTGATGTATTACGATGGAGCCAATCTCAACCCGATGCTGGGTGCCTGTCGCCCAGGCGATATGGGTTTCGACGTGATGCACATCAATCTCCATAAGACCTTCTCCACGCCTCATGGCGGTGGCGGTCCCGGAGCCGGACCTGTAGGTGTGCGCAAGGGACTGGAGTCTTTCCTTCCCTGTGTCAGTCCCTATCAGGGCAATTTTGCAGTGATGATGCGTGCCTATGCCTATATCCTTACCTTGGGCAGAGAGAATGTCAAGCTGGTAGGTCCGTTAGCAACCCTCAACGCCAATTATATCAAAGAGAGTCTCAAGGACCTCTATCTGCTGCCCATCGATGGACTGTGCAAGCACGAGTTCGTATTTGATGGTCTGAAGGATAAGTCTACGGGTGTCACCACGATGGATGTAGCCAAGCGTCTGCTCGACTATGGCTATCATGCTCCCACCATCTATTTCCCCCTCCTTTTCCATGAGTCGCTGATGATAGAACCTACGGAGAACGAGAGCAAGGACACGATAGATGGCTTTATCGAGGTGATGCGTCGCATAGCCAAGGAGGCTGTGGAATGTCCGGAGGATGTGAAGTCAGCACCCCACAACACCCCGATAGGTCGTGTGGACGATGTGCTGGCAGCCAAGCATCCCGTAGTAACATGGAACCAACTCAAGGCAGAGTGATATGACAACAACTGATTTGATCATCATCGGCGCGGGACCTGGTGGGTACCGCGCCGCTGAATATGCAGCCAAGGCAGGCAAGAAAGTGGTGATAGCCGAAAGTGCCCAGGTGGGTGGAACCTGTCTGAATGTAGGGTGTATTCCTACCAAGACGCTGGCTCGTAATGCTGAGGTGATAGATACCATCCGCGAAGCATCCCTCTTTGGCTTGAGCGGAATGGAGGATGGAGCTGCCTTGACCTCGTCGCTCGACTACGCCAAAGTGATGGAACGTAAAGAGGCGGTGCTGGCACAGTTGCGTGGAGGCATAGAGACACTCCTTTCCTCGCCATCCATCACATTGGTGCGTGGAGAGGCTTCTTTCGTAGCTCCCCATACCGTAGCCATCGGTGACGAGGAGTATACGGCTCCTCACATCATCATTGCCACGGGCTCACGTCCGCGTATGCTCCGTCTGGAGTCATGCGATGAGAGCATGGTAGTCAGTTCGGACGAGATGTTGAGTCTCACCTCTCTCCCCCGTCGTCTCTGTATCATCGGTGCCGGTGTCATCGGTATGGAGTTCGCCAGTATCTTCAGCAGTTTCGGATGCGACGTGACGGTGATAGAGTTTCTCATGGAATGTCTGCCAGTACTGGATAGTGATATAGCCAAGCGTCTGCGCAAGTCTTTAGAGAAGAAAGGTGTCACCTTTGTGATGCAGTCGGCCGTCAAGGCTGTTCTTCCCGGAGCTGTAGAGTATGAGAGGAAGGGCAAGACAGAAAGAGTAGAAACCGACCGTGTCTTGATGGCTGTCGGTCGCGCTCCCCGTTTGGAGGAGTTGCAGTTGGAACGTGCCGGAATAACGTATAGTCCGAAGGGCATTGAGGTAGATGAACATCTCCAGACCCATGTGGAAGGAGTATATGCCATCGGTGATGTCAACGGACGGCAGATGTTGGCACATGCCGCAACGATGCAGGGCATACATGCCGTGAATCATATCCTCGGTCGTCCCGACCAGATAGACCTGTCGGTGATGCCTTCCGCCGTCTTCACTCGTCCCGAGGCAGCAAGTGTCGGTCTCAGTGAGGATGCCTGCAAGGAACAATCTTTGAATTACGTATGCCGCAAGGTCTTCCACCGTGCCAATGGCAAGGCTTTAGCCATGAACGAGACGGAGGGAATGGTCAAGATGATGGTCGATGCAGAGACAGGACGTATTCTGGGCTGTCATGGTTACGGTGCCCATGTGGCTGACATGGTACAGGAAGTGGCTGCGCTCATGTGTACCCATACCACTGCTTCCCAGCTTGCCGACATCACGCATATTCATCCTACCTTGGGTGAGATGGTACAGGATTTGGCATGCGAAACATAAACACCATGACAGAACTGAAACATGTTTTGACGGCAGCCATGGTGGCTGTTACATCAGCTGCCACAGCGATAGCAGAGACCCCGACGCATACTCTGCGCCAGATATTGTCGGTCGATACCCTTCGTGTGGA
Organism: uncultured Prevotella sp.; assembly: GCA_945834405.1. Classification (GTDB taxonomy): domain Bacteria; phylum Bacteroidota; class Bacteroidia; order Bacteroidales; family Bacteroidaceae; genus Prevotella. The sequence goes on along the minus strand of CAMAHD010000048.1, from coordinate 9,545 downwards.
GACCCCCGAGGGAACCGTCCCTCGTCTGCCTTACAGACTTTGGGTCAGTTACAGTGATGGAACAGGAGCCTTCCGTCAGGTGAGATGGCTCAATGCCGGAGCCTCTGTGGAAAGGCAACAGGCAGCCATGCCGTTGAACAGCGAATATGAAGTCAAGGGCTTTGTCATAGGAGACAATACGACAGACAATGGCTATCCCGTCGTGGCTGTCGTGAGAGTAGGGGGACAGTGGCAGACACCGGACAGGAATCCCGTGGCTGCACCGCTTCCCCTTTCTTGGGTTCGTCTGATAGGGGAGAACAGGTTGACACAGAACAGAGACAGAGACATCGACCACCTGCTCTCGCTCGATGTTTCCCAGCAGCTTTATAACTATCGTGACACCTACGGGCTGCCTACTGATGGCTATACGGTATCTGACGGATGGGACTCGCCCACCACCAAACTGAAGGGACATGGAACGGGACATTATCTTTCGGCGCTTGCCTTTGCCTATACCTGTTGCACTGACGAGCTGAAGAAAAGGCAACTCTCTGATAACATCAAGCGTATGGTTCGTGAGATGCGTGAGTGTCAGGAGCGTACCTTCGTCTTCGATGAACAGCTGGGACGCTATCGTGAGGCGCGCGATTTGGCTCCCGATGAGGAAATGCAAGGCATGAAAGGTACTTGGGATGCCTTCGACACATACAAGAAAGACTATGCTCATTATGGCTATGGGTATCTGAATGCCATTCCACCCCAGCATTGCGTCTTGATAGAGAAATACAGTCCTTATAACAACGAGAGCGGCGTGTGGGCACCTTATTATACTATCCACAAGCAGCTCGCCGGTCTGATAGACATTGCCAACTGTTTTGACGACCGCGAAACCTGTACCAAGGCACTGCAGATAGCGCGCGACATGGGATTATGGGTGTGGAATCGCCTGCATTATCGTACCTATGTCAAGACTGACGGAACGCGCGAGGAACGCAGGGCACGTCCCGGCAACAGATACGAGATGTGGAACATGTATATTGCCGGAGAAGTGGGAGGTATGGCGGAGTCTCTGGCGCGTCTGTCTGAGATGGTTTCCAGTGCTGAAGACCGTACCCGACTGCTGGAAGCCGCCAACTATTTCGACAGTCCTGCCTTCTTTGAGCCGCTGTCCCGTAATGAGGATGCCATTCGCAACCGCCATGCCAATCAGCATATACCTATGATTATAGGAGCCTTGCGCAGTTATCAGAGCAATGGCAATCCTTACTATTATCACCTTGCAGAAAACTTCTGGTCCTTCGTGCAGGGACGCTATCGCTATGCCATGGGTGGCGTGGGCAACGGCGAGATGTTCAGACAGCCTTACACCCAGATGCTCAGTCTCTGCGGCAATGCTTCTTCGTGGGAGGGAAAGACCAAGCCCGAACCTACTATCAATGAGACTTGTTGCGCCTATAATCTGGCTAAGCTGACCAAGGACCTCAATGGCTACGACCCGGACAATGCCGCTTATATGGATTATTACGAGCGGGTGTTGTATAACCAGATTGTCGGCTCGCTCAACGATGCCGACTATGGCGTAACCTATCAGTATGCAGTGGGACTGAATGCTTCCAAACCTTTTGGCAATGAGACTCCCCAAGCCTCCTGCTGTGGTGGAACGGGAGCGGAAAACCATGTGAAGTATCAGGAGGCAGCCTACTTTGCCAACAACAAGACCCTTTGGGTGGCACTGTATCTGCCCACGGAGGTGGAATGGAAGAGCAAGGGAGTAACCTTGAGGCAGGAGTGCGAATGGCCTGCCGACCGTTCAACCATCCGTGTCATCAAGGGCAGCGGACGCTTCAGTCTGAAGTTGCGCGTGCCTTATTGGGCTACAGAAGGCTTTGCCGTTTCCTTGAATGGCAGGGTGATTCAGGAGAACTGTCAGCCCGGTACATACGTCGAGATACCCCAGCGCATGTGGACCTCCAAGGACAGGGTGAGTATCGTGATGCCTTTTACCAAGCACTTGGATTTTGCTCCCGACAAGATGCAGTTGGCTGTTGTCGAGGGAGAGCCGTCGCCCCGTCAGTATCAGCCCATGTGGGCAGGAGCGTTGATGGCAGGTCCTATGGTCATGGCAACCACGGGCATCTCCTCGTGGGATGAGGCTACCCTCACGCTTAGCGAACAGCTTGCCGAGGTGCCATTGAGGCTGACTCCCTCTGATGCCGCAGCTCCTCTTTCTCTGACGGTAGCCCAACATACCTTTATTCCCGACTATATGGCAAACGAACATGCAACCCGTTATTTCCGCTTGCAACTGCCTGTTCCTGCCATCGACAGACTGCCGGCAAGCATCCGCGAGATGATAGCCCGCAACAAACTGGACAAGTCGGCTTTGGAAGAGCTGCTGCTCGATGCCCGTTCTCGTATAGAAGCCCAGCAGGCTTGGGAGGAGATGGCGGTCAAGGTGCCTGAATATGCACCTTGGGCAAAGCACGGACTGTCTCGCCTGCGTGCCTGCTATTCGGAGAGCAAGGCTTTGCTTGACAGTGAGGATATCCATCTGTCTCAGGATTCCGTCAACAGCAAAGCTGCCGTCCTGAATGCCGCACTCAATACCATGCGTCCGGGCAATCTGCCAGAGTTGGAAGACCTGACAGAGCTGCTGTCTTTGCTGTCCAAGGTCAAGAACTCGCCTTCTGCTGCCACCGCCTCCTGTCAGGAAGCCATTGCCTATGCAGAGATGGTGGTCAAATACGTCAGTGACGGTTCCGGCACACAGGATATGATTGACAAGGCAACGGAACGTCTGAAGGCGTATGATGACAGGAACAGCCTTCAGAAATAGAAGATAGGAATATCAGTCAGTAATAGATGAGGGGAAGCTATGACGGAAGTGCGAGGCACTAATCCGACAATAGCTTCCCCTCTTTTTTGCGTATATGTTCCTTTCTCAGTTCAGAGAACAGGTTGAAGGCAGCATAGGCAATCACACCCACCACGATGCCGTCACTGATACTGCCCGTGACAGCCATCATCAGGATGACCATGACCGAGGGGATGGCTTCAACAGGATTGGTGAGGTTGATATGCTTGATGGCAGCAAACATGTGGAAGCTGACTACCAGCAGGATGGCTCCCGTAACAACACTGGGGATAGCCAGGAAAAGAGGCGCGAAGAAGATGGCCAACAGGAAGCAGAGGGCTGTAACCAGTGCGGTGATGCCCGTCCTTCCACCTTCAGCCACGCCAGCCGCACTCTCCAAGTAGCTGGTGCAGGTAGTGGTTCCGAAGATGCCGCTGAGCATGGAGCTGATAGCATCCACCTGCAGTATCTGTGACATGCGCGACACTCGTCCGTTAGAACGGCTCATGTTGCTGTTTCCCAACACACCGAGAACGGTACCGATGGTATCAAACATATCCAAGAAAAGGATAGAAACCACGCATACAAACATGTCAACGGAGAAAATCTCCTCGCTCCATTCCATCTTGCAGAATAGCGGCAGGGGAGATTCCGGCATACTGGCTATGGAGTCAATATGCGTTAGTCCTAAAGGTATGCCGATGAGGGTTGTCGTGACGATGCTGATGAAGATGGCACCTCTCACCTTACTGATAATCAGAATACCCGTCAGCAGCACGCAGATGGCAAAGAGTTGTTTCTCCGGCTCTGTCACAAAGCTGGCGAGCGAAACGATGGAAGTGCTGGAATTGGCCAGTCCCGCACTCTTCAGTCCCAACGAAGCGAGAAAGAAGCCTACGCCTACGCCGATGGCACAGCGTATGGAGATGGGGATGCACTCGATAATCAGTACGCGCAATCCGGAGAAAGACAAAGCCATGAAGATAAGTCCTTCGATGAAGATGGCTGTCAGGGCGAAATGCCAGGAGTAGCCCAAGGTGGTACACAGGGCACCGCTGATGAAGTACAGCAATCCTACTCCCGGAGCCACGGCCAAGGGTCTTTTGGCATAGATAGCCATGAGAAAGGTGCTGATGGCACTTACCAGGGCTGTCGCCGTGAAGAGGGCACCCGTGGGAAAAGGATCCTCCTTGCCTCCAACACCTTCAAAGGCGAGGGGAGCCAGTGCCAGGATATATGCCATGACAAAGAAGGTACTTATACCGGCAAAAGTCTCCGTACCGAGTGAATGAATCTGTGGTTTGAAACCGAAAAGGTTAACTATTTTCTTCTTCATGTCTGCGAGGAATGGCAATGTTGAGAATCAGACCAACCAGGAAGGCGGCAGTGATAGATGTGATGGTAGTATGTCCCAGAGAGATGCCGCCGTCGAAGATCAGCTTGATGATGGCATAGACGAGGATGACGGCAGAGATGATGGCGATAGAACGTACGTTCCCTTCCTTCTTTGCTCCCTGACAGATGGTGCGTCCTCCTATGTATATCACCATGCAGTACATGATAAAGGTGATAGCTCCGATGACAGCTACGGGTATACAGCTTACAGCCACCCCTATCTTGGGGCAGCAGGCAATGACTATCATCATGCCTGCGACGATGCGTAGAAGGCTGGGGTCGCAGATACGGTTCAGCTGTATAAGTCCCGTCGTCTGTGTATAGGCAGTGGTTTGCGAACAGCCGAAGACGGCAGCCAGCACCGTGCTCAGTCCGTTGGCACTGATGGTGCGTTGCAGTCCGATGGTGCGCATGTAGTCCGTATGGGTGGTACGCGAGATGATGATGACATCCGATATATGCTCTCCGAGGGCTATCAGCGACAGGGGTATGGCCGTGAGCACTACGGTCAGCAGCATCTCTCCATCCAGTCGTTCCAGTATGCGGAAAGCCATGTAGTCATGGTTGAAGGGTGTGGCAAGCCATACGGCATTGCCTACGGCTTCGAAGGAAACAGTACCTCTGAGAGCAGCAACGACAACACCTGTCGCTACACCGATAGAGACAGACAAGATACGTGTCACCCCTTTGCCCAGATACTGTGCGATGATTACGGCAGCGATGGCAACGACACCAGTTATCCAGTCGGTCTTGATAGAATAGGTAGACGAAAAGAGCATGTCCAGACCTATCACCATGATGATGGGACCTGCCAGGGCAGGTGAGAACACGTTTCTGATGATGCGGTTAGGAACATAGCGGATGAGCAGTGAGATGATGATGTATATCAGTCCGATGAGCATCGAACAGAGACAGACATAGCAGAGCCCGATATCGTCGGGCAATCCCCTTTGTATGGCAGTCTGTCGGATGTATGCCATGCCAGCCAGCACCGTAAAGGAAGAGCTGAAATACAGGGGCATCTTGTTGTCGGTGAAGTAGTGGAACATCAATGTTCCTACTCCGGAGAACAGCAACGCTAAGGCAATGGGCAGTCCGAGTACGACGGGTACGAAGATGGTACCCGCAAAGACAGCCAGCAGATGCTGTACGGCAAGCCCATAGCGTAGGACAGGTGGAAATGGGTAGGTATTATGAATCATAGACGGGAATGCATAAGCACTTAGACGAGGAGTGCCGGGTCAATAGATGATGGGGTGGGAGTTTCAGATGGTTTGGTGAGCATTTCGGCTGCAGGATTGGGCGTATCGTTGATATCCATTTTCAGCACCGACTCGACCTTAGAGAGCGAGTCGAGCTGGTCGAGCTTGGCAGCAACGATGTCAATGTTTTCTACCACTTTAGTCAGCTGTTCGCATCCCTCGTGCAGGGCTACGATCACTTCCTGCCGTTCCTTGTCTCCGAGCTGCATGTTCGGGTCGTTCAGCACCTGAACAAATCCATACATGATATTCAGGGGAGTACGTATCTCGTGGGCGAGGTTCTTGGTGTAGATAGTCTTCATGTCCGAGACATGCTCTGCATAATTGCGGGCTTCGGCAGCCTGTTTGTTGGCTCTCTGCAGGGCATGGTTCTTGCGCTCCAGCATCATGACGTGTTTGCGGTGGTGCTCCTTCATACCCCACATGAAGAAAATCATCATGACACAGATGACGACACAGAGAGACAGGAAGTTGACTTTCGACCTCACTTGCAGGAGTTCTATCTCTGCCTGTAGTTGGGCGATGGTAGCTGCTGTAGACAGCAGAATGGACAATAGTAATGATGGCATGGTTATGGAATTGTATGATATGTAGTATATATGGGTATTCTATTCGTCTTCAGTAGTAAACAGGTTTCCGATTAATAGAAGCGTCTGCCAATTGCCTACAGGATGTTTACTCCGCTGCAAAGTTACAAAAAAACATTGATACAGCCTTCTATATTGCTATGAAAAAACAGAGAAATATGACAGAATGCTTCATTTATTGTTACTTTTTATAGATGTATGCTTTTTTTTTACTGCATTATATTTGTCCTGTCGGAATAAAAAGCGTACATTTGCAGGCAAATGAAGACCTATATACTATTTTTTATGAATCAAGGAAAACACGTATATTATAATATAATAAGGTGTATGACGATAGCCTTTGTCATGCTTCTTTGTACCGCCTGCAGTCAGGACAAACGTGTTGGCTCTTCTGCTGGCTCTTCTGCTGCTGCCTCAGCCAATCCTCCGTCCGACAGTCTCTATACGGCAGAGTATATCAACAAGATATGCCGCACCAAGCCGCAGGAAGCCCTCACCCTTCTTGACGAGGCAGAGAAGACGCATAAGATGCGAACGGTCAAGATCAACGTGCTCAGGACGATGATATACGTCAATGCCTATTATGACACGAAGAAGGGTATGGAATATGCCATGAAAGCATATAACGACCCGTCTATCAAGAACGACACGCTGCCCAGAATCACGGTGACCCGGGTGCTCACAGCCCTTAACTATGCCATCAGCCGTTTCGCTCAGGCTTGCACCATGGCTACCGAAGGTTCTGAGCTGGCTCACGCCGTGGGCGACGATGAGGCACTCGCCTATTTCTATCAGTTCATAGCCTTCACGAAGTACGAGCTTGGCGACCACGAAGAGTCTTACCGCTATTTCGACCGCTCCATCACGCTCTATCGTGACATCATCGACAAGACTCCCCATTGGGTCTACGTCTCCGACATGCTTTTCCTGATGTTGCAGGAGATGAAATACCTGAACGGCGAAGGCCGTTACCGCGAGGCACTTGCCAAGACGGCAGCCTGCGAGGAAACCATCAGTCGCCTTGCCTCCTTTCCCGACATTGCCGAGGGACTTCTCGACAAGACCACGGCACAGTATCTCTCCATGGCTTGCTGCGTATTCTACAATGCGGGCAGCAAGGCGAGGGCAGAAGCTGCTTATCGCAAGATGCTGGCTACGGACTACGTGAAGAGTGACATGGGACAGAACGTGCCCGCACTCTACGAGGTGCTCTGTGGCAGATACAAGGAGGCTTTAGAGCGAACCGTCAAGGAGGAAGAGCTCTATCGAAACCGTGACACCCTGAATACCGTCTATATCGACGAAGTGCTGTGCAACGGTCTGGAAGCCTGTCAGGGACTGGGTGACTACAAGCGTGCCAACAGCTATTTCCGGCGCATACTCAGCATCAAGGACAGTATCAACCTGCGCAACCAGAAGCAGGCAGCCATGGAACTGTCGGAGATATACGAGTCGCGCGACAAGGACATACAGCTCATCGAGAAAGATGCCCTATTGCTGCATAACCGCATCTTCCTCGGCGTGTCTTTCGTCATCATTGCTATTGCCATTGGCGTCATTGTAGTCGGCATCCGCTACAACCGTATCATCCAGAGAAAGAACAAGGCAGTGGTGCTCAACATCGAGGAAAAACTCCAGCTGATGCAGTTGGCAGAGAAGGGCAGGGCAGACAATCCTCAAGACCAGGCAGAGCATGAACTCTTTGAGTATATCGACAAGACCATACGCGAACAGCAGCTCTACCTCCAGTCCGACTTCTCGCGCGATGCCCTGTGCCAGATGATGAACATCAACAAGACCCAGTGCTCGACGCTGTTCAAGAAGTATGCCCAGTGTACCTTCCCCAGCTATCTCAACCGTCTGCGTCTCAACCATGCGGTGGTGATGATGAAGGAACATCCCGACTATTCCATGGAGGCGATAGCCAATGAATGTGGTCTGGAGAGGGTCACTTTCCACCGTCGTTTTGTTGAACAATTTGGTATTACGCCTGCCGAATTCAAGAAAACCAAACTATAAATTCGGTGCTTGAGTAGTTTTCTCTTTTATTGCTAAGTGTTTGATAATCAGTATGTGTATTTTTATTGATACAACAAGTCAGACAAAAACAGACACCTTACAACCCTTATAAACGAAGGTCTGTATAAATTTTATTAACTTTGCATCAACAAACTGCAAAGAATAAAATGATTGTACAGATGAAACAGAGATTTTTACTGACCTTGGTCTGCATGTTTCTAACTACATGCAGCTTGTGGGCTTGGGACACGGAGCCTGACAAGAACGGCAAGTACGACGAGGTGTACGACCGTCCTACGTATTTCCAGGACTTCGTGCTCACGAGTGATTTCCCTAACAATATGACCTACGTCACTTGTGCCCGATGGGGTCGCAACGGTGAGAGACTCACCAACTACGAGGTGGCGGTATATACCGAGGACGGCAAGCTGCGTTGCATCGGACGAAGCATTACCGACGATGTTTACAAATGTTGCTTGACCATTCCGGGCACAGAGGGTGAGACCTTCCACTTCAAGGTGCTCTACGGTGACTTCGACAATCCCACCATCGTGGATGTACCCGAGACTTGTCCCTTCAAGACCAACGCCACCGTGGGACTTCCCCAAGATGGTGAACCCTTTTGGTTCACTGTTCCCGTGGAGCCCGAACTTCGATGCTGGACAACAGGCCTCGACGGTGAAGCCGACAAGATATTCAGTGCATCCGACAGAAACAGCACCGAAGCCACGGCAGCCTTGGCATCCGCAAGCCGCCTGCATTTCTTCGGCAACTGGGAGACTACCGACATCAGCACACTCACCGTTGGCAATGCCAATCTCTGCTATGTCAGCATCGACGAGGCTCCCATAGGCATCGCCTCAGCCTTCACCAATTGCAATCCCAACTGCCTCTTCTTCTTCAATGAATCCGTGACCAAGGCTCCCGAGGGTATGACCCGAAATGCCATAGCCGGAGACAAGGCTCTCACCGACATTATCCTTCAGGGAGGCACCTCCACTAACTACTGCCCCTTCTTCTGCCCCAAGGATATCCAGCTCAACGGTCATAAGGCTGAGTTCACCAGAGCCTCATGGTCGTGGGCTGACGGCAAGTCGGGATGGAACACCATAGTCCTGCCTTTCGATGCGCAGCTTACTGCGGATGGCGAGGTGCTTAATCCCTATAGATACACCACCGATATTGGCGCTCGATATATATCCACGCAAACCCTCGGATATTGGTTGGCAACTATCACTTGCGCCAAGAATGATCAAGTAGATACAGAAATAATCTATAAAGAAAAAACCTTATCAGCCAACCGACCATATATTATTTCCCTCCCAGGCGAGCGCTTCTACACCCAGTCGGGCAATGAAGTGTCCACCAAGCAGAGCATCAGCCTTCAGGACAAGGAGATCAAGCTCGTCAGCACCTCAGATGTCATTCCCGCCACGCCAACAGCGT
>CAMAHD010000047.1 GCA_945834405.1 uncultured Prevotella sp. | reverse complement strand
ATCCTCGCGTATAGCCACGAAGTTCATCATACCGTATGGTATGCGCTTTGCCTCTTGTTTGGGTGTCCTTTCTTCCATAATAGCAATGCTTAATCAGGTCAGTTGCAAAATTACAACTTTTATCTCAAACTTCCAAATAAATCTAATGTTTGTCTTCTGTTGCTTTTTTTGTTCCAAGTACATCATGAAAATATTTGCAAATAATGGAATTTTCATACGTCTTGTCCAAGACATAAGGTTTTTGAGATTGAATATCTATACAGGTTGCTTGATGGATTATATGTCAACCAAAAACAGGATTTACCTTTTGGTTTGATATACCGCTCAGAGATACCGTCGAAAGATAGTCAGTGTAGAGGAATTTGTGTCGGAATAATGTCGTTGTCTGAAGAAAAATAAGTATCTTTGCACACTTAAACCGAAAAGATAATGGCAAAGAAAGACCCGACAACCACTCCGATGATGAAACAGTTTTATGAGCTGAAGGCAAAATATCCTGATGCCATGCTGTTGTTCAGATGCGGTGACTTTTACGAAACCTACTGTGAGGATGCTATTGCATCAGCTAAAATATTGGGCATCACCCTTACTCGCAGAAATAACGGAGCTGCCTTGGGAACAGAGATGGCGGGTTTTCCTTATCATGCTCTCGACACCTATCTCCCTCGTTTGGTCAGGGCTGGATTGCGTGTGGCTATCTGTGACCAGTTGGAAGATCCCAAAACAGCTAAAGGTCTGGTCAAGAGGGGTATCACTGAAGTGGTTACTCCCGGTGTTGCCATCAATGATAATGTGCTGAACTACAAAGAAAACAACTTCCTGGCAGCTGTCCATTTTGCTACTATGGGAAATGTTGACGGCAAAAGGACTGTTTGTGGCATTGCGTTTCTGGATATCTCTACGGGTGAGTTCTTCACAGGCGAAGGTTCTGCCGATTATGTAGAAAAACTGATGGGTAATTTCCAACCCAAGGAGGTTCTTTACGAACGTGGCAGAAGGGAAGAGTTTGAGCGCTGTTTCGGTTCTAAGCTCTGTACTTTCGAGATGGATGAATGGGTGTTCGTAGAACAGACAGCCCGACAGAAACTCTTGAAGCAGTTTGGCGTGAAAAGTCTCAAGGGGTTTGGTGTGGAAAGCTATCGTCACGGTATCGTGGCAGGAGGTGTCATCCTTCATTATCTGGAGATGACACAGCATACACAGACAGCACATATCACCTCCATCTCGCGTATCGAGGCAGACAGTTACGTACGTATGGATAAGTTTACCATCCGTAGTCTCGAACTGGTGCAACCTATGCAGGAAGACGGTGCATCCTTGCTCACGGTCATTGACCGAACGGTTTCTCCCATGGGTGGACGTATGCTCCGCCGATGGCTTGTCTTTCCTCTTAAAGACGAGAAATCCATCAATGAGCGCCTTGATGTCGTGGATTATTTCTTCAAGAAACCAGATTTCAGACACTGCGTCGACGAGCAGCTGCATCGTGTGGGTGACTTGGAACGTATCATCTCTAAGGTAGCCGTAGGACGTGTCACTCCGCGTGAAGTGGTACAGCTGAAGCTGGCTTTGCAAGCTCTTGTTACATTGAAGTCTGCTTGTTCTACTGCCGATAACGAAGTTCTGAAAAGGGTAGGGGAGCAGATGAGTCTGTGCGAGACGGTGCGCGACCGTATTGAGCACGAGGTGCGTGAAGACTCTCCCCAACTGGTATCTAAAGGTGGAGTCATCAAGAACGGAGTGAATGCTGAACTCGATGAGTTGCGTCAGATAGCTTACAGTGGCAAGGACTATCTGATGACCATCCAGGAGAGAGAGGCTGAACAGACGGGAATAGCCAGTCTGAAGATTGGCTATAATAACGTCTTCGGCTATTATCTGGAGGTTAGAAACACTTACAAGGATAAGGTTCCGGCCGACTGGGTGAGAAAACAGACACTTGCTCAGGCAGAGCGTTATATCACCCAAGAACTGAAGGAGTATGAGGAGAAGATTCTCGGAGCTGAAGACCGTATACTTGCCTTGGAAACAACTCTTTTTAACGACCTTGTTTCCACCATTCAGGATTATATCCAGCAGATACAGGTCAATGCCAACCTCCTTGCCCGTCTTGATTGTCTGCTCTCTTTTGCCAAAGTGGCTGAAGAAAGGCATTATGTTCGTCCCGTCATTGACACTTCAGACATCATAGACATCAAGGAAGGCAGACACCCCGTCATAGAAACCCAATTGCCCGTGGGTGAGTCTTTTGTGCCCAATGATATCTATCTGGACAGTGAGAGTCAGCAAATCATGATTATTACAGGTCCGAACATGGCTGGTAAATCGGCGCTGTTGCGTCAGACAGCTCTCATCGTCCTCTTGTCCCAAGTGGGTTGTTTCGTGCCGGCAGAGAGCGCGAAAATCGGTCTGGTGGACAAGATATTTACCCGCGTAGGTGCCAGTGACAATATTTCGCTGGGAGAATCAACCTTTATGGTGGAAATGACCGAAGCATCGAATATTCTGAACAACGTGACTCCTCATTCACTTGTCCTCTTCGATGAGTTGGGACGTGGCACCAGTACTTACGATGGCATTTCCATCGCTTGGGCTATTGTCGAGTATCTCCATGAGAACAAAAAGGCACAGGCACGCACCCTTTTTGCCACTCATTATCATGAGTTGAACGAGATGGAGAAAAGTTTTAAGCGTATCAGAAACTTCAATGTCAGTGTCAAAGAAGTTGATGGAAAAGTAATCTTCCTCCGTAAGTTGATGAAGGGTGGCTCTGAACACTCTTTCGGTATTCACGTGGCGCAGATAGCTGGTATGCCAAAGAGCATTGTGAAAAGGGCAACTGCCATTCTGAAACAACTGGAGACTGACAATGCACAGGTAGGAAAGATGGCAAAGCCTACATCTGCTATCAGCCAGAGCCGCGAGGGTATGCAGTTGTCTTTTTTCCAACTGGATGACCCTGTGCTCTGTCAGATACGTGATGAAATTCTCGGACTCGATATCAATAACCTCACTCCCATGGAAGCATTGAATAAACTTCATGGTATCAAGAAGATACTGGGAGGTAAGTAGAGATACCGTCAGCTTTTGTTTTTATACTGTCTTTCTCCTCAACATACAGGCGATGCCAATGATGATGAAGGGTATGCTGAGCAGTTGACCCATGTCTAAGGGAAGACTTGCCTCAAAGGCTTCTTGTATCTCCTTCGTATATTCGATGAAGAAGCGCGAAGTGAAGATGGCAGTGAGACAGAAACCGAAGAAGAATCCGCTGCCTACCTTCGACGGATATTTCCTGTAGAGGGCATAACCGATGAAGAAAAGCAGGGCATAGACAATGGCTTCGTACAGCTGACCGGGATGGCGTGGCATACTGTCTACCCTGGCAAAGATGAATGCCCAGGGCACATCACTTACTTTGCCTATTATCTCTGAGTTCATCAGATTTCCCAGTCGGATGAAGCAGGCTGTGGCAGGAGTAGCTATCGCTACATTGTCCAAAACGGTCCAGAGACTCAGCTTGGTACTGCGTACATAAAACCATAGTGCGAGTATCAGTCCCAGTGTCCCTCCATGGCTTGCAAGTCCTTCATAACCCGTAAATTTCCATCCTCCATCGGGCAAAAAATGGATGGGTATGATCATCTCTGTCACGTGTTTCAACGAACTGAGGTAATAGTCTGGCTGATAAAACAGACAGTGACCCAGACGAGCTCCGGCAAGGATACCGACAAAACAATACAGGAAAAGCGGTTCGAAAAGTTCAGCCTTGATACCCTGCTGTTTATATAGGTTCTTCACGATAAGATATGCCAGCAACAGGCCGATGAGCCAGCACAGAGAGTACCAGCGCACCAAGCCGAATGCCATCAGGTTGGGGTCCCAATAGATGTAGGAGATAAGGTTCATCATCATTCGTTTTACACGTTGAAGCGGAAGTGCATGATATCACCATCCTGTACTATATAGTCCTTGCCTTCGATGCCGAGTTTTCCGGCATCGCGTACGGCAGCTTCTGATCCGTATTGGATATAGTCCTCGTATTTGATGACTTCTGCACGGATGAATCCCTTTTCAAAGTCGGTATGGATGACACCGGCGCATTGGGGTGCCTTCCATCCTTTATGGTAGGTCCATGCCTTTACTTCCATCTCACCTGCTGTGATGAAAGTTTCCAGGTTCAGCAGGCTGTATGCCTTCTTGATCAGTCTGTTCACGCCGCTTTCCTCCAGACCGAGTTCACTGAGGAATAGTTGTTTGTCTTCATACGATTCCAGTTCTGCAATGTCTTCTTCGGTCTTGGCGGCAATCACCATCGATTCGGCACCCTCTTCGGCAGCCAAAGCTTCGATGCGCTTGGTGAACTCGTTACCCTCCTTGGCACTCGCTTCGTCCACATTGCATACGTACAGCACTGGCTTGGCGGTGAGCAGGAACAGGTTGCGTGCAGCATCCTGCTCGTCTTTGCTTTCAAAGCTGACGGTACGGGCGTTCTTTCCTTGTTCCAATACTGCCTTATATGCCTCAAGAACAGCTGTTTCTATCTTCGCCTCTTTGTTGCCTGCAGCAGCTGCTTTCTGCTGTTTACCCAGTCTCGACTCAATGGTTTCCAAGTCTTTGAGCTGCAACTCTGTATCAATGATTTCCTTATCTCTTACCGGGTCTATGCTCCCGTCCACGTGCGTGATGTTCTCGTCTTCAAAGCAACGAAGTACATGGATGATGGCATCCGTTTCACGAATGTTTCCTAAGAATTTGTTTCCCAGTCCTTCGCCTTTGCTGGCACCTTTCACCAAGCCGGCAATGTCTACTATCTCGCAGGTGGCTGGAACGATACGGCCAGGGTGTACCAGTTCTGCCAGTTTGGTCAGACGTTCATCAGGAACGGTTATCACACCTACATTGGGTTCGATCGTACAGAAAGGGAAATTGGCTGCCTGTGCCTTAGCACTCGACAGGCAGTTGAACAAAGTGGATTTGCCTACGTTTGGCAGTCCCACAATACCACATTTTAATGCCATATTACTTGTTTATATATATTTCTTCTTGTTTCTTCCAGTCTCGCTTTGCCCTTTGTCTTGGACGCTTCGAGAAGGTAAGATGTTTGTTTTGAAGTTGCAAAGTTAATGTAAGTCTGACAGATAACAAAATAAAAGGGGTGTTATTTTCTGATTTTCTTGGTCAGCGCGAAACGTACCAGCAGGAAGTTCAACGGTACAGCCACAGCATAGACGGGTAGGGGAGCCCACTTTTCCGGGCATCCCATCCAGCAAAACAGATTCAGCAGAATGATATTCAGCAGGTAGTTGATGCCATGACTCGCACCAAACTTTACAAAGCGCGACCAACTGGTTTTTACCCGGAAGGTGAACCATGAGGAGAGAAGGAAATTGCATATAAAACTGATTCCATAACCGATGGTGAAGGCGATGTTCCTGTCCATGTATGGCAGCAAAATGAAGTATAGTCCATAGTGTATCGCCACCGCCAGCACTCCTACGATACCAAAACGGATTAGTTCCAGCAGTTTTCCTTTCTCTTTCAGAATGTTATTGATTTTTTTCATGCTCATGTCTGTTGTATTGAATATGTTTTATCAACACATTTATAGAACCCACCTGAATGCATCGTCACATTATTTAATGGGCTTCCAGCCAGTTGCTTCCCCATCCGCTGTCAGCCACCAAAGGTACGCTCATCTTCAATGCGTTCTGCATTTCTTCCAATACGATTCTTTCAACCTTTTCCTTTTCGTCCGGATAGACGCTGAAGTTCAGTTCATCATGTACCTGAATAATCATTTTCGACCGTATCTGTTCTTCTTGGAAACGATGATAGATGCGAACCATTGCCAGCTTGATGATGTCTGCAGCCGTACCCTGTATGGGGGCATTTACTGCATTGCGTTCTGCAAATCCTCTCACGGTTGCATTTCTCGAGTTGATGTCTGGCAGATAGCGGCGACGACCGAATAGGGTAGTGACGTAGCCCTGTTTACGCGCCACCTCTTTCGATGCCTCCATGTAATCTTTCACCTTGGGGAAGGTATCGAAATAGCCGTCAATCAACATTTTAGCTTCGTCGCGACTGATGTCTAGTCTCTCTGCAAGTCCGAAGACGGTTATGCCATAAATGATACCGAAGTTGGCTCGTTTGGCTTTTGTACGTTCGTCACGCTCCACCTCTTCAATAGTCTTCTTGTAGATTTTTGCAGCCGTTGCTGCATGTATGTCGTAACCTTGGGTGAAGGCTTCAATCATGTTCTCATCTCCGCTCAGATGCGCCATGACGCGCAGCTCTATCTGGCTGTAGTCTGCTGAGAAGAACAGGCATCCTTCTTCTGGGATGAATGCTTTTCTGATTTCTTTTCCATCTTCCCCTCGTATGGGAATGTTCTGAAGATTTGGGTCGCTGCTAGATAGTCGTCCCGTTGCTGTAACAGCTTGGTTAAATGATGTGTGAATCTTTCCGGTTTTCTCATTAATCAGCTTCGGAAGACTGTCTACGTAGGTGCCCAACAGTTTCTTTAAACCCCTGTATTCCAGTATCTTTTCTACTATCTCATGTTTGTGGGCAAGAGTCTGTAAAACCTCCTCGTTAGTCACATATTGTCCCGATTTGGTTTTCTTCGGTTTTTCCATGATTTGCAGTTTACCGAACAGAATGTCCCCCACTTGTTTAGGCGATGATATGTTGAATGTTTCACCGGCTAATTCGTAAATATGCTTTTCTATATCTTCCAGTCTCCCGCTCAATATCTTCGATGTTTCCTTCAGGGATTCCGTGTCTAAGGTAGCACCATTCAGCTCCATGTCTGCCAATACCTCTACCAATGGCATCTCTATTTCATAGAAGAGTCTGTCGACACCTTTCTCCTTGAGTTCTGGTTCCAGTTTGTTTTTCAGTTTCAAGGTGATGTCTGCATCCTCTGCTGCATATTCGTATACCTGTTCTGGTGTCAGCTCTCTCATTGATTTCTGACTCTTCCCTTTTGGTCCTATCAGTTCGTCAATATGTATGGTCTGATACTTCAGGTATATTTCTGCCATGTAATCCATGTTGTGTCTCAGCTCGGGTTGTATCAGATAATGGGCAAGCATTGTGTCGAACATGGGCATACAGGTTCTGATGCCATAATGTCTTAATACTTCCATATCATACTTGATGTTCTGACCTACCTTCACTATTTTGTTGCTTTCATATACCTCTTTATATATGTTAACAATCTTTACGGCATTTTCATATTCCGATGGTATAGGCACATAAAATGCCTCTCCTTCCTTCACTGAGAAGCTCAAACCAACTAATTCTGCATCAATACTGTTCGTAGAAGTTGTTTCAGTATCTAAACTGACAAAATCAAATGTCAACAAATAATCACGCAACTTTTCCATTGACTCTTGATTGTCAATAAGTTGGTAATTATGATTTGTTGTTTTAATCGTTTCAAAACTGGAGAAATTATCAATTTCCTTCCCCTCGTCCGTATTTTCGGCAAATAAATCAAGTTGAAGATTCTCTTTTTTTATCTTAGTTTTGTCTTTTTTAAGGATTCTGTCAGCAAAGGTCTTAAACTCCAATTCTTCGAAGATTTTCATCAGTTCCGACTCGTCAGGCTCACTGATGCACAGTTCTTCCATGTTCAGTTGTATAGGAACGTCAACTTTGATGGTTGCGAGAAATTTGGAGAAGCGAATCTTATCTGCGTTCTCTGTCACCTTCACCTTGAGAGCACCTTTCAACTCCTCGGTATGTTCCAGCAGTTGTTCAATGCTACCAAACTCACTGATGATTTTCAAGGCTGTCTTTTCTCCCACGCCCGGACATCCCGGAATATTGTCTGATGCGTCGCCCATGAGACCCAACAGGTCTATCATCTGTTTGGTGTCTATGAAACCATATTTCTGCAGTATCTCCTCCTTGCCCAAGGTGTCATACCCATTGTTTCCAAATCTGGGTCTGAACATCTTAACCTTATCTGTAACCAGTTGAGCATAGTCCTTGTCGGGAGTAAGCATCAGTGTCTCTATACCTTTTTCTCCAGCCTGAGTGGCGAGCGTGCCAATCACGTCGTCTGCCTCGAAACCTTCCACTTCGAGTATGGGTATATGATATGCTTCTAATATCCTTTTGATGATAGGAACCGAAGCCTTGATATCTTCCGGACACGCTTCCCTCTGCGCCTTATATTCTGGGTAGGCTTCATGTCTGAAGGTTGGACCAGCGGGATCAAAAGCGACTCCGATATGTGTGGGATTCTCTTTGGTGAGTACCTCATTTAGTGTGTTGAGAAATCCCATGATAGCCGATGTATTAACCCCTTTAGAGTTGATACGTGGGTTCTTGATAAAGGCATAATACGACCTGTAAATGAGTGCATATGCGTCGATAAGAAACAATTTATCCATCTTTCTTTTTATTTTCTCTGTAAAATTACTAAAAAAATTCATTATATCCCGAATATTTCTGTAATTTTGTAACAAATTTCTTGAAATGGACTATTTATCGTTGATTAAGAAACCGATTCAGAACGAATTGGATGACTTCGTGGCTCTGTTTAACCAGTCGCTGACGCATACTGACGGACTCCTCTCTCAGGTGTTATCTCATATCAGTAAGCGACAGGGAAAACGTATGCGCCCTATGTTGATACTCTTGATGGCTAAGAACTTCGGCAATGTGAACAACATGGCTCAATATGCTGCTGTGGGTCTTGAGTTACTGCATACTGCCAGTCTCGTGCATGACGATGTGGTTGACGAGAGCACAGAGCGGCGGGGTCAGTCTTCGGTAAATGCCAGTTACAGCAATCAGGTGGCAGTCCTGGTTGGTGATTATCTCTTGTCTACAGCATTGTTGTCGGTAGCAAGAACCAATAACTTGACCATTGTTGAGATACTCTCCGAATTGGGTAGAACTCTTGCAAGTGGCGAGATACTCCAGCTTTCCAATATAGACAATCAAGAGATTAGTGAAGCTGTCTACTATGATGTCATCCGACAGAAGACGGCTGCCCTCTTCGAAGCCTGTTGTGCTGTTGGTGCGCTTTCTGCTGGCGCTGATGATATTGCCATCCAAGCTGCCCGTAACTTTGGCTCTACATTAGGCATTATCTTCCAGATTAGAGATGATATTTTCGACTATTATGAGTCGTCCGAAATAGGCAAACCTACTGGCAATGACATGGCTGAAGGCAAACTCACTCTACCTGTCATTCATGTTGTCAATAACACTTCAGACGCACACATCAAAGACTTGGCTGTCAAGGTAAAACGACATGAAATTACCCCTCCTGAAATTGCCGAATTGGTAGCTTATACCAAGCAGCATGGAGGTATCGAATATGCTGAAAAAATGATGTATGAGTTTAAGAATCAGGCTCTCACTTTCATCGACCAATATATCCAAAAACCAGATATTAAGGAATCCCTTATCGCTTATATCAACTACGTCATTCAGCGCAATAAATAACGAAGGTACCTTCATGGCTTTATGAAGGTACCTTCGTTGGCTGATGAAGGTATCTTCATATGCTGATGAAGCTACCTTCAAAATGTAGATATCTTATAGAGTAATTCTTTTTAAAAGAATTTTGTTTCTTCACCAGTCACTTCACTGAGCAACAGGTTGGCAAGTCTGCTCGTACCCAGTCTTAACCACTCGTTCGTCAGCCATTTTTCGCCCAGAACCTCTTTGACAATGGTGTAGTATATGATGGCATCCATCACAGTATTCAAGCCTCCAGCAGGCTTAAAACCAATCTGTATGCCCGTCTCTTCATAGTATTCCTTGATGGCCTGACACATCACGTATGCCGCCTCTGGAGTAGCTGCAGGTTCCAGTTTACCTGTGCTCGTTTTGATATAATCCGCACCGGCATACATCGCCAAAATACTTGCTTTCTTGATGTTGCTCGCTGTCTTCAGACAACCTGTTTCAAGAATAACTTTCATCTTGTGTTCACCGCACACAGCCTTCAGCTCGTTAATCTCATCAGCAACGCCTTCATAATCACCGCTCAGGAACTTTCCTACAGGCATGACGATATCTATTTCTGTTGCGCCATCCTTGATGGCGAGAGCTGTCTCTGCTACCTTCACTTCAATGAGTGCCTGAGACGAAGGGAAGCTGCCAGAGACACAGGCAATCTCTACTCCCTCTACTTCCAGACTTTCACTGACTGTCTTGGCAAAGCAGGGATAGACACAGATGGTAGCAACGTGGGGTAGGTCAGGATACTGTTCGTCAAATTGGTTAACACGCTCTGTAAATGCCAGTATGCTATCCTCTGAATCCGTGGTCTTCAAGGAGGTCAGTTCTACGCTTCCCATCAGGAATTTCTTTACTTCTGGCGTATCGTTTTCATGTACTTTTTCAGCAATGATTTTCCTTACAGCACTCTTCACTTCCTCGTCTGAAAGCTCTGTTTTATACTTAGCTAAAGCCTGCTCATATTTGTTGAGAGGTCTTTCTTCACCACCATGGTGATGGTGTCCGCAATGACAATGTTCAGCCATAATTATATAGGTATTTATTGTTTGATTTTTTCGTTTATTATATTGAGATTTATGACTTGCGTTTCCTGCTTGTTCTATGAAAATTATGATTTGAGTTTCTCGTTTTCCAGATGTCTGGTTTTATCTCTTTGTGTCTTCTTGTCGAAGTTTTTTCTTAACTCTTCCGTCAAGTCTACGCCAGTCTGATTGGCCAGACAGAGCAATACCCAAAGTACGTCAGCCATCTCGTCACCAAGCTGACTGTTCTCACCTTTTTTGAAACTTTGGTCACCGTATTTTCTGGCTATCACTCTTGCGAGTTCTCCAACTTCTTCCGTCAGAATAGCCATATTTGTCAACTCAGAAAAGTATCTGACACCGTATGTCTTGATCCAGTTGTCGACCATTTTTTGAGCCTCGCTCAGGGTGATTTCTTCCTTCTTGTTCATCATGCTCATCTTGTTTTATGTATGTTCTGTTTCATCGTACCCTCCTTTATTCTTTGTTTTTTGTATCCATGCAGATGGTAACAGGTCCGTCATTGAGTAGCTCCACTTTCATGTCTGCACCAAACTCTCCGGTACCTACTTTTTTACCCAATTCTTGGCTCAGTTGCTGGCAGAAATAATTGTACAGAGGGATGGAAATATCGTGCTTGGCAGCCCTGAGCCAGGAGGGTCTGTTGCCCTTTTTATAGCTGGCATATAGGGTAAACTGACTTACCACCAATATCTCCCCGCCGACCTCCATAATGGATTTATTCATGACTCCCTGTTCATCATCAAACACTCGTAGTCCGATGATTTTTCTGATTAACCAGTCAGCGTCTTCTCGCGTGTCTTCTTCGCAGATGCCAAGCAGTACGAGATAGCCTGTTCCAATTGCACTTTTTACTTGTTTGTCAATTGTAACGCTGGCGTGTTTTACTCTTTGTATTACGGTTCTCATAGTGCAAAGTTAATGCTTTTTTATGACATTCCATCTACTGTTCACTCATTTTTTTTCGACATGGAAATGCTCGTATACGAGGCTTCCTTTCGACTCTCCCAATATCTCTTTTAATTGTTCAAGACCCGCTTCTTTGATTTGTTTGACTGTCTTCAGCTTGTCTATCAGTAAAGCCTTCGACTTAGGTCCTATTCCTTTGATTTCGTCCAATTCACTCTTCAGTTGATGCTTTGATCTCATGTCCCTGTGGAAGGTGATGGCATAGCGATGTACTTCATCCTGTATACGTGTCAAAACGTGGAATAGTTCGCTGTCAGTCTTCAGAGCTATCGTCACTGGAGGATTCCCATAAAGCAGTTCATTGGTACGGTGTCTGTCATTTTTTGCCAGTCCTGCAATGGGAATATTGAGTCCCAATTCATCCTCGACAACCTTTCTCACCACGCTCATCTGACCCTGTCCACCGTCCGTAATAATCAGGTCGGGCAGGGGAGTATGCTCTTCTATCATTCTCGTATATCTCCTTCTTACCACTTCTTGCATGGAGGCATAATCATCGGGTCCTGTTACCGTCTTGATAATATACTTTCTATACTCTTTCTTTGCTGGTTTTAATGCTCTGAATACTACGCAACCAGCCACTGCATCCGTTCCAGATATGTTGGAATTGTCAAAACACTCGATGTGCATCGGCAGCTTCGGTAATCCCACTTTATCTTGTAATTCCTTCATCAAACGGGTTTGTTTCTGTTCTGGATTCAGCTTTTCTGCCTGTTTCAAACGGTCAAACTTATACTGTTTTCCATTCATCACCGAGAGGTCTAAAAGCGTCTTTTTGTCACCTCTCTGCGGTACTGTCAGTGTTACACCGCTCAGTTCAATATCCAACATACATGGTACGATTATCTCCTTTGAATTGCTTTGAAAACGCTCCCTCATTTCTATGATACCTAATGCCAATAATTCCTCGTCGCTTTCGTCTAATTTCTTATGATACTCAAAGGTGAATGATTGGTTGATATTTCCTTCTGTCACATGAATGTAATTGATATAAGCCTTCTTCTCATCGCTCGTTATAGAGAATACATCTATATCGTCAATCGTATGGCTGACAACCTCACTTTTCGCGCAAAAAGCACTGATGAGCAGGTATCTCCTTTTCACTTCTTCCGCTTTCTCAAATTCCAATTTCTCCGCTAATTCTTCCATTTCAGAACGCAACATCCTCAGGACCTCTCTTGTTTTGCCCTTTAGTATCTCCCGTGCCTGTGCTATGTTTCTCTGATAGTCTTCGTAAGACTGCTTGCCTACGCAAGGACCGCCACAATTTTTGATATGATAATCCAGACAGACACTATATTTCTTCTTTTCAACGTCATCTTTTGTAATAGGGAAACGACATGTTCTCGGATGGTACAATTTCTTAATCAACTCCAATACTGCATACATGGATCCTAAATGAGAATAAGGACCATAATAGCTTCCCCATTTCTTATTGATGACTCTTGTCTTGAAAATCCTTGGAAACATCTCATTCGTTATACATATACTCGGATATGTCTTACCGTCTTTCAGCAATACGTTATATTTAGGATTGTATTTCTTGATCAGACTGTTCTCCAAGAGCAGGGCATCCTCCTCAGTATTTACAACCGTATACGAAATGTCCTGAATCTTACTGACCAGCACTTTTGTTTTAAATCTGTCCACTTCCGTATGGAAATACGAAGATACCCGCGCTTTCAGATTCTTTGCTTTCCCTACGTATATAATAGTACCATTCTCGTCATAATACTGATAGCTGCCTGGTTTCTCAGGCATACTTCTGACGATTTCTTTTAGTCTTTCAAGACGTTTCTCGTTATCTTCTTTTTTCATGTTCTTTCTTTACTGTTTCACATTACTCTTCCTTTGATAACTTACGTATTTAGAGATACTTTGTCGTTTAAAGTTTCACGTGAAACTTTTATCTAATCATATCATGTAAGCGATTACATGGCTGTCCATACAAGAGCTGTCATGCAGGAGCCATTGTCACGATAGGCGTGCCGATGTTCTCCACTCTTTTTCGCTTTCTTCTCTTGTCTCCTACTTATACCTTGTCTTTCTAAATTCACTCTATTTCCTAATTCTTATTAGAAATAATCAAAGACTCCCTGCATTCAGTACTAAGCTGAGTACAGGGAGTAGGAGAGTGCGTTGATTAGACTTTCAGGAGAGTGGTTATTTCTGTTCCAGGGTCAAAGATGTCTCTTCCATGCAAACCTTCATCGGTAATCTCAATGATGAAATTGACCAATATATCTTTTGGGTTGAATTTCTTGACCAAGTTGTAAGCAGCCTTCATAGTTCCACCTGTTGCCAGCAAGTCATCATGTAGCAATACCACGTCGTCGCTTGAAATCGCGTCTTTGTGAATTTCAATAGTGTCACGGCCATATTCCTTCGTAAAACTTTCTTGAACAGTCTCGGCCGGTAGTTTGCCTGGCTTTCTGCAAAGGATTATTCCTGCACCCAGTTTCAATGCCAAAGCCGAAGCCATCACGAAACCCCTGCTTTCAATTCCTACAATTTTTGTTATGCCCCTGTCTTTGTAAATCTCATACAGCTCTTCGAGCATGATGTTCAGACATTCGTTGTTCTTGAATAGGGTAGTCACGTCTCTGAAGTTGATACCCTTCTGTGGAAAGTCCGGTATACAGCGGAGATTTTCCAGTAGTTTAGCGTTATTCATGATTGTGATAATTATAGATATGTTTACTTGTTTCACGTGAAACAGATTCTGCAAAAGTTATCTTCCCAGTAGTACCAGCATGACGTTGATGTCGCTGGGAGATACTCCAGAGATTCGACTGGCTTGTGCCAGTGTTTCTGGATTGATAGCAGCGAGCTTCTGTCTTGCTTCTGTTGAAAGCTGTTGCATCTCGCTATAATCGAACCTGCCTTTTATTTTGATGTTTTCTAATCGGTGCATCTTTTCAGCAACCATTTTCTCACGTTCAATATATCCTTTATATTTGATACGTATTTCTGTAGCTTCCACGATTTCCTCTTTTCTTTCGTTGATACTTTCCAGTTTGGCCTTCAGTTCAGGTACCAGTTCTTTCAGTATCTCAAAGTTCAGTTGAGGTCGGCTCAACAGGTCTGCCACGCGCGTACCTTCTCTCAGTGGGGTAGTGCCCAGCTTCTCCAGTGCCCCGTTGATGGCAGTGGGCTTGACGGTCCACTCTCTGCAGAACTGCTCTATGTTCTCCATCTCCGATTTCTTTTTCAGCCACCAGTCGTAGCGTTCCCTTTTTGCGAGCCCCAGCAGGTATGCCTTCTCTGTCAGTCGGGCGTCTGCATCGTCCTGACGGAGCAAGATACGGTATTCCGCCCTGGAGGTAAACATGCGGTACGGTTCATCCACACCTTTGGTCACCAAGTCGTCAATCAGCACTCCGATGTAAGCCTCGTCGCGATGCAGGACGAAAGGTTCGCCGCCTGCACATCTGATGGCGGCATTGATACCCGCCATGGTTCCTTGACCTCCTGCCTCCTCATAACCTGTAGTACCGTTTACCTGTCCTGCGAAGAATAAACCCTTTACTATTTTCGATTCCAGGGAGTGTTGCAGTTGGGTAGGGTCAAAGAAATCATATTCTATGGCGTAGCCCGGTCTGTATACTTTCACTTCCCTCAACGCCGGGATATGTCTCAGCGCTTCTATTTGTACATCCATCGGGAGAGAAGACGAAAAGCCATTCAGGTACATCTCGTTCGTATCTTCTCCTTCGGGTTCAAGAAACAGCGGATGCTGACTCTTTCCCGGGAAGGTTACCAGTTTGGTTTCTATAGAAGGACAGTATCTCGGACCGATGCTCTGTATCTGTCCGTTGTACAGCGGCGAGTCATCGAGTGCGGCTTCCAAGGTGGCGTGCACCTCCTCGTTGGTGTAGCAGGTCCAGCAGGGCAGTTGCTGAAGTTTTCTGTGAGGTCCCATGAAGCTGAACTGGTGGAAGTCGGTTTCTCCGTCCTGAATCTCCAGGAGAGAGAAGTCTACCGAACGCTTGTCAATTCTCACGGGTGTTCCCGTCTTCATCCTGTTGTGTCGGATTCCATGCTTTGTGATGCTCTCGGTAAAATGTGCTACGGCAGGTTCGGCAATGCGTCCTCCGGGCACCATCTTCCGTCCGATGTGCATCAGTCCGTTGAGGAAGGTACCGGCAGTAATCACTACACATTTGGCGTGCAAAGTAGCTCCCCAGATGGTCTTCACTCCTGTCACCTCTCCGTTCTCCACGAGCAGTTCGTCGGCTTGGTCTTGCCACAGGTCGAGTAGGGGAGTCCTGTCGAGGACCCTTCTCCATTCACCGATAAACTTCATTCTGTCACACTGTGCCCTGGGGCTCCATACGGCGGGTCCTTTGCTTCTGTTCAGCATTCTGAATTGAATGGCAGTAGCATCGGTCACGTGAGCCATCTCTCCTCCCAGTGCATCAATCTCTCTGACGATTTGCCCTTTTGCGATGCCTCCCACGGCAGGGTTGCAGCTCATTTGGGCAATCTTGTTCATGTCCATGGTGACGAGACAGGTTTTTGCTCCCATGTTGGCAGCCGCGGTGGCGGCTTCACAACCGGCGTGTCCCCCTCCGATCACCAGTACGTCGTATTTCAAATGATTCATCATAAATCGAACTTAGAACATTGCAATTCGCAATTTAGCGGCAAATTTACGCATAATAATTTATTTTTGCCAAAAATTACTTTGATTTATCATGAATTTATAGTAATTTTGCGCACAGAACATTATTTTTGTACCTATTATCAATGAAGATTACCTGTATGAAAGACCATCATGATGGTGCCCCTTTGAGGTGGCATTCGTTGTAGAGCATCCATTAATAACATTTTAAATAATTTAATTTCAATCATTTATGTGGTTATGTAATTCATCTATTGGTAGAAAAGTTGTAATGTCTGTTACAGGCGTTGCGCTGATTCTGTTCCTCACCTTCCATGGTTGCATGAACGTAGTAGCGCTTTTCTCTGCGTCAGGTTACAACATGATTTGCGAGTTTCTTGGCGGCAACTGGTATGCCGTAGTTGCAACCCTTGGTTTGGCTGCCTTGGTAGTCATTCACATTGTCTATGCATTCCTGCTGACCATGCAGAATCGCAAGGCACGAGGCACCCAGCGTTATGAGGTGACTGCGCGTAATCCCAAGGTGGAGTGGGCATCTCAGAACATGCTTGTTTTGGGTCTCATTGTCATTCTTGGTTTGTTGCTTCACTTCTGGAACTTCTGGTACAACATGATGTTTGCCGAGCTGAGCGGAATCTTGGTACCCCATCATCCCGCCGACGGTTTTGCTTACATTGTTGACACCTTTGCCAATCCTGTTTATGTAGTGCTCTACATCGTATGGTTGGTAGCCATCTGGTTCCATCTCTCTCACGGATTCTGGAGTGCCATGCAGACCCTCGGATGGAGTGGCAAGGTATGGTTCAACCGTTGGAAGGTAATAGGCATTGCCTATACCACTCTTCTGATGTTGCTCTTCTTGGTTGTCGTGTTGGCATTCGCCTTTGGATGCGCACCCAGCCTCTGCTGTGGCTCCTGCTGCTGCTGTTAACATACGTATCACACAATAATTATTTATAGCAATTATGGCAAAGACATTAAATTCCAGAATACCTGAAGGTCCGGTAGCTGAGAAATGGACCAACTATAAGGCACACCAGCGTCTGGTGAACCCCAAGAACAAACTGAAGCTCGACGTCATTGTTGTGGGAACCGGTCTGGCAGGTGCTTCTGCTGCTGCTTCTCTTGGCGAGATGGGTTTCAATATCCTGAACTTCTGCATCCAGGACTCTCCTCGTCGTGCTCACTCTATCGCAGCTCAGGGAGGTATCAATGCAGCAAAGAACTATCAGAACGACGGCGACTCCGTATACCGTCTGTTCTACGACACTGTCAAGGGTGGTGACTACCGTGCCCGCGAGGCCAACGTTTATCGTCTGGCCGAGGTGTCCAACAATATCATCGACCAGTGTGTAGCCCAGGGCGTACCCTTTGCCCGTGAGTATGGTGGTATGCTTGCCAACCGTTCTTTCGGAGGTGCTCAGGTAAGCCGTACATTCTATGCCAAGGGACAGACCGGTCAGCAGCTCCTGCTTGGTGCCTACTCTTCACTGAGTGCACAGGTGAAAGCCGGCAAGGTTCAGCTCTACACCCGTTATGAGATGGAAGACCTCGTGATTATCGACGGTCGTGCCCGTGGTATCATTGCCAAGAACCTCGTTACCGGCAAGCTGGAGCGTTTCAGCGCCAATGCCGTGGTTATAGCTACCGGTGGTTATGGCAACACCTATTTCCTCTCTACCAATGCGATGGGATGTAACTGTTCTGCCGCAATGGCTTGCTACCGCAAGGGAGCCTACTTTGCTAATCCCTCTTATGTACAGATTCACCCCACCTGTATTCCCGTTCACGGCGACAAGCAGTCTAAGCTGACCCTGATGTCAGAGTCTCTGCGTAACGACGGCCGTATCTGGGTTCCCAAGAAGCTGGAGGATGCCAAGAAACTTCAGGCAGGCGAGATACAGGGTTATGACATTCCCGAAGAAGACCGCGACTACTATCTGGAGCGCCGCTATCCCGCCTTTGGTAACCTCGTTCC
>CAMAHD010000046.1 GCA_945834405.1 uncultured Prevotella sp. | reverse complement strand
CGAAATCACCAGATCCTAAGTCTGGCGCGTCTACCAATTTCGCCACAAGCGCAAAAGCGATGCAAAGATAATGCTTTTTCCTTGAGCAAGCAAAAAAAAATGAAATAATTTGAGGAAAAATGAATGTTCATGAGAACGGATATTCATGACGGACTTTCTTTTTGACCGATTGGTGGACAGTTCAGCGAATAAGTGATGGTGAAAGATAAGCAAATTTTTTTAAGAAAATATGAGGACAATATAGAAAAAATGAATAACTTTGCCCTCGCAATCTAACAACTATTAAAAATCATTCACTCATACCTTAAATGACAAATATGAAGAAATTTCTTTTGACCGCAGCAGCAGCCGCTGCCATGAGCATCGCTTCGGCTCAACAAGCTGAGCCAAACGTAGCTTATCTTTTCACGTATTTTACAGGAAATGCGCCGGAAGAGGAACAGATTTGTTATGCCCTCAGCGAGGACGGCTACAACTACACTCCGCTGAATGCCGGCTATCCCGTCATCAAGAGCGACACCATCGCCTTTACGCAATGCGTCAGAGACCCTCATATATTAAGAGGTGAAGACGGCAAGACTTTCTACATGGTGGTAACCGACATGAGGTCTTCCTATGGATGGAGCAGCAACCGTGGCATGGTGCTGATGAAGAGTACCGACCTCGTCAACTGGACGCACTCCGTCGTCAACTTCCCCACCAAATATCCTAAACAGTGGGGCAACGTCATCCGCGTATGGGCTCCCGAAACCATCTATGACAAACAGGCAGGACGCTACATGGTATTCTATTCTCTGCGTACCAGCGACCCTAAGTCGTTCGACAGAATCTACTACTCTTACGTCAATGATGACTTTACTGACCTGATAGGCGAACCTCAGTTCCTCTTTGACAACGGGTCTGCCACCATCGACGGCGACATCGTTTACAATCCAGCCGACCAACTCTATCACCTCTTCTATAAGAGCGAAGGAGGACGCGGCATCTTCCAAGCTACAGCCAAGACCCTGACAGCTCCTGCAGGAACAGCTCCCGGCAGCCAGTGGACCAAGATTGACGGTCATGTTGACCAAACCAAGGAGGCAGTAGAGGGTGTCGGCGTGTGCCAGAGTATCGACGGTAAGTCATGGATCGTGATGTACGACTGCTACGGCAACGGTCATTACCAGTTCTGCAAGAGTAATGACCTCAAGACCTTCCAGTTTGTACAGAATACTGCTACCAAGGGCAAGTTTACACCACGTCATGGAACCATCATCCCCATCACACAGGCTGAAAAGGACAGAGTATTGAAGGCTTTTCCTAACTATAACAACCCTATCCTACCCGACTTCCATGCCGACCCGGAGATTCTCTACTCCAACCTCACCAAGAAGTATTATATCTACAGCACCACCGACGGTTACCCCGGCTGGGGAGGCTGGACCTACAGCGTCTTCTCTTCTACCGACCTGATTAACTGGACGGACGAGGGA
Organism: uncultured Prevotella sp.; assembly: GCA_945834405.1. Classification (GTDB taxonomy): domain Bacteria; phylum Bacteroidota; class Bacteroidia; order Bacteroidales; family Bacteroidaceae; genus Prevotella. The sequence goes on along the minus strand of CAMAHD010000046.1, from coordinate 16,794 downwards.
GTTGTACTGGATGTCAAGAGCGACCAGGTGAAGTGGGCACACGGCAACGCATGGGCTCCTGCAGCCATTGAAGTCAAGCAGAAAGACGGCAGCTACAAATACTACCTCTACTTCAGCGCAGATGCAGGCAAACGCAAGGAGATAGGTGTTGCGGTAAGCGACAGCCCTACTGGTCCGTTTGTAGATTCAGGTGCTCCTATCGTCAGCGACAGCCCCGTAGGTCATGGTCAGCAAATAGATGTAGACGTATTCCAGGATCCGAAGAGCAAGAAATTCTACCTCTACTGGGGCAACGGCTATATGGCAGGTGCTGAACTGAACAATGACCTGCTGAGCATCAAGAAAGAAACTATCAAGGAGATGACTCCCGAAGGAGGCACGCTGCAGACATGGAAGTTCCGCGAGGCTCCCTACGTGTTCTACCGCAAGGGAACCTACTACTTCCTCTGGTCGGTTGACGATACGGGCTCTCCCAACTACCATGTATGCTACGGCACATCGAAATCGCCTCTCGGTCCCATCCAGGTGGCCAAAGAGCCGACAATCCTCAAGCAGGTGCCCGAACTGGAAATCTACGGTACAGCCCACAACTCCGTGCTCCAGATTCCCGGCAAGGACGAATGGTATATCGTTTACCACCGAATCAACAAGCATTTTATTGACCGTGACAAGGGTCCCGGCATCCACCGCGAGGTATGTATCGACCGCATGACTTTCGACAAGAAAGGAAACATCGTGCCCGTCACTCCTACCCTCAACGGTCCCGAACCCTTGGCTCCCAAGAAAAAATAAAGAATGAAGAGACAACACTTCACGCTGGCCATCATCGCCATCCTGTCATGCACCATAGCAGACGCACAGCCTTCCTCTACACACAAACGCCGCACACCGGGAACGGACAGCGGCAGAGGATTTGTGACGGACATGCCTATGGTGCATGACCCCGTTATGGCGGAAGACCAAGGCACCTACCTGATGTTCAGTACAGGCAGGGGCATACAAGTAGCGGAATCGAACGACAGGAAGACATGGACCGTATGGAGGCGCACACCTCTGATGGACAGCATCCCCGCGTGGACCCATGACTCTGTTCCCGGATTCAAAGACCACGTGTGGGCTCCAGACATCATCCGCTATCGCGACAGATGGTGGCTGTCATACAGCTGCTCCACTTTTGGCAAGAACACTTCTGCCATCGGACTTCTTTCCACCGACCGTCTGATGCCGTTGTCTGCGGAGGGTGAAAACCGGATGCAATGGAGGGACGAGGGTCCCATCGTCTGCTCGCAACGCGGCAGGGACAACTGGAATGCCATCGACTCCAACTTCATCATCGACGAGAAGGGGGAGCCCTGGCTCTGTTTCGGTTCGTTCTGGGATGGCATCCAACTGGTACGCTTAGACAGCACCCTGCACATAGCCCAACCTTCAAACCAGCGCACCATAGCCCGCAGGAAAACAGGAGGAGGAGAGAATCCTATAGAGGCTCCCTTCATCTTCCGTCACGATGGTTATTACTATCTCTTCGTATCGTGGGACTACTGTTGCCGCGGCATGGAGAGCAGCTACAAGGTGGCTGTCGGCCGCAGCCGCAGCATTGAAGGTCCATATCTGGACAAGGAAGGAAAAGACATGGCAGCGGGCGGAGGCTCCTTGGTGATTGAAGGTGACAAGAAAACGTTTGAGGCTATGGGCCATAGTGCAGCATACCATTTCCAAGGTAAGGACTTCTTTATCTGCCATGGCTACAGCATAGAATATGGGGGCCAATCCATCCTCGTTGAACGTGAGATTCAATGGGAGGAGGGATGGCCCCGCCTTGAACTGTGATATGGGGAAAGAATAATCGAAATCAATAATTTATGCCCGTATCAGTAATCACCGACTTGCGTCCCTTCGACAGGTAAAATCCTTTCTTCGGATGCCCTTTCACGCGTCTGCCAGACAAGTCGTACATGGGTTCGTCTGCCGCCAATCCATCGCTTACAGTCTCCCGAATAGCAGTGATATCGACTGGTATCAGCTCAAAGGGATAATAGGTGAGTTCGGACGATGCTTTCAAATCCAATTCACCTGCTGCATCCAAATCCCAGTACTGGCACTTGGCTCCGACCTGTACATACAAGGCGTAACGGTTGATGCCTTTTGCGGCATCTAAAGAGAACGACTTGACAACGTAGGGAGCTGTCGTTCCCAGTATACTCAATCCCATATTGTCAGCTACACATTGGAATGAATAGCGACTCTTATAGTCGACATTCCATATCTGGCTGGGTATGGGATTGTTGTTATCACCCTTTTCAAAACGTACCGCCTGATTTTCACCATACGAGGTCATGTAAGTGTCGGTCTTGACATGTCGCAGCATATAATGACCTACAGGCAATCTATACGCATTGTCCGCATCTTTCACAAGCACTTCATATTCCAAATGGTGCAGGCTTCCGTTGACATTCACTTCCACGGAATAGATACCCGAAAGCTCTACCTGCCCCAAGTCGAGTTCTGCATCTGTACTGCCGTCACTCCACAGATAGGTGACATTGGGGACAGAGGAGGGAACAAAAGCCCTGAGGATGACCTTCTTGCCAGCTTCGGTAAGGATAAAGGCTGAATCAAGCAAAGTCTCACCATCTAAGTCAATCTCCTGGCGAAGAGTTCTGACATCTATCTGGAAATGGATGACTTCCTGGCGTCCGCCCTGATTGGTTACGATGGCATGATGGTGACGGTCACTGGCCACACTACCTACAGAGATGTCTGCTCCCTGCAAACCATTGTCCCATACGATGCTGGTATTCCATCCTGCAGCGTCTCCTGCATGAAGGGTAACCTTGTCACCATAGAAGACGGTGGCTATACTGTCGCCTACCCATACGCCGTTGGCATAGATGGCACTGCGCGTGGGACTCGGTGTGCAGTCGCCTTCGGAGGCAATGGCAAATACCTGCTGGCTCTCGATGCCGTTGGCATTGGTATAGGTCACGCGGTAGAGGAAACTCTTGTCGGTAGTGACGGTCAGGTCGCGTGTAGTCTCGCCTGTGTTCCATTTCCAGTTACCTGTGTCCTCTTCGCCTTCGGGCAGCTGCGGCATCAGTTTGACGGTCTTGCCTGCAGGCACACATTCTGTAGAGGAAACCGTGAAGTAGTTTTTGAGTCCTCCCAGCTCATTGTGATGGATGGTGTCGCCTTCATAAACCATTTTCGGAGAAAGCAGTGTGGGGCGTTTGTCTTCAGGGCAGAGCTGTGTGTCGTAGGTGTTCATCAGCACGGAATAGCCCAGATGGTCGTATGCACCGCTTGTGCCGCCTGTTCCTCCTGCGTCAGGTCCGTTGGCAGTCATGGCTCTGTAGGCTCTTTCGGCATAGGGCATTTTCACACCCTTTACTCCCTCGTAGTGGCCGATGACAGTACCCCAGTAGTTGCGCACTTCTGCCGGTTCTGCCGGTCCGGTCATGAGCCATCCGTTATGCCATGCCGTGCGACAATCCACATATTTATAATTGGTCCAGGGCAATCCCTGTACATTTTGCGTGCAGGCGGCTGTAAACTCCACGCCCGCAGCCATGCGGTTGTCCATATAGGAGAAGAGGTCGTCACCTTGGTTCCATGCCGTCTTGCAGATGTCCACGGCAAGTCCCAAAGCCATGGCGGCATGTCCTCCGTCGCGTCCTGACTCCTGCATCTGTCCCAGTTTGCCGTATGCACCCGTCTCCAGACTTGATTCCGAGGTGGTGACAATTAGGTTGCCGATGAACTCCGTGCAGCCGTCGTTGAGGATGGGGTCAGCCACGCGCGGGTCAACGAAGGTGCCGCACTGGTCGTATTTCAGGAACGACAGTCCCTGGTTGTAGATGAACACATCGTCGCAGAGGATGCCGATGGTGATGGCAGAAAGGGCGTTGCACAAAGGCCAGTTGCTCCAGTAGTGCCCGGGACGGTAGCCTCCCTGATTGCCCACATAGTTTTCCCAGGTACCGTTGCGCCCTCTGAGAAAGTTGATGTTGCCGGGGTACCATACGGTGAGCATCCAGTGCTTGAACTGTTCGAAGTCCTCGCGCTTCCATCCTTCATAGTCGCGCATCAGCTCGGCAGCCTGTGCAAAGGCATAGCCGTAGAGTCCGGCAGCCAAAGCCCAGTTGGAGTCGCCGCTTACCAGTTTGCAGGTTCTTGCCCATGCCATCAGGATTCTGACGGCTGCATCGGCATTGGCTTTCGTTCCTTCAATCTTCCATCGCAGCGCATTCTGATATGCCATGGTAGCACCACGTGCGGCATTGATATAGTTCTGTCCGTCGCCCCCTCTTCTGATTACTTCGACAGGCCATGTAGCCACTCCCGACTGCGCATATTCTGCATGCTTCAGCACCTCGTATGCCTTGGTTACTGTCGGGTTACCCTCTTCCAGCTGCCGCTTGATGCGGTCGAAGTCGGCTTGCGTGTGCATTCCACCTGGATGGACAAAGCCACGGTCGGTATCGTACGCCTCGGTAATGCCGCTGACATCAAACAGAAAGCCTTTGGCAGCTGTATAAATGGAGATGATTTCCTTCAGTTCTGTTTCCTGATTGTCATAGACATATTGTGTATGGTCTTCGTCAGCCACCCCTTGAGCGATGTTGATTGCATCTTCCAGCATCACTACGGCACCTGCCGGATAGTCGGCTGCATCGGCAAGCAGCTGTCTTGCCTGTTCCAATGTATTCTTCAATGCGGTATTGTCTCCCCCTGTTCCATGGGCAAACTGGTCTTCGAGTTCGGTCAGTTCGGCTGCCAGCGTTGTGACCGTTTCATCGCTGACAGCCACATCGTAAAGCCGGAAGTCGGCAATGGAGGTCTGTTTGAGATAGACATCCGATGCAAAGGGAGGACGACCTATCCAGTTATAGGCAGGCACTGCCGTAAAGGCATTCTTCAGCAAGGGCATGTTGTTGTTGGTCTTCACCAACTTGCCGTTGATATACAGTTCGCCTTTCTGACTTTTCTGTCTGTAGAGCACATGCATCCAGCAGCCCTTGGGCGATTCGGAAGACATCTCCAAGCCCGTTTCTTTACTCCATCCACCGGTAGAGGTCGCCATTCGCTGGGCATTGATACGATAGGCGGTGTAGGGTGCATCATACTGGGTATTGGCTGCCGACTGAGAGAAGCACCAGACGAAGTTTCCAGCCCCGTTGATGACAGCCGTTTCCTCAACCCGATAATAAACAGAAACCGTGAAGTCCTGCAGATTTCTTACCAGTTCTCCAGCCTTGGCAGTCATGTCCAGATAACCATTGTCAGAGCCAAGGCTGAGCACATGGTATTTGCCCATGGCTGTCACCCTTGCGTTGTTCACAAGTTTGGCGGTAATTCCCGAGACGGGATCGGTTACGCTGGTTCCGGATACGTTTGTAAAGTCAAACTGCATCTTCAGGTTTTGCAAATCGGCGGTTTCGGCAGCCGCAGTGCCGTTTCTGCCCATCCATCCGCCCGCCATGAGAAGTGTGGCAAGCAGGAATACTTTAGCAAGCATCGTTTTCATAAGCTATTCATTTAGTCAATTATTTCTTGAATATCAGGTTTTCCACCAAGTCATTCACATACATGTTGGCCATGTCGGCGGTCTTGTACCATCCCGGTTTGCCGGGCATCGAATCATAGATGGGCTGTCCGTTGATTTTCAGTCCCTCAAAGGTGATGTTCTTCACCTTGTGTTCCGGACTGTAGCCGCTGATGATGCTCATGTAAGGCTGTTTGGCGGGGTGTTTCAGCGTACCGTAGCGGATATTGCGGAAGGTAATGTCCTCCACGCTCTTTCCCGGAGCCGAGCAGTATTTCTGATTATAACCAATCTTGACCGCCACGAGAGCACCCTGATGTATCTCCTCGATGCGGATATTGTCGAACACGACATCCTTGACCACGTTGTTGTCGCCGCAGTTGATGGCAAGACAGCCTTGATAGTCTATCTGTGGTTCCGACTGCATCAGGATGTCGATGTTCTCATAGCGCAGGGCCGTGATGCTGTCACTTTCTGTACTGGCGCTTCCCTTGCCATGAATGCCGATGAAGATAGGATGAGCCACGTCAGCCCAAAGAGTGGAGTTGCGCATGGTGACGTGATGCACGCTTCCCTCAAAACCTTTGCGTGTGGCATAGGCTGTGGTGCAGTCGTCGCTGTTGCGGCAGAACACGCGGTCTAATAGTATGTGACTGCTGCCGCCAAAGACGTTGAGTCCGTCGCCCCAACCTGGATAGGAGATGGACTTCACATCGTGTAGGGTGACGTGGCTGCTCTCGCCGATGGGACAGGTGTTCAGTATGAGTCCATCCACCAATATGTTTTTGCTTCGAAAGACATGGCAACCTTGATAACCATTGGCAGGGCGGGCAACGCCTCTTCCCAAGATGCTTACATTCTCCACGTCATCAATGGCGAAGGTCGAAGTGAAATAAGCCCCGGGAGCCAGATAATAGATCGTATTGGAACGAACGTGAATGGTATCTTTGTCTGCATAGAAGCCGGGAGCATAATAGACGAAGTCGCGTTTCTGTCTTTTGGCTTCCTTGCGGGCCTCAGCCTCGCTGACGCAGGGGCGGGAGGTGAAAAGCAGCAGGTTGTCAGTGATGGAGCCGTCAAACTCCACGCTGACATTCTCCGGCTGGAAGAGCAGGAACTGTACGGTGGAGTCGTTCAGGATGTTGGCAATGGTGCCCTTGTAGTCGGGTCTGATACGTGCCTGCTTGAATTTTTTGTTGCTGCAGATGACCTTAACGAACACGTCGCCTGTAAAGTCAAAAAAGGCGTAGGATATCTCGCTTACTCTGTGCTTGTTATTGCCTATGGGGGCGTTCACCTTTGCCATATAGGTGTCTATCTGGGTCCATTCCTTGCTGCCTCTCGGCTGAATATACACCTTGTAGTCACTCTTCAGCGGTGCACCTTTGGGAGCCTGATGGGTATATACCTGGTGCAGGACAGGATGGTTGAGCTTTTTCTCCAAGGCTGCCATCTTCTTCTCGTTCTTCAAAACTTCCAATGCCTTTCGGGTATAAGGCATGTCCATACCCTTGCGCCCGTGATAATGGTCGTAGGGCAACTGATAGATGGCCCAGAGGCGACCTCGTGACATCTCGCCCGGTTCTGTCCAGTCGTTATAGAGTCCCGTGCAGTCCTGCCATGTGAAGAAGGGCACATTATAACCGAGATTGTATCGGGCAGCATACTCCACGCCCCTCATCAGACGGTTGTCCAAAGCTCCCCATAGGTCTTCTCCCTTGCATCTCCATGCCAGCTCGCAGGTCTGACAGAGGGCTTCCAACCCCAGTTGGGCATGAGCCTGGTCTCGTCCCGTTTCCTGCGATTGTCCGGTGGGAGCGATGTATTTGGGCAGTGAGCCGTTGTCGTTGGCATGATGGAAATAGTCGAGTGCATGTTGGTAAAGGGCATCATCGTCCAAGAATATGGCACAAGCCATGCGCAGCCTGTTCACGATAGCTCCCCAGTTGCCGTTGGCATACGGGCTGTCTGCCTCAAACTGCTCGATGACGGGCAGCATGGCGCGCCGTATCATCTCGCCCCATTGAGGGTTTTGATACTGTTTCAGGATCAGCATCGCCTTGACAAGGTCGTAACACTGGATGGCACACAAAGGGGCATCGTGTCCTTCGATGTTTTTGAGTGTGGTACTGTAGGCATTGATGATGCGTAATGCCACATTCCGGTCTGCATCATGGGAGCCTGGCTCATCAACAGTGGCACGGGCAAGCTCGTAGGCAGTACGCATGTCGCGCTCACTGCCTCCCTTGGTGTGTCTGAACTGTCCGTCGCGGGCGATGGTTTCGAAAGGGCCAGCCATGCGATAATCGGTCTGTGCTGTGGATGACAATGCCATGCCAAGCAGACAACACGAAATCAGGAAATGTCTCATAAATGAAATGAATAGATTTAATGATATGGATAGATTTTCAGTGATAAAAGTTGTTTTCGCTCGTTTCAGATTTGTGTGCAAATTTAAAGTAAAAAACCAATAGTGGGCGAATGGTTTGTATTTTTCAAACAAAAACAATCGTACACCATGGAAAATGTACGATTGTTACACGTTTTTGGGGTGTTTTGGTACGATTGTTACCCCTCTTTTTGCTCTTTGACGTCCGAGGGATTCACGCCGAATGCCTGTTTGAAGCACTGACGGAAGTAGCGTGGAGTCTGGAATCCCACCATCAATGCCACCTGATTGACGGGGATGTCCGTTTCTGTCAGCAGCTTGAAGGCTTGCTTCAGCCTGACGCTGCGGAGGAAGTCGTTGGGCGTGATGCCCAGCATCTGCTGGGTCTTCTTGTATAGAGAGGTACGGCTCATACATACGTCTGATGCCAGCCTGTCTACCGTATAGTCCGTATCGCCGATATGCTCGCCAATCACCTCCATCATCTTCTCCACCAAATTCTCCTCTTCCTTGCTGACAGTAATCTGGGCTGGTTCAATATTGACATTCTGCGAGAAATGGTGACGAGCCTCATCTCTCAGTTCAAACAGCCGATTGACACGCTCATCATTCTCCCGCTCCATCTTCTTTTTCTTTCTGCGGATATAGAAGGCGATACTGCTGCAAAGGGCAACGGCAGTCATCAACAGGTAGAAGGTCTTAGCCCACCAGGTGAGCCATAAGGGAGGACAGATGATGATGGTCTTCTGTAATGTTCCTCCCCATTTACCTGTCCCGATGGCAGATTCCACTATCAATTGATATTCTCCGGGAGCCAGTGCCTGATAGCTTACGGTAGCCATACCGTCACGGCCGCTGATGGCATGCCACTCGCTGTCCAGTCCCTTCATCCTATAACGATAGCGCGTATGGTCGGGATTGGCATAGTTAAGAGCAGATATGTCGAACTCAAAGTAGTTCTCATCATAAGACAGCTGATAGCTATCGCTTGTGGTAGCCACCTCATTTCCCTTGACCCTCATGCCAACAAGTACGACGGGCAGTGGTGGCTGTGTAGTATCGAAATCTTTGACTTGAACCTTGCAGACTCCTTCCGGAGAGGTGAAACAGAGCGTTTCATCATCTATCCGACAAACACCAGACTCGATAAACTCTAATAAGGGTACGCCTTCTGTTTTTCCTAACGAGAGTATCTCTACTGCTCCGTTCTTCATCTCCAGCCGGTTGATGCCCAAGGCTGTTCCTACCCAGATACGCCCCCTGCTGTCTTCAGTGATGCTCATGATACAGGCGTTGGAAAGTCCGTCCTTGCTGTCGAATCTTCGGGCTTGGTAATCGGTTTGCTTTCCTGTTGTGGTGGGTGTCAGACAGAGCAGTCCGTTCTGTGTACCTAACCACAGCTGCTTTCTATGGTCCAGAAAGCAACAGTTGTACTTATTGGTATATTTGCTGAAAGGTTTTACGGCATCTAATTCATCAATCCTCTTGTTGACCAGATTCAGCAGGAAAACGCCATTCTGTGTACAAACAGCTATCCTATGTTTATCGGCTGTCATCGTTGCTGCCACAATTGTCCGATAGTCCTTTAGCTGAGAAATCTTTCCGTTAAGCAGCTCATAGTGCATGGTTTCAGGTGTCAGGATGCCCAGGTCGTGGGTTACGGAGCAAACGAGTATTCTGCCGTCGGCAAGAGGCTGGGCAAAACGGGTATGGGAGTGAGGCAACCCACGAGTATAATTCTTACACTCCCCTTGATGATAGCAAAACAATCCGTCGTACGTACTGACCCAGATTCTTCCCAGTTGGTCAGCAGCCATATATTTGGTACTAAGATTACCTTTGACTAACGTCTTCAACACCTTCTTCCTTACCCTGTCATATACATACAGTCCTTTCGTTCCCCCTAAGAGCAAGATGGAATCATCAATCGTGGCAAGCAAACGAATGACATCGCCCTCTATGGGATGCAGTATCGTAGCCTGAGGACGGACAGGTGGGACATACAATACTCCACCATTCTGCAACCCCATCCATTTGCCTCCCTGCCTGTCGGTGATGCAGGTTTGTAGCCATTCGCCTTCCAGGGATGTACCCCTCACCATTTCTCTATATGTATCACGGCTGAAGTTTGTACGCTCGGTCTGAGCCTTCGTTACCAAGTCTCCTTCCTCATGTATAAACTGTTGGATAACCGGATTTTTCAAGTATCTATTGTAATGATACCTGAATTGCTTTTCTTTGGCATTGTACAGATAAAGGCAGTAGAAGTCTTTTATCCACAGCAGGCTATCTCCCTGCCAAAGGTGACTGTGGGCACCGAAGGCAGGCAGCCGATAGACGCTGTCGAGATTGCAGGGCTGGAGTACAAAATCCTTTCCATTGAACAGGCTGAAGAATCCTTCGGAGGCTACGAGTATCTGCCCGTCGGGCAACTCTATGATTTGCCGTATCTGATTGTTGGGTAGTCCGTCTGCCACACTGTAATGCTTGTAACAGGGGTGGAAAGAGACATGGCGGGGACTGGCAGCCGCAGCCAGAAAACCTGTCAAGATGATGAGAGAGGGAAGGATTCTGTTCATTGTTATTGGCTATTTGTCCGCAAATATATAAATTTTTAGCGATAACTCCATCCTTTTCAAAAGCGATATTGTCCAAATCTATGCTTTCCACCCTACATTGGGGCGAAAAACAATCTGTTATTGCCCAAATCTATGCTTTACATCCCCTACTTGACAAAAATAACTTGGTACGAACTCTGAACCACGTCGTACCAAGTTATTTCTTGAACATGACAAAATAATCGTCAAATAGAATTGTTCTTTTTCTTTCGCTCGTTATGGTCGAGGATAATCTTGCGCATACGCATACTCTTGGGAGTAACCTCTACCAGTTCGTCGTTCTTGATGTATTCCAGAGCTTCCTCCAACGAGAGGACGGTTCGGGGTACAATACGCGCCTTGTCGTCAGAACCGCTGGCACGGGTGTTGGTGAGCTGTTTTGCCTTGGTGACATTCACCACTAAGTCGTTGTCGTGGATATGTTCTCCAACAACCTCACCCATATAAACCTCATCACCCGGATCAATGAAGAACTTGCCTCGGTCTTGCAGCTTGTCAATGGAATAGGCGAACGACGAACCCGTCTCCATCGCTATCATCGAGCCGTTGACACGGCGGGTTATCTCTCCTTTAAAAGGCTGGTATTCCTTGAAGCGATGCGCCATGATGGCTTCTCCCTGGCTGGCTGTAAGCACATTGGTACGCAAACCTATGATACCTCTTGAGGGCACGTCAAACTCGATATTCACACGGTCGCCCTGACTCTCCATGGATGTCATCTCCCCCTTTCTGCGAGTCACCATATCAATCATCTTCGAAGAAAACTCTTCAGGAACATTGATGGTCAGTTCCTCTACAGGCTCACACTTCTGACCGTCAATCTCCTTATAGATAACCTGAGGCTGTCCTACCTGCAATTCATATCCCTCACGACGCATGGTTTCTATCAGTACGGAGAGATGCAACACGCCGCGACCACTCACAATCCATTTGTCAGTAGAATCTTCAAAGGGAGCAACGCGCAAGGCAAGGTTCTTCTCCAATTCCTTGTTCAGGCGGTCATTGATATGACGGCTGGTAACAAACTTTCCTTCCTTACCGAAGAAGGGAGAGTCGTTGATGGTGAAAAGCATCGACATGGTAGGCTCGTCAATGGCAATGGGAGGCAGGGGTTCGGGATTCTCGAAGTCGCAGATGGTATCTCCTATCTCAAACTTCTCCAATCCGATGATGGCACAGATGTCACCGCTCTGCACTTCGTCTGTCTTGACATGTCCCATACCCTCAAAAGTATGGAGCTCCTTGATACGGGTCTTCTCCTTGCTTCCGTCGCGATGGGCAATGGTGATGTTCATGCCTTCACGCAGACTGCCGCGATGTACACGTCCTACGGCAATACGACCTGTATAGTTGCTATAGTCGAGAGAGGTGATGAGCATCTGCGGCGTTCCCTCAATCACTTTAGGAGCAGGTATCACCTCTACAATCTTGTCGAGCAGATAATGGATATTGCCTGTAGGCTGTGAAAAATCCTCACCCATCCATCCGTTTTTGGCAGAGCCATAGACAACGGGGAAGTCCAACTGGTCTTCGGTAGCATTGAGGGAGAACATGAGGTCGAACACCATTTCGTATACCTCTTCGGGACGACAGTTTGGCTTGTCCACCTTATTCACTACGACAATGGGCTTCAGTCCAATCTCCAGAGCCTTCTGCAGTACGAAACGGGTCTGTGGCATAGGCCCTTCAAAGGCATCAACCAGCAACAGGCATCCGTCAGCCATATTGAGCACTCGCTCCACCTCACCTCCAAAGTCGGAGTGTCCCGGAGTATCGATGATATTGATTTTTACTCCTTTCCAATTAATCGACACATTCTTGGACAAGATGGTGATACCTCGTTCGCGTTCCAGGTCGTTGCTATCCAATACTTGTCCGCTCAGGTCCTGTCCCTCTCTGAAGAGGTTGCCAGCGAGCATCATTTTGTCCACAAGTGTAGTCTTTCCGTGGTCTACGTGGGCGATAATGGCGATGTTTCTAATGTCTTGCATTCTTTTTTACCTATAAAATCGGGTGCAAAGTTACTGCTTTTTTTTGGATTTTATGAATAAGCGGCTAAAAAATCCACCTACTGCCCATCAATACAGGCATCTGTTGGGGTCATATAGGGCATTCCACCAAGTGGGGTCATCCTTCAACCACTTGGCAAACCATGCCTGCATCGTGGCATACCAACGGAACGTCTTGTCGTAATCGAGGATATGATGGTCTTGATCTGCCACCAGTACCATGGCCGTTTCCCTTCCCAGGAGCTTCAGCGCCGTATACATCTGAATACTCTCTCCTACGGGTACATTACGGTCGGCATCTCCATGGACGAACAGCAGCGGCGTATGAATCTTGTCTGCCAGATAAAGCGGACTGTGTTCGACATACAAGTCCTTGTCCTTCCAGGGATAGCTGTTAGCCATTGAAACCTCGCTGTAAGAATAACCCCAGTAGCCTTCACCCCAATAGCTGGAATGGTCGCTGATGCCGGCATGAGACACGGCAGCAGCAAAGATATCGGTCTTTGTCTGCAGATACTGTGTCATGAAGCCTCCGTAGGAAGCTCCCAGGCAGCCAATCTTCTTGGCATTGACAAAGGGATGTTCCTCGGCAAAACGCTTCGTTCCCTCGATGATATCGTCAGCCACATAGTCGCCGGCGGTATTCACGTGGCGTGCAGAGAATTCCTGTCCGAAGCCCGTGGCACCACTGGGTTCCACGACATATACCACATATCCCATGGCAGCGTAGGAGTGGAAGGAATAGACATTGGCAAAATAGCGACTGATAGGTGAACATCCTCCATAATAATAAACCAGCATCGGATATTTTTTGTTCTCATCGAAATGGGGAGGAAGATAATATCTGCCGCAGATGGTATCACCACGCGAATTGACAAAGTCCCAGGCATCTACCTTTCCAAATGCCACCTGCCCATATTGCTCACTGAAAAGGTCTCGCAACATCTTGGTCTTCATGCTCTTGGTCTGCACTGTATAAAGACGCATGGCATTGGCAGCACTCTCTCCGATATATGCCAGCACAGGAGCTTTGTCGGCCAGAGAGAAGCCTCGCACGCACTCTTCGGGAACATCCAGAAGCTCTATGCGATAGGTCTTCCCGTCCATACGATACAGTTTACGGCAGTCGCGGTCTTCGGTAAGGATATACATGTTTCCATCGGCGCGACACCAGTCATAGCTCACCACATTAGGATTGAAATACTTGGTGACGGGAACAATCTGCTTGTCAGAGAGCGTCATCACGTATAGCTGAACGTCAAACATATTGGGGGTCTGTCCCTCACGCACATTCTTGCCTATACCACCGAGACATTCAGGCGAGCCGACCAAAGCCACCCTGTTGCCGTCAGGCGAGAAGACGGCATGATTCAAGAAACCGTCTTTCTCCACCAAAGGCTCCACCTCCATGGTCTGCAGGTTCATTCTGTAGACAGACGTCAGCGTCGTCGGTCGTTCGGTCAATCTGCTGGTGGATGTGGCAAAAAGGATATACTTGCCATCGGCAGAGATGTCACAGAGCCACGAGGAGCGGTAGCCGAAGGTGAGCGGCTGCATGATGCCTGTGGCAAGGTCGTACTTGACCAAATAATTGCGGTTGCGCCATCCAGGCTGTCTGTCATTGGGGTGAATCACCTCGTAAACATCCTTTCTTTCAGCCGTTCCTTCCTGCGTCAGGGTATATATCAGGAAATCCTCGGTAGGAGCAATGGTAAAAGAACCTTCAGGCAGATGTTCGGTCAATATAGTTTCCTGCCCTGTGACAGGGTCTACCGTCACCAACTGTCTGCCATCCACACCACGGCGAGTATAATAATAGCGGTCAGAACGGGGCATCCATTGGATATTCTCCGTGCGCTCCGTCATCACCTTTCCCGTAGCCAGGTCCGTTATTCGCCTCAGCGACTCCGAGCCGCCCCCAACCTTTCGCACGCTGTAACTCAACAACAGATACTTGCCATTAGGCGAGAGGGCTGGTGAATACATACTCTTGCCGTGCATCACATCACGTATGGTATACATCCTCTTGCCTCCGTTGTCCACCGACAGTTTGTCTGACTTGTCACTCACCACCATGACCTTTGGAGTAAAGGCCGTATCGGGCAATGACAGATAAGCCAAAGCCAAACGATGAGTACCTGGTTCCAGCTTCACCTTTCCGTCACTGTTCTTCGCTTCATCCACATAAAGGCGATAGTGTTTCAACCCCTCCACCTTGACCTCTGCTTCCACATAATCCTGTGTTTCCAAGATGAAATCAGCGAGCCAAAGACTCTGGTTCTTCTGAGTCTCGGGAAGCGACTCCACCCATCTCTGTTCCTGGGCAAGTCGCGAGAAAGGCGGTTGATTATCCAACAATTTGTCTACGTCGAAAGCTTTTGCCTTCACGTCGACGGTATCTACACGATAGGGGCTTTTCACCTCCAAGGGCGCAGCCACTCTGAATCTGTTCACCTGGATTGTATCTGCATATCCTGCGAATGCGGCAGCCATAGTCACTGCCAGTGTCCATATCCTTTTCATCTTGATAGGTTTAGTTTCCTGCAAAAATACATATTTTTTGCGAAACAGCCACTTGTTCTTCCACTTTTTATTCGGATAGATATAAAAAGGTGTGCCATGGATGACACACCTTTATATTATATTCAGAGTTTATTAGATTCCGTTTCTTATTGGATTCTGTACCGATTATTTCTTGATGACCTTCACACCATTGATGATATACATTCCGGAGTGCAGCTGTTCGATCTGGCGCATGTCAGCGTTTCTCATCACGAGGACACCATTGATAGTATATACATCTGCCTTTCCACCAGCCTGCTCAACGATGCGGGCGATAGCAGTCACTGTAGAAGTAGTACCATGGATATCCATATCGGTAGCGGGCATCACTGCGGGAATCTCTTCCTGCCAGCCGTCAAACTGCTTGCCAGCCTCTACTTGAGGAACATAAGGAGTAACGGCAGCACCATACTCTACCTTGTCGGTGTAAACGAGAACATCGTCAATGTAGTAGTTGATAACATAGGTATTGATGGTCCACTTAGCATTGATAGTCATGTTGTTTGCAGGCATGGTCTCAGGAATTTCCTTATCCCATCCGGCGAAGGTGTAACCCTCACGTTCAGGATCGGCAGGAGTCTCGATAGCAGAACCATAAGGCAACATGATTGGCTGAACGCTGCTTCCTCCATTGGTATTGAAGAAGATGAAGTATGTGTTCACGTTCCACTGAGCCGTGTAGGTCACGTCTTTAGCAGGAACGGTAGCACCCTTCTTGAAATCAGGACTCCATCCTGCAAAGGTATATCCCTCCTTGGTAGGATTAGCAGGAGCTACGATTTCTGTTGCATAATCCTGTGTGGTTGTCTTTACAACCTTTCCGTCAACGATGAAGGTAATGGTATACTGGTTGATCGTCCACTGAGCGCTGACCTCGATATCGTAAGCAGGCATCGTCGAAGGCAGTTCGGGATCCCATCCGGCGAAGGTATATCCCTCACGTGTAGCCTCAGGTGCATTGATGGCCGAACCATAATCAACGCTCATAGCCTCCACCTCAGAACCGCCATTGCTGTTGAAAGTAATGGTATACTGGTTCACCTGCCACTGGGCAACAACAGTGATATCTTCCTCTGGCATTATCTCGGGAATAGCGGGTTCCCAACCGATGAAGGTGTAGCCCTCACGTGTAGGATTCTCGGGAACAGTGATCTCAAGACCACAGTCGAGTGTCTGCGAGTCAACCTTTGAACCGCCATTGCTGTCGAAGGTGATGGTGCATTCGTTACGTTTCCACTGGGCTGTGATGGTCACATCCTTGGCAGGAACCTTACCGTCGTTGAGTTCGGAAGCATCCCATCCTACGAAGCGATAGTCTTCTCTTTCAGCAGGTCTAAAGGTCAGATCTACCTGTGTTCCATACTCGAGTGTCTGCTCCTTGACGGTCTTACCCTCGCTGACGAAGGTAACCTTATAGGAGTTGATAGTCCAGGTGGCCTTGGTTTCCAGATTCTCAGCAGGCATGGTCTCAGGCAGAGCGGGATCCCAACCTGTGAAGGTGTAACCCTCTCGAACAGGTTCGGCTACTGTCACTTTTGCATTGTAGTCAAACTTAACGGGATCCATAGCTACACCACCATTGGTATCGAAGGTGATGGTATAGTGGTTAATCTGCCACTTGGCAGTATAGGTTACGTTCTCAGCAGGAACAGTCTCGGGAAGAGCAGGTTCCCA
>CAMAHD010000045.1 GCA_945834405.1 uncultured Prevotella sp. | reverse complement strand
ACTACAACGTAGACACCGACTCAACCCCCGAACACCTTGTGTTCAACAGAACCGTCGGACTGAAGGATACCTGGGCAAAAATGAACAAATAAGCCAAGAATGACAGAAGCAGACAATCAGTATTTTGACAGCAAGGATTTCAAAAATCTGCTCGCCTTCTACGAGAGTGCCAGAAACGAGGGGAAACCCTTGTTCCTGGACTCTGAGGATCTGACTGACATTGCTGACTATTACCGCACACAAGGTCGATTCCACGAGGCGCACGAGGCAGCTGAATACGGTGCCAGGATTCACCCTGGCTCCATGATGCCACTGTCCTTCCTCACACGAGAGGCTCTCATGGAAAACAATATCCACAAAGCCATCGGCTACGCCCGGCAGATTGAGGACAAAAGCGACAGCGAATACCAGTTTCTCAGAGCCGAAATCTACGTGGCCAAAGGAAAGACGGACGAAGCCAACATCCTGTTTCAAGACTATTGTCAACAACATGAGGAAGAGGAGGACAAGAACGACATCTACATCGAGATTAGCGGCATCTACTGCGACTACGGCTACTTCAAGATGGCCAGCCAATGGCTCGACAAAGCAGACGACACCGCCTCGGACGCATACGTAGAGACGCTCGCCGCCATCGTCTTCGGACTGGGACAGTACGAGGAGGCTGCCAAACTGTACGAAAGACTCATCGACTCCGCACCCTACTCACGCTTCTACTGGCAGGCACTCGCCAATGCACATTGCATGCTGTCCAACTACGAGGAGGCGGTCAACTGCTACGATTTCTGCCTCGCCATCAACCCCAACGACAACGACAGCCTCTTCATGAAAGCCAACTGCCTCTTTCAGCAGGACAACAACGAGGCTGCATGCAAGCTGTACGAAAAGCTCTATCTGAAAGGCGAACGGAACGCCGAACTGCTGGTCAACTACGCCTACTGCCTGTACTGCTGCAACAACCCTTCCATGACGCTGACCGTCATCAAGAAACTGCTGCAGATGAAAGACGTTCCGTCGGACATCCTCATGAGGGCACACACGCAGCTGGCTTTCGTCTATCACGACCTGAAACTCTACGACCTCTCCTTCGAAAGCATCGATACGGCGGAGAGAATGAGCGGACACTTCCCCATGATAAACATCCTCAAGGGATTCCTGCTGCTGATAAGGGGCGAAAAAGCCGAAGCCGACATGTACTTCAGAAAGTCATTGCTCGATGGGGAAACACAGCCCATGACCGCAAGAAACGTCATCGCCACCTATTATAAAGAAAACGAATATGAGCTTTGCTACCAAGCCATTCACCTGGTCAAAGACATCTTCGACATGGACAAGCTGCCGGGGCTGTACAGCATCATGGCGGCCTGCTGCTGGCAAACGAAACGCCATGAAGAAATGATGACTTATCTGCAGCAGGCAACCCGGAAAGAACCGCAAGAGGCAGAAACTTACCTGCAGGCGTTCTTCCCCGACGGCACTCCTGTATGTGAATATTTTACTCTCATGTCTAACAACATCAAAGGAAACAACAAAACGTGAACATCATCTCATCACTCCTGTCTAATCTGAACTACGGAACAATCCTGTTCCTCATGTTGCTGGAAAGTACCGTCATTCCCGTGCCTTCCGAACTGGTGGTGGCTCCTGCCGCCTATCACGCCGCTGCCGGCAATGTGGACATCTTTCTCGTCATCCTCTTTGCTACCATCGGTGCCGACCTCGGTGCGAGCATCAACTACGTCGTAGCCTACTTCTTCGGACGCCCCCTGATATACCGTTTTGCCAACAGCAAGTGGGGGAAGATGTGCCTGCTCAACCAGCAGAAGGTGGAACACAGCGAAAAATACTTCTACGACCACGGCGTCGTGGCTACACTCACGGGACGACTGCTCCCCGGCATCCGACACCTCATTTCCATTCCGGCTGGTCTGGCCAAGATGCCCTACTGGAAATTCCTCTTCTACACCACCATCGGAGCCGGATGCTGGAACTGCATACTGGCAGCCATGGGATGGTATCTGCACGCCATCGTTCCCGAAGAACAGCTCAATGACAAAATCGAGGAATACTCGGAATATATCAAACTGTTCCTCATTGCCGCCATACTGATGGCGATTCTCTTCTTTGTCATCAAACATGCGATAGAGAAGAAAAAGAACAAGCCAAATACGAATCAACAACCATAACTTATTATCTTTCAACAACTATGGCTAAAAAAACCAACAACCACCTCGTCATCATGGCAGGAGGAGTGGGCAGCAGATTCTGGCCCATGAGCACTGCCGAATGTCCCAAACAGTTTATCGACGTTCTGGGTACCGGCAAAACACTGCTGCAGATGACGGTAGAACGTTTCAATGGCATCTGCGACATCAACAACACGTGGATTGTCACCAACAAAAACTATGTAGACATCGTCAAAGAACAGCTGCCCGACATTCCAGCCGGAAATATCCTCTGCGAACCCTGCCGACGCAACACCGCACCCTGCATCGCATACGTCAGCTGGAAAATCAAGTCGAAAGACCCCAAGGCAAACATCGTCGTCACGCCCAGCGACCACGTGGTCATGAACATAGCAGAGTTCCAGCGCATCATCAAGAACTGCCTGGGATTCACCTCCGAAACGGATGCCATCGTCACACTGGGCATCAAGCCTACACGCCCCGAAACGGGCTACGGATATATCCAAGCCGACCTCTCTACCAGTTCGCTCCGCAACAAGGAGATTTTCCGCGTCGACTCCTTCCGCGAGAAACCCGACGCCAAGACTGCCGAACAGTATATCAAGAAGAACAACTACTTCTGGAATGCAGGCATCTTTGTGTGGAATGTAAGCACCATCGTCAACGCCTTCCGCGTTTACGAACCCGCTATCTCGCAGACCTTCGAGTCGCTGCTGCCCATCTACGGAACGGAACAGGAGCAAAAGGAGATAGACAGGGTGTTCCCCGGATGTGAGAGCATCTCCGTCGACTATGCCATCATGGAAAAGGCAGAAGAGATTTTCGTCTGTCCCGGAGACTTCGGATGGAGCGACCTGGGAACATGGGGGTCGTTGCTGACACAAACCAAGAAAGACCTCTACGGCAACAGCTGTATCGGTCACGACATCAACATGTATGAGTCGAAAGACTGTATGGTTCATACCATGCAAGAGAAGAAGGTTGTCATCCAGGGACTGGAGGGATATATCGTTGCCGAAAACAACGACACCCTGCTGATATGCAAACTGTCGGAAGAACAGCGTATCAAGCAGTTCATCGGTGAGAAATAGGCAGACGTATTCACACATGTTACCATTCATACATTTTCATACTCATTCATAACTCAGATTTCATTTCATAAGGAATATTCATTATAAAACATGAACAAAGTTGCTCTAATTACAGGTATTACAGGTCAGGATGGTTCATACTTGGCCGAGTTTTTATTGGAAAAAGGTTATGAGGTCCATGGCACCATTCGCCGCTCGTCGGTAGACTTCCGCGAGCGCATTGCCCATCTGGAGGGAAAGCCCCATTTTCACTTGCACTATGCCGACCTGGGTGACTCCATGAGTATCTTGGGAGTCGTAGGCAAGGTGCGCCCCACCGAGATTTACAATCTGGCTGCACAGAGCCACGTACAGGTCAGCTTCGACTCGCCCGAATTTACAGCCGACGTTGATGCCACAGGCGTGCTCCGAGTGCTGGAGGCCGTCAGACAGCTGGGACTGGCTGACAGCTGCCGTATCTACCAGGCTTCAACCTCAGAGTTGTACGGCAAGGTGGAGGAGGTGCCACAGAACGAGAAGACTCCCTTCCACCCCTACTCTCCCTACGCCGTTGCCAAGCTGTATGGCTTCTGGATCGTGAAGGAATACCGCGAGGCGTACAACATGTTCTGCTGTTCGGGAATCCTGTTCAACCACGAAAGTGAACGCCGCGGCGAGACGTTCGTCACCAGAAAGATTACACTGGCGGCTGCACGCATCGCACAAGGCAAGCAGGACAAGCTCTATCTCGGCAACCTCTCGTCACTGCGCGACTGGGGATATGCCAAGGACTACGTGGAGTGTATGTGGCTGATTCTGCAGAACAAGAAGCCGGAAGACTTCGTGATTGCAACGGGTGAACAGCACTCTGTTCGCGAGTTCTGCTATCTCGCCTTCAAGTATGCCGGCATCGAACTGGAGTTCAAGGGAGAGGGCGAAAACGAGAAGGGTATAGACAAGAAGACCGGCAAAGTGCTGGTAGAGGTATCGCCCGACTTCTATCGTCCCACCGACGTGGTGAACCTTTGGGGAGACCCCACCAAAGCCAAGAACGAACTGGGATGGAATCCAGCCAAGACCAGCTTTGAGGACTTGGTGCGCATCATGGTCGAGAGCGACATGGCCAAGGTGGCTGTGGAGCGCGCATCCGACCAGGTAAGAACCAACCTCGCCGAATATTTGGAAAAGGGTATCGTTAAGTAACAGAGGATATTAAGACAACAATGCTTGACAAAAACTCCAAGATATACATAGCAGGACACCGCGGACTCGTGGGTTCTGCTATCTGGAACAATCTGAAGCAAAGAGGCTACCACCAGCTGGTGGGACGATCACATCAGGAACTGGACCTGACCGACCAGTATGCAGTGGAGAAATTCTTTGACGAGGAGCGTCCCGATGCCGTGGTGCTGGCTGCCGCCTTCGTGGGGGGCATCATGGCCAACTCGCTCTATCGCGCCGACTTCATCATGCAGAACATGAAGATGCAGTGCAACGTCATCAGCAATGCCTATTCACACGGCGTGAAGAAACTGCTTTTCCTCGGTTCCACCTGCATCTATCCCAAGAACGCTCCCCAACCCATGGCTGAGGACGCCTTGCTCACCTCACCCTTAGAATACACCAACGAGGAGTATGCCATCGCCAAGATTGCCGGACTGAAGATGTGCGAGAGCTACAACCTGCAGTATGGCACCAACTATATCGCCGTGATGCCTACCAACCTGTATGGTCCGAACGACAACTTCCATCTTGAAAACAGCCATGTGATGCCAGCCATGATGAGAAAAATCTACCTGGCAAAACTGATTCACGAACAGGCATGGAAAGAGATTGAGACCGACATGAACAAACGCCCCATCAACCCCGACGAGAAGCTCAAGACACTGATTGGCGAGGGGAATGTTGACGGCAACAGTCCACGCGAAAGAATACTGAAGGCTCTGGAGTTCTACGGTATCTACGACAACAAGGTGGTGCTGTGGGGAACGGGCAGTCCGCTGCGCGAATTCCTCTGGAGCGAAGACATGGCGGATGCCAGCGTTCACGTCTTGCTGAACGTCGACTTCAAGGATATCATTGGCATCGAGAAATACTCCTCCGTCTTCTATGGGGCTTCAACCAAGGGCAGCGTCGACCGCAACAACAGCGAAGGACGAGGCGGTGCCATTCCCTCGCTGGGAGAGATACGCAACTGCCACATCAATGTAGGTACGGGCAAGGAACTGACTATCCGTGCGCTCAGCGAACTGGTAGCCCAAGCCGTCGGTTTCACCGGTACCATTGAGTTTGATGCCAGCAAACCCGACGGCACGCCACGCAAGCTGATAAACGTAGACAAGCTCCATTCGCTGGGATGGACCCATCAAGTGGAGATAGAAGAAGGAGTGGAGCGATTGTTCCACTGGTATCAGGACTCGCTGAAATAACGGCGAAGTAATAGAAGGTTAAGGGTTAAAATAATGAGAGAGGAGAGAGGAGAGACGTAAGAGACAGAGATAAAAGAAAAGGAATTAACGCATTAACATATTAACACATTAACTCCTTCACTTTTTACCTTTTCACCTTTTTTCCTTTTTAACCCTTAACCTCTAAGCCTTCATCTCTAATCTCCAAGCTTTACCCTTTCTGAGTGATGGTCAAAGAATAGCTCAGAGTCTGTTGCCTTCCTGTGGAAAGACGATTTTGGGTTGGAAGACTTTTGCTTCCTCAAAATCCATCAGGGCATAGGCAATGATGATGCAGACATCACCTACCTGGACTTTACGGGCAGCAGCCCCGTTCAGACAGATACAGCCCGAACCCCTTTCACCTTTTATAATATAGGTTTCAAAGCGTTCACCATTATTGTTGTCGACAATCTGGACTTTTTCGCCTGCTATCAAGCCCGCAGCATCCATCAAATCCTCGTCAATGGTAATACTGCCCATGTAGTTCAAGTTGGCTTCCGTCACCGTGACACAATGCAACTTCGACTTCAATACTTCTATCATCATAACTGTCAAGCCTCCTTTTCCTGGTATTTGATATGGTCGATGAGTCGGATAGGCGTCTTGCCGCAATAGACGGTGATACATCCAACGACGTATGGGGTGTCCCACGAGTCGACATTCTGCAGGGTATTGCCGTCGACAATGGCAAAATACTCCACGTCAAGTCCGTCCACGGCATTGATGCTGTCAACCACAAAGTCGTGCGTCTGCTGCACGGAATGGGTCTTGGCATAATCAAGACTGGCTTTTAGCGCCTCGTAAATCTTGGGAGCAATGGCGCGCTCGTCGGGTGCGAGAAGCGTATTGCGGCTGGAGCGTGCCAGTCCATCATCGTCTCTGACGATGGGACATTCCACAATCTTCACCTTCAGCTGCAGCTGTCTTACCATCGCCTTGACCACGGCAATCTGCTGCCAGTCCTTCTCGCCGAAGTAGGCTCTGTCGGGTCGCACGATATAGAAGAGGCGACTGACCACCTGGCATACGCCATTGAAATGGCCGGGGCGGTGGGCACCTTCCATGACGGTGGACACGGGGGGAAATTCAAAATGACGGTTATCGGGAGTAGGATACATCTCCTCAACCTCGGGAGCGAAGACATAGTCGGCTTGGCATTCCTCCAGCAGCCGGCAGTCGGCATCCAAATCCCTGGGATATGACTTCAGGTCATTCTTGTCGTTAAACTGTGTTGGGTTGACAAATACGGAAACGACGGTGATGTCGTTCTCCTTCACGCTTGTTTTCACCAGTGAAGCATGTCCCTGATGCAAGGCACCCATGGTGGGCACCAATCCAATTACCTTACCTTCCTTGCGGTCTGCAAAAAGCGCATTCTGCAGGTCAACAATCTTATGAAAAACTTTCATTTCGATACAAACGATTTTACGTTGCTATAGATTTCGGGGTGCAAAATAACAACTTTTTTATCAAAAACGTGAAAGTTTATAGTGAAAATATGCCAAATTCCTTGGTATTTTTGTAAAATAGGTTTCATTTTTGCCAACAGGTCAAAAAAAAATCGTATCTTTGCAGAAGATTATAACCATCAAAATAGAGCATGACAAAGAAAATACTTTTCATCAACCAGGAAATATCTCCTTATGTTCCTGACAGTGCATTATCCATCATGGGCAGGAAGCTGCCACAGGCCATGCAGGAACGTGGACACGAAATACGCACATTCATGCCCAAATGGGGAAATATCAACGAACGCCGCGGACAGCTGCATGAGGTCATCCGTCTTTCGGGAATGAACCTCATCATCGACGAGACTGACCACCCTCTTATCATCAAGGTGGCATCCATTCAGTCGGCACGCGTCCAGGTTTACTTCATCGACAATGACGAGTATTTCATCAAGCGTCAGATGGGCTCAGACGAATTGGGCGAGGACTATCCCGACAACGGCGAACGTGCCATCTTCTTTGCGCGTGGCGTGCTGGAAACGGTCAAGAAGCTGCGCTGGACTCCCGACATCATCCACTGTCAAGGCTGGATGAGCGGCGTAGTGCCCCTCTACGTAAAGACAGCCTACAAGGACGAACCCTCGTTCTGTAATACCAAGGTGGTTACATCTCTCTTCACCAAAAGCCTCAAGAAAGACTTTGGTGAAAACTTCAAGAACTGCGTAGCCTATCGCGATGCCACGCTGGAACTGCTGGGAAAATATAAGAACGAGTTCGACTTCATTGAACTCGGAAAGATGGCTATCGACTACTCTGACGGCATCATCGCCGCAGACGCCGAAGTCAACGAAACCCTGCTGGAACATGCCAAGACGGCTGGCACCCCCCTGCTGGACTACCCCGGAGAGGACTTCGCCGATGCCTATCGCAGCTTCTACGACACGGTATGCGGCGAATGACGCACGAAGGCACGCCAGACATCTTTCAACAGAAAAAGTATCTGAGGATAACATCATAGACGAACAAGCTGAACAATGAAAACAAACAGAATAGCCACCTTGGCTGCTGCCGTTCTTACCCTGTTCTGCGCCACCAGTTGTGACGATACGACGGAAACGGTAGGAAGCAGTCTTACCAATCAGGTGGACCAGTTTACCCTGCTCACCGATACCTTTGAGGTGAAAACAAGGTCGATAACGGTCGACTCAGTCCTTTCCAGAAGCATGTACAGCTACCTGGGACACATCATGGACCCCGAAACGCAGAGCTATGTCACCGCCAACTACAGCACACAATTTGCCGTATTGGAGGATTTCAACGTCACTTCGCTCTATCCCGAAGAGGACAGCATCCGCAGCGTGGATGCAGAAGGAAAGGTGGTGGCTGACTCCTGCGTACTGCGTATCTTCCTCAACTCTTCCGTCGGCGACTCCCTCAATCCCATGCGCCTCACCGCATACGAGATGGCAACACCCGTACAGGAGGGGGTGAGCTATTATACCAACTACGACGTGGAGAAAGCCGGACTGCTGCGCAACGACGGCAAGGAGATAAAACTCAACAAGGTTTATACCCCACTCGACCTCAATCTCAGTGACAGCCTGCGAGGGCTGGTGGTCGACAAGACCAACCTGCAGTCTATATCCATTCCCCTCAACAACAAGTACATCGACAGAGACGGAAAGGAATACAACAACTACGGAACATATCTGATGCGCAAATATTACGAAGATGCTGCCAACTACCGCAACTCGTATAACTTTGCCCACCGTGTATGTCCAGGCTTCTTCTTCAAGACCACCGACGGACTGGGCGTCATGTCCGAAGTGTTTGTCACCGAACTCTATACCTACTATCGTTACGAGAGTGAGGACTCGGTATACAACGGTGTCGCCTACCTGTCAGGCACTGAGGAAGTGATGCAAACCACACAAATAAGCAATGACAAGCAGGTGATAGAACAACTGGCAGCCGACAATACCTGCACCTATCTGAAGGCACCGGCAGGTATCTTTACCGAAGTGGAACTGCCCGTCGAGCAAATCAAGCTGGGACACGAGAACGACAGCCTCAGTTCGGCACGCATCATCTTCCAGCGCATCAACACCCAGGAGGAACAGGCCTTCTCGCAGCCCTCCTACATACTCATGATTCCCAAGGACAGCCTCTATACTTTCTTTGACAACAAGAACCTGAACGATAACAAGAGCTCCTATCTCGCCACCTACAACGCATCGGACAATACATACGCCTTCAACAATATCTCCGGCATGATTACTACAATGTATAACATCTGGAAAAGCGGCAATGGAGGAACGGACTGGAACAAGGTGGTTCTTGTGCCCGTGGCAGTAACCACATCTACCTCTACCGCATCGTCCTCCATCACCAACATAGCCAATGAAATGTCTCTCAAGAGCACACGACTGGTAGGAGGCTCTGCCAATCCGAGAAACCCGATAACCATCAGTATCATCTACAACAAACTGACCAAAGACTGATGGCAGACAATTATCTGGAAAAACATCGGGAGGAATACGAACGGAAGAAAGAGGCTTACCTCAGAAAGAAAAAACATCTCCCCAAACAACGGCTCCTGCCTCCCCGACCGGAGGACGAGTCGTTGTAAATCATGAAAAGACAAACCATCTACTCAAAACTACGCTATAATGAAAACACAAATCCTGTTGGCAGCTTTTGCCCTGATGCCCGGTCTGGCATCTGCCCAAGTGTTCGATTTTGACATGACCAAGTCCCAACCCACGTATACCGTGGAGGGCGGTTTTGGCTACGACCTTCTGCCCGCTCCCGACAAGAAGAGCACGTCTCCCTTTTATTTTTCTGTCAAAGTGCCCGACGGCAACTACAAGGTGAGAGTGGTGCTGGGTTCGCGCAAACGTGCTGCCGTCACCACCGTCAGAGCCGAATCAAGACGTCTGCTCGCCGAGAATGTGGAGACCAAGAAAGGCAAGACAATGACATACGAGTTCGTCGTCAACAAACGAACACCGAAAATATCCGACGACATGAGCGTCAAGCTGAAGCCACGCGAAAAGGGTTCCCTCACCTGGGATGAAAAACTGACCCTCGAGTTCAACGGCGAGGCTCCTGCCGTAGAAAGCATACACATCGAACGTGACGACAGCTGTCCTACCATCTACCTCTGCGGAAACTCTACCGTCACCGACCAGGGGGCTGAGCCCTGGGCAAGCTGGGGACAGATGATTCCACGCTGGTTCAACGGACAAGTGGCTGTGGCTAACCATGCGGAGAGCGGACTCACGGCTGGCACCTTCATCGCACAGAACAGACTGGAACAAATCGTGAGCACCCTGAAAGCCGGCGACTTCGTCTTCTGTGAATTTGCACATAATGACGAGAAGGAGAAAGGTCCCGGCACAGGTGCCTGGTATCATTACAGCCGAAACCTGAAGATATTTGTGGACAAAATACGCTCCAAAGGCGCAACCATCATCTTCTGTACGCCTACCCAACGCCGCAATTTCTCTGAAGACGGCAAACATATCATTGATACCCACCGCGATTTCCCTGCTGCCATGAAAGCAGTGGCTGAACGCGAGAAGGTAGACATCATCGACCTGAACGGACTGACCAAGGTGTTCTTTGAAACCCTCGGCAATGAAGGAAGCAAAAAGTCGCTGGTTCACTATCCTGCCAACACCTTCCCTAACCAGCCGAAGCCGCTGGCAGACAACACCCATTTCAACCCCTACGGTGCATACGAGATAGCCAAGATGGTGGTACAGGGTATCAAAGACCTGAACCTGCCTCTGACACAATACATCCGTGAAGAATTCAACGGCTTCAATGCCGCCGAACCGGACAATCCCGACACCTTCAGATGGGCTCCTGCCAAGACGGCAGACCTCGTTAAACCCGACGGCAATTAATCAACAACAACTGAACAATCATGAAAACAGCAAAGATACTTCTCGGAGCCCTTCTATGCATCGGTTCCGCTGACGGTCAGGCACAAAACTGGCCCACAGTGACCCAAGAAAGCAAACCAGCTGCAAGGTGGTGGTGGATGGGCTCTGCCGTAACCAAAACCGACCTGCAGTGGAATCTGGAACAATACGCCAAGGCAGGATTAGGCGCACTGGAAGTGACCCCCATCTACGGTGTCCAGAACAATGAGAAGAACGAACTCAGCTATCTCTCCGCACCATGGATGGATGCCCTTTCTTTCACCCAGACGGAAGGAAAGAAGAACGGACTCCTGATAGACATGAACAACGGTACGGGCTGGCCCTTCGGCGGTCCCGAAGTGAGCATCGACGACGCTGCCGCCAAGTTGGCATGCACAGACACGACCGTGACGGGTACCCTGCTGCGCAAGGGAGTGAATATCCAGTTGAAGGACGAAAAGGAACGCCCCTTTGCCAAACTGAGTCGCGTGATGGCTTACGACAGCGAAGGCCATGCCACCGACCTCACCGCCATGACCACCGAAGGGGTGACCCTTTGGAAAAAAAGCAACAAGAAAGCCAGCTATCGCATCATCGCCCTCTACTGTTCACGCACCAGACAGAAGGTGAAACGTGCAGCTCCCGGAGGCGAGGGATATGTGTTAGACCACTTCGACAGGGGTGCTGTGGCACGTTATCTCGAACGTTTCGATAAAGCATTCGCCCAGACGGGAACTGCCTATCCTCATAGCTTCTTCAACGACTCTTACGAGGTTTACAAAGCCAACTGGACCCCTACCCTTCTGGAAGAATTCGAGAAGAGAAGAGGCTACAAACTGGAAGACCACCTGCTGGAATTACTGGGAGAAAAAGAAGACAAGGACAATCAGGTGCTCTCAGACTACCGCGAGACTCTGGGCGAACTGCTCCTTGAAAACTTCACCGAACAATGGACAGCATGGGCGCACAGCCACGGCTCGCTCACCCGCAACCAGGCACATGGGTCGCCCGCCAATCTGATTGACATCTATTCCGCCGTGGACATTCCGGAAATAGAAGGTTTCGGACTGTCGGAATTTGGCATCAGGGGGCTGCGCCAAGACCCCGGCTTCACCCGCAAAAACGACAGTGACGTTTCCATGCTGAAATACGCTTCATCAGCCGCTCATATCAACGGCAAAAAGCTGACCAGCAGCGAAACCTTTACGTGGCTGACGGAACACTTCCGCACCTCCCTGTCTCAATGCAAGCCCGACATCGACCTCATGTTCACCTGTGGCGTCAACAACATGTATTTCCACGGCACCACCTATTCACCCAAGAACGAGGCATGGCCGGGATGGAAGTTCTACGCATCCATCGACATGAGTCCCACCAACAGTATATGGCGTGACGCACCCTCGCTGATGAAATACATCGAGCGTTGCCAGAGTTTCCTGCAGATGGGGCAGCCCGACAATGACTTCCTGGTGCTGCTGCCTGTTCGCGACATGTGGTCGGCACGTCACGGAAAGGGCGAGGGCTCTCTCCTGCTTCAGTTCGACATCCATTCCATGGCAAAGAAAGCTCCCGACTTCATCCGCAGCATTCTTGACATCGACCGCGCAGGATATGACTGCGACTATATCAGCGAGAAATATCTCTTGGGATGCACCTATGCCAACGGTATGCTGCAGACAGCGGCAGGCACCCGTTATCATGCCCTCATCATTCCCGGAAGCGGCAAGATGACCACCGCCACCAAGAATCATATTGACGAACTGAAGAAACAGGGGGCAACCATCATTTATGGCACTAATGCCAGCGACATGAAACGTGCTGCACAAGCCGAAACCATGCGTCTGGGACACGGACTGAGAGCCATACGCCGCTCGAATGCCACCGGTCACCACTACTTCATTGCCAACTTGTCTGCCCAGGACGTAGACAGCCGTTTCCCACTGACTGTCAGCTATCGGGATGCCTATTGGTTCAATCCTCTCAATGGCGAAATCTACAAGGCCGACTGCAATGCCGAGGGTATTCGGGTGAACCTGCGCAGCGGAGAATCCATGATACTCCAGACCTACCGTGATGTTCAAGCCAACAACTACGGCTTGCGCAAAGTGGCAGACGGACAGGAAAAGGTGCTCGACGGAAAATGGCAACTGAGCTTCATCGAATCTACTCCTGCCATCGAAGACCACTTCGCCTTAGACTCTCTCACCACATGGGAAAAGCTGTCGGACAAGAACCTGCAGGTGCTCATGGGAACGGGTGTCTATACTACCACTGTACAGATGACAGCCAAGGAAGCAACCAAGAGCTGGGCCATCAACTTGGGAGATGTTCGTGAGAGTGCCCGCGTATACGTGAATGACGAATATGTTGGCTGTGCATGGTCCGTACCCTTTGTGCTGGATTGCAAGCAGACCTTCCGTGCCGGCAACAACACCATACGTATAGAAGTGACCAATCTTCCAGCCAACCGCATTGCCGACTTAGACCGTCAAGGCGTTAACTGGAGAAAATTCAAAGATACGAACATCGTCAGTCTTGATTACAAAAAGAAACCCTACACCGACTGGAATCCAGTGCCGAGCGGACTGAACAGCCCAGTGAAGTTAGTGGAAATGACAGAAAGCAAATGACAAAAGGCTCATGATAACAGGCATTTGATAATGGATTAAAGACTGACCATAGATGACAAAAGACAAGATATAGATAGATTAGAAGGAAACGACATTCCAACTTTTTCAAACAACAATAACAAGAAGAACAATGGAAAAGAACACAAAGGAAAAATCACATCACCACCATCATCACCACAGGGAAGATGATTCGGCGATTTTTAAACAAAAGAGTCTAAATGCGATTGAAAGAAGAAAGAGACTGAAGAAAATCACATTCATTGCACTGGTTGTCATTGCCATTCTTTTAGGATTGGCAGTCATTTTGACCACTGGCAAGTAACAGAAATGGATTGGGAGGACGCAAGTTCTCCCAATTCATTTATGACTCACTACTGATAACAATATAACTCACAGCTTTTCATAAAGACCATCATGATATTCTATTTCTCAGGTACAGGCAACACCTATTGGGCTGCATCACAGTTAGCAGAAGCGACAGGCGAACCACTGACAGACCTTGCAAACACTCCTCATGCCTCCTTCACCCTGCACGAAGGAGAGCGCATCGGCTTCTGCTTTCCCGTACATGGTTGGCAGCCGCCAGCCATTGTCAGGTCATTCATCCGTCGTCTTGACCTTCGCAACAGTGAGGGTCACTTTTGCTTTGCACTCTGTACCTGCGGAGATGAAACGGGCGAAGCAATGACCATCTTCAAGCGCTGTCTGAAAGCCAAAGGACTGGTGCTGCACAGTGCCTATTCGCTCATCATGCCCGAAACCTACGTGTGCCTCCCTTTCATGTATACAGACACCATCGCCAAAGAGCAAGCAAAGATAAGCGCAGCGAGAGAGAGCCTGACGAAAATCAAGGAAGAGATTATCCATCGCGAAGAGGGGCATTTCCGCTTGAACAAAGGACCGGCTCCGCGGCTCTATTCATACGTCATAGGGGCTTTCTTCAATCGTTGGATGATAACGGACAAGCCGTTTACCGTTGATGCCTCACGCTGTGTTCGCTGTGGTCGTTGCATGGAGGTATGTCCTACCCATAACGTCTTGGGTGGCAAAGGGCTGTTGCCTCAGTTCTCTCACCAAGGTCGTTGCACCAACTGTCTCGCCTGTTACCACCACTGTCCTCGCCATGCCATCAACTATGGCAAACGAACCATCAAGCGAGGTCAATACTTCTTTGGAAGAAACAAGGACAAACAATAGGTGTCTTTTTTTAAATAAGGTTGACTTTTTGAGTCAACCTTATTTAAAAAAAGACACATTCCTATATTACCAGAGGTTTACTCGTTCAGCCTTAGGAACGAACAGCGGGGAATTCTTCTTGATATTGAAGGCCTCATACCAAGCGTCAATATGAGGAAGAGTGGCATTGACACGCAGACGGGAAAGGGAGTGAGGGTCACTCTTGGTGAGATTGCGAATCTCCTCGTCGTTGATGTTCCCTGCCCACAAGCCGGCATAAGAGAGGAAGAAACGCTGCTCGGGAGTAAATCCGTCCAGCTTCTTCAGTTTCTTTCCCTTCGTGGCGTTGCGGAAAGCATTGAAGGCTACTTGCAGTCCTCCATGGTCGGCAAGATTCTCACCCAACGTCAGCTTGCCATTGGCATTCAATCCGGGGAGCACCTCAATCTTGCTGAAGAAATCAACACACACGTTGGCACGCTCCTCAAACTTTCTGGCATCGTCAGCCGTCCACCAGTCTGTCAGGTTGCCGTCCTTGTCGTAATGGCGACCTTGGTCATCAAAGCCGTGGGTCATCTCATGTCCTATCACGACACCGATAGCTCCATAGTTGAAAGCATCGTCAGCCTCAGCATCAAAGAAAGGAGGCTGCAGGATGCCGGCAGGGAAGCATATCTCGTTGGTGGTAGGGTTATAATAGGCATTGACCGTCTGGGCACTGATGAGCCATTCTTCCTTGTCTACGGGCTTGCCGGCTTTCCTGTCTATGGTGAAACGGTTCCAGTAGCGGCGGCACTCCTCTACATTCTCATAGTACGACTTAGAAGGGTCAATGCTCAGTTCAGCCATCTCTTTCCAGGTGTCGGGATAGCCTATCTTCACATAGAAGCTGTTGAGCTTGTCAAGGGCGCGCTTCTTGGTACTTTCGTCCATCCACTCCTGTGCCTCGATACGCTGGGCGAGTGAAATCTGAAGATTCTTCACGAGGACTTTCATGCGCTCCTTGGACGACTCGGGGAAATACTTGCTGACGTATATCTTGCCGAGCGCTTCACCCATCATGCCTTCCACCTGCTGGGTGGCACGCTTCCACAGGGGGAACATCTCCTTTCTGCCTTTCATCGTCTTGCCGAAGAAGTCGAAGTTGGCTTCAACGATAGCCTGATTCAGATAGTTGGCACTGCTCATGATGACACCCCACTGCATGTAGTCGCGATATTCGGCAGGCGTGATAGTGGAGAGCAACTGCTCGACGGCATCCATGAACAGAGGCTGACCGACAACTAACTGCTGGATATATTCGCTCTTGACACCAGCGGCATTGAGCTGTTTCTCCAACTTCACGTGGGGATAGCGCTTGTCGAAATCAGCAAGCGTGAACTTGTTGTAGTTGGCTTCGGGGTCACGCAGCTCTGTCATAGACTTGGAAGCCTTGGCAAGCAGGGTTTCCAGTTTTATCACGTTCTCCATCTTGGCAGTAGCTGCCGACTCGTTGTAACCGACCATGCCAAACATCCTGACGATATGTTTCTTATAAGCCTCGCGGATGGCGGTAGTGGCTTCGTCGGTATCGAGATAATACTCCTTCTGTCTTAATGTTGTTCCACCCTGGACAACACTCAGGATATTCTTAGCAGCCTCCTTCTCGTCAGCATCGATGTAATAGCCGAAGAACTCGTTGTCTCCATAAGGTGCCATCTCTAACTGAATGGCAAAGAGTTCGTCTACCGTGTTTGCCTCTTCCAGCTGCTGCAGGCGGCCGATGATGGGCTTGATACCTGCACGCTCTCTGCCGGCAGAGTCGACGGCGAGCTTGTAGAGGTCGCTCAACTTTCGTTCTACCGTTCCTTCGGGATAGGTCAGCTCCTTGAGGTCGTTCAGGATGCCATTGATACGTTTGGCATTATCCTCATTCAGCTTGTCAAAAACACCATAGCGCGAGTAGGCAGCAGGCAGAGGATTCCTCTTCACCCAACCACCACAAGCAAACTGGAAGAAATCGGTAGCCGGACAAGTCTGCTGGTCGAGGTTGTCCAAAGAAATTCCCGATTTATACTCCTGTGCGGGCGTTGCCACTGCCACAGAGGCGAGGGCAACAATGGATAAAAACTTTTTCATTGTTATTTACTGTTATGTCTGATTTCGTCTCGATAATATCTTGATTTTGAGAAGTTTTGATGGGAAGTTTTGATGGGAAGTTAAAAGGCCATTTGTTCCAACTGTTCAGACAGTTGCGTCCACTTATCCATTTCGTCATTGAGCTGTTGCTGGATAGTGGTATATTCATGCACCAGTTCCATATCAGAGGCATTCTCTGCCAGAGAGAGCAGCTGGTCAAGCTCTGCAACACGTGCTTCCATACGGGCGATGGAAGCCTCGCAGTCCTTGATGGCTTTCTCTATACGGTTGCGTTTCTTCTGCTGCTCCTTACGTTCCTGATAACTCAGTTGGGCTGCCGAGGGTCCGCTGTCGGGCGTAAGCTGTGAGGCTCCCGTCTTGGGTGCTGCCGTGGGAGAGGCTGTCAGGGGAGCCTGCGCTTCCTCTGCCTCTGCCTGTGCCTGCCGCAGATAGTCGTAGATGCCTCCCAGATGCTCGCGTACCCTACCCTTGCCGAACTCATACACCTTGCTGACAAGACCATCCAGAAACTCTCGGTCGTGACTGACGATGATGGCTGTGCCGTCGAAGGCATTGATAGCCTCCTTCAGCACGTCCTTCGACGGCATGTCAAGATGGTTGGTCGGCTCGTCGAGAATGAGCAGGTTGACAGGCTGCAAAAGCAGACGTATCATCGCCAAGCGGCTCCTTTCGCCACCACTGAGCACCTTGACACGCTTTTCCGATGCCTCACCTCCAAACATGAAAGCTCCCAGAATATCATTGATTCGCAGTCGCACATCGCCCGTTGCCACACGGTCAATGGTCTCATACACCGTCAGACTGTCGTCGAGCAGCTGTGCCTGGTTCTGGGCAAAATAGCCTATCTGTATATTGTGACCTATCTGAAGTCTGCCATCAAAAGGTATCTCTCCCATGATACATTTGACGAGGGTTGACTTTCCCTCACCGTTGCGGCCAACGAAAGCTACCTTCTCGCCACGCTTGATGGTCAGGTTCACCTCGCTGAAGACGGTATGACTGCCATAATCCTTGCGCACATCCTCGCAGATGACAGGATAATCGCCACTGCGAAGACAGGGAGGGAACTTGAGATGAAGACTGCTGCGGTCTACTTCGTCTATCTCAATGGGTACAATCTTTTCCAGTTGCTTGATACGGCTCTGCACCTGGACAGCCTTGGTAGGTTTGTATCTGAAACGCTCGATGAAATCCTTGATGTCGGCTATTTCCTTTTGCTGATTCTCGTAGGCTCGCAGTTGCTGCTCGCGCCTTTCCTCACGCAGCTTCACATACTCATCATACTTCACCCGATAGTCAATGACCTTGCCGCAGGATATCTCCAGCGTGCGGTTACATACATTGTTGATAAAGGCGCGGTCGTGACTCACCAGTACCACCGCCTTGGCAGACTGTGCGAGGAATCGCTCCAACCACTGTATGCTGTCGATGTCAATATGGTTCGTGGGCTCGTCGAGCAAGAGGACATCGGGGCGCGTGAGCAACAGTTTGGCAAGCTCTATACGCATACGCCAACCGCCACTGAACTCGCTGGTAGGACGGTCGAGGTCTTCTCTTGAAAAGCCAAGTCCACAGAGCGTACGCTCTATCTGAGCCTCATAGCTGTCGGCTCCCATCATCATATAACGGTCGTGCTCGGTACTGAAACGGTGTACCAGTTCCAGATACTCCTCACTCTCATAATCTGTTCGTTCGGCCAGTTGCTGCTGCAGCCTTTCCACCCGCTCCTGGAGGCTGATGATGCCCGCAAAGGCTTTTCTTGCCTCTTCCTTCACGGTGGTATCATCCTGTATCTTCATGACCTGAGGCAGATAAGCCACCTCTGCGCCATTGGCTACAGAGACAGTGCCAGCCGTCGGGTTCTGCTGTCCGCAGAGTATCTTGAGCATGGTCGACTTGCCCGCGCCGTTTTTGCCCACGAGAGCTATACGGTCATGGTCGTTCACCACAAAAGTGGCATCGCTGAACAGAGGTTTAGCTCCGAATTCTATCTTCAGTCCTTCTACTGATAACATTTCATTATTCTTTCTTTTCTGATATACAGTTCGTTCTGCATAGGGTTCAAGGCGCAAAAGTAATCATTTTCTTTCAGATTGCCAACAAAATAGATATTTATGTGAATGATTCTCGCTGTTTTTGCATATTCTTCTGCAAAGATAGGCGGCATCTCAACAATAAAAATACAAATCTGGCGATTTTTATTTTGTA
>CAMAHD010000044.1 GCA_945834405.1 uncultured Prevotella sp. | reverse complement strand
CCCTCCTTGATGACACCATCTTCGAGGATTTTTTCTTCAAGAAAATTCATAGTAAATCAGATTATTTGAATAGGTTAGAAATCATGGAAGCCTAACATAGCTGACATCCCAATGACTGTTTGGGGCGACTCTTTATGTAAAAATCTTCCCAAAATCAGGGATATTCCTCGAATGTTACTGAGGAGCATATGGTCTGTGGGAGCAACTACAGGCAGTCCTATTTCACCATCTTTTTGCCATTGATGATGTATATACCATGGGCAAACGGAGCTATTGCATCTAAAGGCGTAGTGCCTTTAGGACACACTCTGAGTAGCTTTCCATCTAGAGAATAAACATTGACAGTTTGATTGGTATAGGCATTGTCGACGGTGACAGCATCGATACCAGTCACTTCGTCAGTCACTTCCTTTACAGTATACTTGCCATTCACCATAGCAGCAATCTCATAATAACGGTCTTCACTGATAGGACCAATGTCAACGGTCTGTGCTTTGCCATTACCTTGATCAAAGATGATATTGAATGAATAGCCTTCCGTATTGACATCAAAAGACTGGTAATACCACTTTTGTCCTCCAATCAGCGTTGTAGCCGTGACTGTCTTACCTGGCCATGAACCATTCAGCTGAGTACTTTTGCCATCATTTGCCCATGCATAGAAGTAGACCTGATTCCACTGAGGGTCTTTCAGATAAACAGTTGCTTGGTGGGCTTCGAAAGGTTGGATGGTATAGTTGCGCTTCAACACGTTAGTCACCTTTCCTCCCTTCAGCAATCCTACCTGCAATACCATAGAAGCATTGACATCGATGGCAGAACCCGAAACGACACTGTTAGACGAAGCTGTTGGAACGGAACCATCAGTCGTATATACCAAACGGGCATCGGCATCATCTGTAACAGCCGTCATCGTTACTTGGAAAGGATTAGAGTACGTTCCTGAGGGCACATCCACCCAAGCCGCATGAACGCTTTTATCCGCATAAATGTAATAGCGAAGTCCCTGCATCAGCAAGATATAGTTGTCAGCCACCTTGGGGGTAGCTGTGCCGGCAGCAAATAGCAGTTTTCCATGAGTACCTGATACTTCACAGGCATATAAAGCAGAAGAATTGCTGACTTGTGTAACGGCACTTTGGTTATGAATACCCATCAGTTTTCTTGCCAATACCAATTGTTTGATGGTCTGCTTATACTGTTTCCAATGGCTCAGGAATATGCAGGGCGTTCCGGGTATGGAAAGGATATACGCATTAGCTGCTTCAATATAGTTTTTGACGGGGTCTCCCGTTTCATTTGCTGAACGATACTGGGTATCGTGGTTTTCTACGAAAGTGACGGCATAACGCTTATAATTGTCATAAGCAGCCAGACCCTTATTGGACAATTTTGTCCAGTTGTTCTGGTTGCAGGCATCTCTGATGGCGTAACGGGTTGCGAAGTCGAAGGTAGCCGACTGAATAGCGCCATCTATTTTCGTTCCGTTCAGCCAGTTCTGGAGATAGGTAACATTTCCGTCCCAATACTCGCCGACAGAAAATTCGGGTTTGACGGTAGAATTATAGAGAGCCGTATAGGCAGCACCGTAACCCTTTGTCATGTCATATCTGAAGCCTTTGTAGCCTAAATCATCCATCAGGAAGCGCAGATAGGCAATCACATTCTTCTGGACATTCTCGCTGGTATGGTCTAAGTCACGCATACCACTCCAATCTTCACCAGTATCATTGGCACCAGTGACAGCATACTTTTGAGCCGTCTGACCTCCGTCATCGTTCTTGCAGATGTCACCGAGTCCAAGCTGATAGGTTACTCCTTGATAAGTTTCAGCGGGGAAATCAACCCATGAGCCACCCACTCCCAGAGAATTGCGGTGATTGATGACAACATCAGCAATTACCCCTAAGTTTTTTTCCTGACATGCCTGGATGAACGAACGCAACTGGCTCTCCGAGCCAAAGCTGCTGTTATGGTCAAACCAGTACACAGGGGTATATCCCATGACATTATAAGAGCTGTTACAGTTTCCGCTTTGAGGAACCCAGATCAAATCGAAATAGTCAGACATTTCATCTACCTGTGACTGTAAATGGCTCCATTGGGTATCGACAAAGGAATCCCAAAAGAAGCCCTGTAACATCACACCTCCATAGTTGGAGGGCCATCCTTGTGCCATTGCACATAAGGCTATACACAAAGAACAAACTGTTGTTGTAAAACGTTTTATCATAAGGATTGTTATTGGTTTATGATGCAAAATTACGTTTTTCAACAACAGTTTGTTCAAAACTATTCAAAAGAGTAAGATAATTGCAGTGCAAACGTTTGTATTACTCAGCTTATTTACCTGACGAACGCCCTGAGTTCATGGAGAGAGGGCAGAGCATTGCCTGTTTTGTTGTCAAAGAGTCCTCTGTTGAGCCATCCTTTGCAAACATCATTCTGATGAGCATTCTCTTCGGCAAACCACCAGAACAGGCCTGTAACCTGCGGATGTTGATTGAGCATGGTCACCAGTTCATGGGTAAAAGCCGTCTGCCCAGCAACAGAGATAGGATAGAATTCTCCATATTTATTCGGATCTTTTGCCCACGGGTCATTCTCATGAGAATAATAGGCAGCAGCCTCAACAATCATAATCGGCTTCTGAGGAAAGAGGGCAGTCAGGCTGTCAAGGGTATGACTAAGATTCGGAATGGACTTATGCCACATAGGGTAATAGCTCAGACCGATGATGTCGTAATCGACACCAAACTTTTCCAGACGCTGGTAATAGGAACAGGTCAGCTGGCAATTACCTGCCTTTTCTGTATGGATAATCAATCGGGCAGCAGGACAAATTTCTCGACAGGCACTGACACCGCGCCTCAACATTTCAGAGAGCACCTCCCAGTTCTTGTCTTTCGTCGGGTCTATCTTGCCGGCAGGCCATAACATGCCATTGGTTATCTCATTGCCAACCTGTATGTAATCGGGAGCCACCCCTGCTTCTCGGAGAGTTATCAAAGCATTTCTCGTATGCACATAGACACTGTCAGCCAAGGCTCTTGCCGATGCGCCCTCCCAATGATGGGGAATAAACTGTTTGCCCGGGTCTGCCCAGGTGTCGGAATAGTGAAAGTCGAGCATCCACTTCATGCCTGCTTTTTTGATTTGTCGGGCAAAGGAGAGCACAAAAGGCAGGTCTTGGCATACGCCCTCATCCTTATGCTGTTCGTTGGCATATTCGGGATTGACGAATAGTCTCACTCTTACCGTATTCCAGTCTTGCGTTTTCAACCAAGGCAGGAGTTCTATCTCCTCCCCTTGATAATCTCTATATACAGCACCAGCTTGCTCATAAACGGGCAACATGGACAAGTCGCCTCCCAAGAGTCGCGTTGTTTTCTGTGCAGAAACGTCTGTACTTCCAAAGAGACAGACGAAAGCGAATAATGCATAAATCTTCTTCATCGTCATGGCTATTTCACAACTGCAAACTTACACATTTTTTTTGAAACAAGCAAGAAGAAGAGAAAGGAAATATAAGTGAGAAAGGAAATTGTGAGCAGAGGAAAGAATGCAAACAAAAAGTGCCCATAGAAATCTATAGGCACTTTTTGTTTATAATCATGTGTGAAATTGATTATTTAATCTCACCTGTTCCATTGGTAAAATTCAAATAAGCTTTCTGTCCTGCGGTTACGTTTACACGTGCTTGGTCGCCACCCTTTCCACGGTAGTCAATCTTTCCGTCGGCAATGATAAATTCAGTCATCCACCATTCAAATCCAGCAATTGACACACACATGCGAAGCGCTGCATCTTTGGCAAATTCGGGTGACACGAATTCTCCATCGGAAGTAGCAGGAACGGTAAACAAATGACTATCATTTACATTCCACTCACCCGCTGTCTCACCAATGAGGTAAACTTTGGGGGCAAGAATTTCGACCTTACGTTCAGCATCATTAACGACATGCAAGAGATACCATCCTGCTTGACTACATTTCAAGTCCGTGCCGTCAGCAACCACTCCAGAGTTTGCTTCATCGATGATTGTAGCTTCGCCACCGAAGTCATTGCGCCAAGCTGCCTGAGGTGCAAACTTGAACTTCTCTTCTGCATCTAAATAAATGACTGTCCAGAAATCAACATCGGATCCATATATAGGTGTCATGGGCAACCATGTACCACCCCAAGAGTATTTGCTACCTGTCAAATAGAGTTCGAGAGGCTGCTTCTCTAATTTATAAGTACCATCAAGAACATCAATAGTCAAGATGTACTTACCAGGATCTACAATTAAGCCAGCACCAGGATTCGTAGTGACAAGAGAGCCTTCCCAAGCGGCATCACCATCAGTAATAACACCGAGCACGCCATTATCTTTATTCCAGAATTCGTCCATGTCGATATTGCGTTGTGGAATAACCTGCCAATACTGGTTTGCAGCCGTTGTTTCAAACTTGATAGTGAATACAGGATCATCATATACATCCTTATCGCTATGGCTGAACTTTTGCATACCCTCAGCACCCCATCCGTTAATGGTATTGCCTTCAGCATCTTTCTTGGTTAACATATCGCCAACCAAATAGTAAGCTTCTGAAAGAACTGGTGCATTAGGAGTGGCTTTGAAATTCAGAGTGTCACTGCAGCATTCTGCTACAACCACACCGTCTGCAGAAGACACCTCAAGCAGGGTAGAGATTGTGTAAAAAAGAGTTCTTTCAACTGGTCTTATACCATAAACCTGTTTAACGGCTGTTTCCAAATCAGCTAC
This sequence comes from uncultured Prevotella sp., assembly GCA_945834405.1. GTDB lineage: Bacteria > Bacteroidota > Bacteroidia > Bacteroidales > Bacteroidaceae > Prevotella. The sequence continues at coordinate 14,723 of CAMAHD010000044.1, read as the reverse complement.
AGCAACCTTACCATCCACGGTGGCTTCTATCTGCTGTACTTTGGTTCTCTCTTCATTAGTAATGGTAACATCGTACTTTTCTACCGAGCCACCTGCAGGAGTAGCAGAAAAGAGCTGGACGGTATCATCCTGTGCTTCGGCAAAGTTGATGCCTCCCAATTTATTTTCAGTAGGTATCACATACTTTGCAGCAGTTTCACTGCCTGGATTGTTCTGTGGAGCACTCCAGTCGTCATAGTCGCCGTTGCAGGCGGTAAGACCTGCAACCATGGCGATACTATATATTAATTTTTTCATCATAATCATGTTTGAATTAAAAAATTATCACTCTTGTTTCTTGATAATACTGAAGTCACCTGTGATATCGTTCATGACAATAATCCAAGTACCTTCAGGAACTCCGATGTTTTTACCACCTTGACTACCTTGACCGCAGACATTCACCTCGCCATCGTAAGAGCCAAAGCCCCAGTTTACATCCCAAGAGTTTGGTATCTTGAACTTAATCTGCTCGACGGCTCCCGCGCTCACTGTAAGTTCGTAAACCCATACGTGGTTTTCACCCGTTTTGTTGGCAGCTGCCATATCTACATCAGTCCAGTTAGAGAATGAGCCAGTAATACAGATCTTCTCGTAAACAGTAGGATGAATATCCTTAGCCTCTATTTTACAGGTATTATCTGCCGTATTGACGGTAATGAGATAATATCCAGCAGGATCTACCCATATATTACCTAAGTCAGTTTTTTTATCTCTGTAGATAGCTGAATTAGAAGAGCCGCTGCTCATAAATCCATGATCCCAGTCATTGAGTTTTGAAGGATTAATCTTGAAGCCATCGGTCGTGAAGTAGTTGAGATACTGGATTTCACCTGCACCAGTCTGCTTATTGTAAGAATAATCAGGAATCAAGAAGAAAGGAACGGTAGACTTACCGATATCTTTATTATCAGTACTCCATGAACCATTACCAATGTTGTTACCAAGCAGATACCACATGATAGGCTCAGCCTCTGTCAACATCATGAAATATGGAATCACATTGAATTCCAAAACATTAGATGCGATAGAGTTCAACTTGCCAGTACCTTCCTTAATGAAAGAAACGATACGGACAAATGCCTTTGAACCGGCAGGAACAGACTCCTCGTCCCACTGATTGATTCTCAACAGACTTTTGTCCAATTCTTCACCAGTGAAAGTGAATTTGCAGACAGATACCGTATTAGGCAACACTTCGTAATCAGCTACCAACTCTCCGGTCTCATCTGCTTCTACATCTGCTGTAGACACTTCGAACTTACCGTTATTGGAAACCTGAATCTCGTATGTCACGTTTACAGGAGCATTATCTGCCGTATATTGGGGCTGTGACCATGTCAGCGGCAGGGATGCCGTATTCTCAAGGACAATGGTCTGATTGATATATGCGGGCGTATTGAGTACAAACTCCTGAGGCTGAATCAGCGTGGGGTTTGAATCTCTGTCATCCTCGCAAGCTGTGAATAAGCTGGCCATGCCGACGAGCATTGTGCCAAGCAATAATGTTTTCTTCATATTGCGTTCTTATTAGATTCTGTTATTGATAATAATTGTATTACTCATTGTAACCATCAATCTGAGTCAGGTTTGAGTTGGCCTGAATTTCGCTTGAAGGAATAGGATATACATTTCTGAAGGCTTCAAAATGTCCGCCGGCAACGTATTCCTTGCCTTGCATGGCACCACCTTTGCCACTCCATGAATAAGTAGCCCCAGGACCGCCAAACTGGTTAAAGCGAATCAGGTCGGTACGACGCAGACCTTCTGTATAGAACTCGCGTCCACGCTCATCGAGCACCGAAGCCAGTGTCGTTTCAGCAGTTACATGAGAGTTGGCACGTTGGCGTATCTTGGCAAGATAATTCTTGGCAGTATCTGAATTGGCACCATTCAGTTGGATGTCTGCCTCTGCTGCATTCAAGTAAGCCTCAGCCACACGGAAAAGGAAAAAGTCTGTATCCATGTTATATCCATCATGAGGAGTACCGCCATTGGAATAGTTGTTATTCCATTTTACGGTAGACAGACCCTGCTGGAACTTGGAGTTATCGCCAATGGAAACGGTGCGTTCCTTGTCACCATCGGGTGCGCCCCAGAAGAGTGCACGGTCATCAATGTTCATTTCGCGGATTTCCTTGGCGGTCTTTCCTAAGAAATCATCTGCTTTGGCAGTAAAGAGCGTGAAGAACTCAGGACGCATACGCATACCAGACCAGTTGTTACCCGTTGTACCTGCTGACATATCATTAACAGTCTTCATGGAAGGATCCCAAAGAGCAGCTACCATAAAGAGGGTACCACCCCAACCTTGTGTCACAGCGCCGTCTTGTTTCAAGGGAAGAATAGCCTCACAGCTGGCACCATTAGAGCCATTGTCGCCCATGAAAAGCAAGTCGTACGGACGATAGCCATTGTTTTTGGCTGCCTCTGACATCTTGTCTTCAGTGAAGAGCTCGTAACCGGAATTGATGACTTTCTCAGCATATTCCTTAGCCTTTTGCCAGTTCTCGGCAGTATTCTGCTGACCATCACCATAAAGGTAAGTGCCGGCATTCAGATAGAGACGACTCAGCAACATCCATGCAGCAGCCTTGTCAGCGCGTCCGTAATTGACATCAGCGTCTGTCTTTGGCTCGGCAGGAAGCATATCTGCCTCAGCTGTCGTCAATTCAGAAACCAACCAGCTAAACATAAATTCACGGCCCATCTTCAGCAACTCGGCACGTGTATATGTCTTGGTTTCATCAAAATCCGGATGATAGGCATGAGCCTGCTTGGGTATGTCTGTTGTAATCTTGTCAGTGAAAGAAGGATCGCCGAAGAAGTCGAGCATGAGGGAATAATTGTATGCACGAATGAAGCGCACCTCGGCAAGCATGGTCTTGTCTTCAGCTACCATCAAGAACTGGTTGCAGAAAGAGATGTTAGATGACAGACGATAATAGAGGAAACGCAAGGTTGCATTACTGGGTGACACCTTATTGAGACTGATTTCCTCAGCTATACCACCATCTGACCACCAGCAGATACCCTCGTCAGTAGGGAGTTCATTGAAGTTATAGACATTGCGGATGAGCGTAGATTTACCGGCATCGTCGATAGTAAAGTCGGCGGTTCCGTCGTTACCCTCCATGATGAAACTGGCATAGCACTTCGTGTAAAGACCCAAGATATTGGGATTACGTTCTGCGTTAGGATTGATGTTACCATCATCAAGGTCACTCATACAAGAGGTGACGCTTGCAGAGAACAACATAGCCAAAGCAGGTGCTATCACTTTTATCTTATTGATTTTCATGACTTATTCTTATTTTATGTTGATTAGAAATTAAGATTCAGACCCAAGAGGAAAGTGCGGCAACGTGGATAAACGCTACTCTCGCGTCCGCTGGGCTGCTCAGGATCCAGTCCCTCGTAGTCAGTGATGGTAAACACGTTGGTACAAGAAGCATAGATACGTCCGGAGATACCCTTGTAGCTGGCACTCTTGAGCAGATTCTCAAAACTGTAACCTAAAGTGATGTTGTCACATTTCAAGAAGCTGGCGTTCTGTACGAAGTAGTCAGAAAGCGGATAATTGTAAGAGCTCCACTTGTTGGCTACGATATCCAGAGTGCTATTCTCATAATATCCTTTGGGGTTGCAGAGTACGTCGGTATTTATCTTTCCCTGCACCAAATCATTGAACACATAGTTTCCGAAGCCGGCACGGAAGTTGGTACCGAGGTCGAAGTTCTTATATCCAATCTTGAAGTTAAAGCCACCAGTCCAAGGTGCAGCAATATTCTTGTAGAAATAGCGGTCGTTATCGTCAATCAAGCCGTCAGCATTACGGTCTACGTAGCAACCCATGATAGGACGACCTACTTCGTCATAAACCTGCTGGTATACCCAGAAAGAGTTGGCAGGTTCGCCTACCTTATGATAGGTTACATTCTGGTTCTGTCCTACCTGCATACCAGCTTCAATCATGTCGCGACCTCCGTAAAGCTCAGTAATCTTATTCTTGTTGTAAGCGGCATTGACACCCAGTTCAACAAACCAGTCCTTTGTCTGGATGATTTTGCCATTGACGGCAAACTCGATACCTGTATTCTCCAGTTCTCCGGCATTGACCATCATGGCATTGTCGAAGTTCTGTCCTGCGGGGATAGTAGGTGTACAGAGCAAATCGGTAGTCTTACGCTTGTAAGCATCCACCGTCAAGGTAAGGCGCTGGTTGAACATACCGAAATCGATACCAACGTTATAAGTCGTAGTCGTTTCCCAAGTCAATTCTTCATTGTAAACAAGAGGTCTGTAGAGCAAACCGTTGTTGTCAGGTCCGATAGGATAAGTGTAGTGGTTATTGGTACCATGCACATAAGCGGGAGTATAATACTCTCTACCGGTATCCTGCTGACCCGTCTTACCCCAACCCAAACGGAGTTTCAAGTCGCTGACAGCATCTACATTCTTCATGAAAGGTTCTTCGTTAATCTTCCATGCAAAAGCAGCAGAGGGGAAGAAGCCCCAACGATGACCGTCAGCAAAGCGGCTTGAACCATCGTAACGAGCAGTAAAGGTAAGGAGATAACGGTCAAGCAAAGAATAGTTCATACGTCCATACCAGCTGACGAGGAAGGTCTGACCTCTCCATCTGTTGGTAGTATTACTCTTTACGGTTCCAGCCAAAGGCTCTCCATTATCATCCACTTTTTCATAAGTTTTAGGATAGTAGCTGAGGTCCCAGCTATCACCCCAATATTTCATGTGTGCATATTCATAACCAGCCATGATATCTAAGTGGTTGGCTTTGTTGATGTCCTTCACATACTGAGCATATGCAGTAGCCAGCACATTGTATCTCTTTTCAGTATTCTCTCCTGTATTTCCGTAGTAGAAGCTATAGGTTGACTGAGGGCTGTTGTCGGTATATACGCCACCACGAGAATATTCACCCGCCAGGTTGAGGTGCAGGTGCAGGTCTTCAAAACCATGAATCTTGTAGTCTGCCTCAAAGTTTCCGAGCAACACGTGTGCGTTGGAATAATTGTTGTAATGTTCAATCAATTCAACGGGGTTTTTGGGTGCATCGTCATTGATCGCCCAGGGGAAGGTTGGATCATACTCAGAAACGGCCTTGGTCCACTGCCAGTAACCACCCCAGTTCGTGTACTTCTCGTCAGTGCTTTTGACAGGACGAGTGGGGTCCATTTTCGTTGCCTGTCCGATAGCATCCTGTCCACCTGCCTGGGTCTTGGTATAAGAGTACTTGGCATTAATGTTCATGTTCAGGTGATCTTTCAGCAATGATGGGTTAACTGTGACACCAGCCGTGAAGCGCTTATAATCAGAGCCCTTCAAGATACCCTGCTGATTGGTATAGCCAGCACTGACACGATAAGGCATTGCCCAGCTGGTATTACCTATACCACCCGTAACGCTTACATTGTGGTCCTGACTTACGCTGGTACGATAGATTTCATCCTGCCAGTCGGTGTCATAAGTACCCGCTGCGACATTGGGAGTGCCGTCTTCGTTAAACTCTCTCCATCCGAGTCCATTCCATGCATTGGAACCTTCTCCATAATAATTCTTGATGAAGTTCACGTATTCGCCGGCATTCATCACATCCAGTTTCTTTGCAACACTACTGAAAGAAACATTGCCATTATATGAAATCTGTGGAGCCTGATTGCGACGTCCCTTCTTGGTTGTAATGATGATGACACCATTAGAACCGCGGCTACCATAGATAGCAGTAGCAGAAGCGTCCTTCAAAACGGTGAAGCTCTCGATATCGTTGGGGTTAACCAATGAAAGAGGATTGGACATACCCTTGATACTGTTTTCCATCGGCATACCGTCAATGACGATAAGAGGGTCGTTGGTAGCAGTGAGTGATGCGCCACCACGAATACGAATCTGTGCCTTGCCACCGGGCTCACCATTAGAAGTATTGATGTTCACACCAGCAACTTTACCTTGCAGCATTTCCTGTGCAGTAGTAATCATACCATGGTTCTTCTCATCGGGCTTAATGGCTGTAACCGAACCGGTGAGGTCGTTCTTCTTGGCGACACCATAACCGATAACCACCACGTTGTCCAACACATTTGAATCTTCTTCCAGAGTGACGATGACACTGGGAAGGGCCTTGACCGTTTTGGTCTTGTAGCCTACATAAGAAATGTTGAGGGTTGCACCAGATGCTGCCTTCACCGTAAAGTTACCGTCGAAATCAGTAACGGTACCTGCCTGAGAACCGGCAACACGTACAGTAGCACCGATGATGGGCTCACCTGCCGCATCCTTCACAAGACCTTTGACAGTAATCTGCTGCGCAAAGGCTCCTACCGTCAGGAAAAGACCCAGCAAAAGAGCCAATATCCTACACGGAATTTTACTGTTTACCTGCTTCATTATTACATAGATTAAAGTTAATAATATTGTTTAATGTTTTTAGGTTAATAGCCACTAAGAGCTAATCTGTGTGCAAAGATAGGATTCTTTCCGTATGGTTGTTCATCTTTTAGGAATAATTCTTAACTTTTAGAAATGCAAACGTTTGCATCTTCCATTGACATTATTTAATTCAAAAGAAGATACAAGGAAAATGAGTTTTGGGTATCTTTGCAAAAAAATCGAAAAGCCTATTAATACAGGAACCTAATGACAGCTAAAAACAACACTTCCAGCCAAATGACGATGAAGGATATAGCCAGGGCTCTGGGGATATCCGTAGCTACTGTCTCGCGTGCATTAAGAAACTCGCCGCGTATCAGCCCCGACCGCAGGGCATTGATACAACAATACGCACGCGAACATCATTTTGTTCCTAATGCCATCGCCGAATCTCTGCGATACAGCAAGGTGATGCCTATGAAGGTGATAGGTGTCATCGTTCCCGAATTGGCACATTATTATTTCTCTACCGTCCTGGCAGGCGTTGAGGAAGAGGCACGGACACACGGCTATCGTATCATGGTGGCTCAGAGCAACGAGAAATATGAACAGGAGGCGGACATCTGCCGCTCGTTTTATGAAAATAAGGTTTGCGGCATCATCGTTTCACAAGCCAAAGACACGACCCACTACGAACATTTCCAACGCTTGATGGACAATGGGGTACCCATCGTCTTCTACGACCGCATCTGTACCGGCGTGAATGCCAGCCGCGTGGTGGTTGACGACTACCAAGGAGCTTTTACCGCAGTGAACTATCTGATAGAAACAGGCTGCAAGAAGATTGCTTTCTACGGCTCTCCCATGACACTGGAAATCTCCAAAAACCGTTACAATGGTTATAAGGACGCTCTGTTGAAACACGGGATTGCTATTGACAATACGCTTACCCGCTTTTGTGACAACCGGCAGGATGCAGAAATCATCACTCCCGAACTGCTGAAGATGGACAACAGGCCCGACGGGTTCTTTGCCGTCAACGATGACACCGCCATCGGCATCATGTATGCAGCCAAAAGGATGGGATTCCAAGTGCCGCAAGAGATATCCATCTGCGGTTTCACCAACGGACAGCGAGCCATTGCCTGCGACCCCATGCTGACCACCATTGAGCAAAGGGGGAAACAAGTGGGTATGGAAGCCGCAGATATATTAATAGGTAAGGTGGAAGGCAGAATACCCAAAGAGAAGGTGGAAAGACGCATCGTAAAAACAAGATTAGTGGTCAGGGGCACTACGCGCGACACTTCCAAACAGTAGTCCTGCACTCTCTCCATTCAAGATAAATCCGAATGGCTCATCCAAAAACAGAAACCCAAACCTTTATCAATAAGAAAAACGAAAAATATAAAAAAGACTCTGACAATGAAAACAAAACCGAATTTATCCTTCTGGAAACTATGGAATCTTAGTTTTGGCTTTTTTGGCGTTCAGATAGCTTACGCCCTGCAAAGTGCCAACATCAGCAGAATATTCGCCACACTGGGAGCAGACCCTCACGACCTCAGCTACTTCTGGATATTGCCTCCGCTGATGGGCATCTTGATTCAACCTATCGTAGGAACGCTGAGCGACAAGACCTGGTGTCGTTTCGGTCGCCGTATTCCCTACCTGTTCGTGGGTGCAGCCTGTGCCGTCTTAGTGATGTGCCTCCTTCCCAACGCCGGCTCGTTCGGTCTGACCGTCAGCATGGCGATGCTGGTAGGTCTGATAGCCTTGATGTTCTTAGATACCAGCATCAACATGGCCATGCAACCCTTCAAGATGCTGGTTGGCGACATGGTGAACGAAGAGCAGAAAGCCAAGGCATACAGCATACAGAGTTTTCTCTGCAATGCAGGAAGTGTCGTCGGTTTCGTCTTTCCATTCTTTCTGACCATGATAGGCATTCAGAATGTGGCTGAAAAAGGCGTTGTTCCCGACTCTGTCATCTGGTCGTTCTATGCAGGAGCCATCATTCTGATTCTCTGCGTTATCTATACCACAGCCAAGGTCAAAGAATGGAATCCAAAAGAATATAATGAGTATAACGGCAGCAATCAAGAGAACAGCGGCAAACAGGACAGTGCAAGCTGGATATCACTCTTGCGCAACGCGCCCTCCACTTTCTGGAAAGTGGGACTGGTACAATTCTTCTGCTGGGCAGCCTTCCTCTACATGTGGAACTATTCTACAGGTGCCATTGCCGAAACCGTATGGTGTACCACAGACCCTGCCTCACACGAATTTCAGGAAGCAGGCAACTGGGTAGGCATACTCTTTGCCGTGCAGGCTGTGGGCAGCGTGGTATGGGCTGTCTTCCTGGCTCAGATGCGCAATGCCAAGCTGGCATACGCCTTCAGTCTTCTGTTGGGAGCTGCCGGATTTGCCCTTATCCCTCTCATCCATGACCAGTATATGCAATTCATCCCCTTCCTGCTGATAGGTTGCGGATGGGCAGCCATGCTTTCCATGCCGTTTACCTTTGTCACCAATGCCCTGCAAGGTTACGGTCACATGGGTGCCTACTTGGGACTTTTCAACGGTACCATCTGTCTGCCTCAGATTATTGCAGCCCTCTGCGGAGGAAGCATCTTGGGAATGGTAGGACACCATCAGAGCACCATGATGACCGTGGCAGCCGTCTCCATGCTGATAGGAGCTTTGTGCGTCTCACAGATAACTGCATCACACAAACATTAAATACCTTTAGCTTCATGCCCATCAAAGTACTGCTCCTCATACTGCTTCTGCCCTGCCTCACGGCAACGGCACAGCAACGACACAGCGACACTGCCGACGACTTGCTGGAACATCTGCCTTTGGTGACCAATGTAGCCCTGAAACTCTGCGGAGTCAAAAGTTCGACCGCTGACAGTTGGGAGTATGGAGCCAACGTACTGGGCAGCTATGCCGTGGCAGCCGGCATCACCTGGGGACTGAAACACAGCATACACGAATGGCGTCCTGACCACAGTGACAACAAGTCTTTTCCTTCGGGACACAGCACCTTCGCCTTTGCCGGTGCCCATGCCTTGCAAAAAGAATACGGACAAGTGTCACCATGGATAGCTGTAGGGGGATATGCCGTAGCCACAGGAGTGGCTGTCGACCGAGTCGTCAAAGACCGTCACCACTGGTATGATGTATGCACTGGTGCCGTCATTGGCATTGCCACTACCGAACTGGTCTATCACGTCACGGGAAAACTCTTCCCACACGGACATACTACCGTGGCTTGTACAGGCAACCAGCTGTCACTTCATATTACTTTCTGAAAATAAATAACAATAACTATCATAACCATGAAACTACTATTCAATCTCAAGTACGTAACCACCTTTGGTGAAGAACTGGTGCTAAACGTCATGAATGAGGACGGAAGCCCGCAAAAACAATATAGGATGACCACTCAGGAAGGTCAGGAGTGGCAAACGGAAATATCCATCAAGGATAAGGAGTTGCCCCCAAGCATCGACTACTACTATACCGTGGAAAGAAACGGTACTACTGCACGTCGCGAATGGGGTGTAGAACCCCACCGACTGCTGACCGAGCTCATCAGTGGGCAATCCACCATCGTGATTTACGACAGATGGATAGACATACCTGAGGATGCTCCTCTCTATACCTCTGCCTTTACCCAAAGCTATGATGAGAAGAAAACAGCCGATAAGGCACTCGACAAGATGCCTTCATCACTGAAAAACGTCATCCTCAAAGTAAGAGCTCCACAACTGAGACCCAACGAGCGACTTGCCGTATTGGGCGATGCTCCTGCCTTGGGCAACTGGGAAGCGCTGAAAGCCAAGGAGATGGAAGAACAGCAACCTCACGAATGGGTACTGAAGTTGGATGTGTCTGCTTTCACGCGACCGCTGTTTGAATTCAAATTTGTAGCTCTTGATGAGCAAAAGGATGTCACTCCGCTTTGGGAAGAGGGGTGTAACCGCACCCTTATCCTGCCTGACGTCAAGGAAACGGAAACCGTGGTCTATGAACTGGAGCAGGCCAACATGCCCATCTATCCCTGGAAGGGTGCGGGAACCGTCATCCCCGTATTCTCTCTCCGTTCGGAAGGAAGTTTCGGTGTCGGAGACTTTGGCGACTTAAAGACGTTCATCGACTGGATTGCTCTGACAGGACAGCGCATTCTTCAGGTTCTCCCTATCAACGACACAACGATTACTCACACCTGGCAGGATTCCTATCCCTACAACAGCATCAGTATCTACGCACTGCACCCCCAGTACACCGACCTTCGCCAGTTGCCTCAACTGAAAGACGAGGAAAGAAGGGACTATTTCGCAACATTGCAGAAAGAGCTGAACAAACTCCCCCAGATAGACTATGAGAGAGTGAACAACGCCAAGATTGAATACCTGAAAGAAGTATACCTTCAGGAATGGAAATCCATTTCCCAGCGCAAAGACTATAAGGAATTCCTCAACCGCAACAGGCAATGGCTGATACCATACGCCGTTTTCTGCCACTGCAGAGACCTTTACGGAACAGCGACGTTCAGCGAATGGAGCTGCGAGGTGAAGGTATCATTAGAAGAAGGAAAAGTAAGCTTCATTGACAAGGATGAAAAAGCCAAGACCCAGACACTGAGAATAGACGGTCCGGCTCTGAACAGAGAACTGGGTTTCTGGTACTTCGTTCAATACAATCTGGACTGTCAGATGCGGGGAGCACACCTGCACGCACGCTCCAAACATGTTATTCTCAAGGGAGACATACCCATCGGCATCAGCCGTGATGGTGTGGAAGCTTGGATGGAACCCCGTTACTTCAACCTGAACGGACAGGCAGGAGCTCCCCCCGATGCTTTCTCGCGCAACGGACAGAACTGGGGATTCCCTACCTACAACTGGGACGAGATGCTTGCCGACGGCTGTTCCTGGTGGGTGCGCCGTTTCAGAAAGATGGCCGAATACTTTGACGCCTATCGTATCGACCACGTACTTGGCTTCTTCCGCATTTGGGAAATACCCATTGATGCGGTTCACGGCCTGCTCGGACAATTCTCTCCTGCCCTTGCCATGAGCCGCGAAGAGATAGAAGGCTACGGACTTCACTTCCAAGAAGAACTGTTCACCAAACCGTACATCCGTGACTGGGTTCTCGAACGTATTTTCGGAGACAGGGCAGACATGGTGAAGAAGAACTTCCTGAACCACCTCACCGATGATGTATGGGAGATGAAGAAAGAATTCAATACCCAGAAGAAGGTGGAAGCCTGGTATCGTAACATCAGCAGCGCGAAAGCTGAAACAGACAGCAAGACCTTGGAAGAATACGGGAATCTGGAAAATCTGCGCGACGGGCTTTATGCACTCATCAGCGATGTCCTCTTTGTCCGCGACAGGAAGAACCCCAACCGCTTCCATCCACGCATAGGCGTCCAGCTTGACTTCATTTACGAATCTCTGTACGACAACGACAAGTTCGTCTTCAACCGTCTCTATAACGACTATTTCTATCGCCGCAACAACCAGTTCTGGTATGGCGAAGCGATGAAGAAGTTACCCCTGCTTACCCAAGCAACACGTATGATGGTCTGTGCAGAAGATTTGGGTATGGTGCCAGACTGTGTGCCCTGGGTGATGAACGAGCTGAGAATACTGAGTCTTGAAATCCAGTCGATGCCCAAAGAAAACACCGTGCGTTTCGGTCATCTCTCTCGCAATCCCTACCGCTCGGTATGCACCATCTCTACACATGACATGTCAACCCTTCGCCAATGGTGGGACGAAGATTACGAGCAGACCCAAAGTTACTATAACACCATGCTCTATAGACCCGGAGCCGCTCCCCACCCTCTGCCTGCCTGGTTGGCAAAGGATATCGTATCACGTCATCTCACCAGTCCGTCCATGCTCTGCCTGCTGTCTTTCCAAGACTGGATGGCTATCGACGAGAAACTGCGACTGGAAGACGCTGATGCCGAGCGCATCAATATTCCAGCCAATCCTCGTCACTACTGGCGTTATCGCATGCACCTCAGCATTGAACAGCTGCTGGCTGCCGACGAACTCAACAACAATATCCGCGAACTGATTTCACACAGCGGAAGAAGATAAGAGACCTTTCAATGAATACATCTAAAAACAAGCGATATGATACAATTCCATTCATTATTCACCCAACGACTCGCGCTCTGGCTGTTGCTCTTCATCCCTGTGACAGTGGCAGCCCAAAGCGTTTCCTCGCCCAATGGCAATGTCACTGTCAGCTTCTCTCTGACAGAAGGTGGAGTACCCACCTACGAGATGAGTTACAAGAATAAGGCTGTCATCAAGCCAAGCCGTCTGGGTCTGGAACTGGTAAAGACCAAATATTCCAGCAAGGAGAAAGAGACAAACCTGACAGAAGGCTTCCGTATCAAGGATACCAAGACGTCATCGTTCGATGAAACCTGGACTCCCGTCTGGGGAGAAACCTCCACTATCCGCAACCATTACAACGAACTGGAAGTGAATCTTGCACAGCCTGCTGCCTGCAGAAACATCACCATCCGTTTCCGCGTATACGACTATGGCATGGGACTGCGCTATGAATTTCCACAACAGAAAGAGCTGAACTACTTTGTCATCAAAGAAGAGCACACCCAGTTTGCCATGACGGGCGACCATACGGCGTGGTGGCTGCCCGGTGACTATGATACCCAGGAACAGGAAACCCAAGAGACACGCCTGTCCGGCATCCGCGCCCAGTTCAACAAGGCTGTCAACTGGGATAATTCCTCAGTTGCCGTATTTTCTGAGACTGGTGTGCAGACAGCACTGCAGATGAAGACTGACGACGGACTCTACATCAATATCCATGAGGCAGCCTGCATCAACTATCCCACCATGCATCTGAATCTCGACGACAAGAACATGGTTTTTGAATCTTGGCTCACTCCCGACGCACAGGGATATAAAGGCTTTATCCAGACTCCTTTCAACACCCCCTGGCGCACTGTACTGGTCAGCGACGATGCACGCGACATGCTTTCCTGCAAACTGACGCTGAACCTGAATGAACCATGCAAGATTGAGGACACATCGTGGATCCACCCCACTAAATACTGCGGTGTATGGTGGAGCATGATTGTGGGAACCCAGTCATGGGCTTACACCAATGACCTGCCTTCCGTTCACCTCGGAACGACAGATTACAGAAAATGCAGGCCTAACGGAACCCACGCTGCCAACAACGACCAAGTGAAACGTTACATCGACTTTGCAGCTGCCAATGGTCTGGACCAGGTGTTGGTAGAAGGATGGAATGAAGGTTGGGAAGACTGGTTCGGTCACTCCAAGCTGGATGTGTTCGACTTCGTGACTCCCTATCCCGACTTCGACATCAAGATGCTCAATGACTACGCCCACTCAAAAGGAGTGAAGCTGATGATGCATCATGAGACATCTTCGTCAGCACTGAACTACGAACGTCATCTGGACAACGCTTTCAATCTGATGAACAAATATGGATATGATGCTGTCAAGACGGGTTATGTCGGCGACATCATTCCTCGCGGCGAACACCACTACAGCCAGCTGATGAACAACCATTATCAGTATGTCTTGGAAAAAGCAGCCAAACACCATATCATGGTGAACGGACACGAGGCTGTACGACCCACCGGTCTTTGCCGTACCTGGCCTAACCTCGTAGGCAACGAGAGTGCCCGCGGTACTGAGTACGAAGCCTTCGGCGGAAGTGACCCCGCCCATACGGTCATCCTGCCTTTCACGCGCCTGCAGGGCGGACCCATGGACTACACTCCGGGTATCTTGGAAACCCAACTGAACACATGGAGCGACAACACCAGCTTTGTACACACCACTCTCTGTGCACAGCTGTCCTTATATCTGGTGATGTACTCACCCCTCCAGATGGCTGCCGACCTTCCTGAGAATTACGAGAAATATGCGGATGCTTTCCAGTTTATCCGCGACGTGCCCTGCGACTGGAGCGACTCAAAATACATAGAAGCAGAACCCGCACGCTATATCACCGTTGCGAGAAAAGACAAGAAGAGCGACAACTGGTTTGTCGGAGGCAAGACCAATGCAGATGCCCGCACTGCAGTCTTCACCCTTGACTTCCTGGACAAAGGACGCAAATACGAAGCAACGATATACGCTGACGACAAGACAGCCGACTACGAGAAGAATCCCAAGGCTTACACCATCACGAAGAAGATTGTCAAGCAGGGACAGAAAATGAAAATCTACGAGGCCCCCGGAGGTGGTTTTGCCATC
>CAMAHD010000043.1 GCA_945834405.1 uncultured Prevotella sp. | reverse complement strand
GTCCCATCAGCCAATACTCCTATCCCTCCATCATCGAAGGTCGCGACGGCACCCTGCATTGTGTATATACATGGCGCAGGGAGCGTGTGGCATACAAAAGAATCAAGTTAGTGAAGGATTGAAAAATCATCGACCAGTACTTTTGGAAATGCGGGCTGAAGGTCGCCGACTGAAAGGAATAGTTGAATAAAATTGCAAATATTGGCATATCCATCCGCTTTAACCTGTTTCAGAAAGGTTTGTAGTTTTCTTCAAAATTCAAGCTAACTGGAATTAAAAAAAGACTCAATTAGGCGGAAAGAAAATCCCAGTTGGAAAAAATTATTTTCCCAGTTAGAAATTATATTTTTCCAACTGGGCATTTTTCTTTACATTTTTGAGATGAAAACAGCCCTTTCCAAAACTTGAGAAAGGATATGTTCAGTGATTGAAGCAAAGTCTTTGTGTTTGGATTTTTATTCATGTCGTTTGATGGCAAATATGTCATCAAAAACCGTGGCTTGCAGCAACGGATTTATGGCAATGAGGTGTCATTTTCCTTCCATGAGGGACTCAACGGATATACCTCCTCCTCTGTACTTTCAAAGTCGAGTTCGGGCAAAACGGTGGTCTCTTGTGGCTTGAAAGGGACGATGGTTGTGTTCTCTGGTTGCACGATAACCATTGCCACACCCCTTGTCAAGATATCCAGTTCTTTTGCTGCCCTCCATGAGAGGTCGATGATACGTCCGCGGGCAAAGGGTCCGCGGTCTGTCACTTTGACCACAACAGATTTTCCGTTACTGGGATTGGTTACTCGAAGCATCGTACCGAAGGGGAAGGTACGGTGGGCACAGGTAAGACTGTCATGATGCAGTTTTTCTCCGCTACTGGTTCTTGAGCCTGTAGCGCGTTTGGAATAGAATGTAGCCTTTCCCTCCTGCACCTGTGCCTTGACAGCAAAAAGGCTGTCTCTTTGCCCATTGATAAGAGACAGGAGAATCAGCGGAAAGATAGACAACAATCCATATAGCAGCAACCGTCTCTTGTTGCTGTTATGAGATTCCGAACCGTTCCGTATCATGTTCTTACGATGAACACTTTTTCTCCACTGATGCTTATCCTTCGTCTGTCTCTTCATTCTGAATGTTTCCTGTTTTATTTGTGGTTCTATTAATCCCAATCGTCAGAAAGTCAGTATCTATGAAAAAATACCGACATCTGGCATGGCGAAAGAATCGAACCCAACTTAAATGAAGGAGGATTGGTTCTGATGAAGAAAACCTCTCCTCCTTCATGGTTATGTGCTACTCATGTTGTTTTGTCAAACTACGCCTTGAGCCATCATTGCATTAGCCACTTTCATGAATCCGGCGATGTTGGCGCCCTTCACATAGTCGATGTAACCGTTGTCCTGTCGTCCGTACTTAACGCACTGCTCATGGATATTATGCATAATCTGGTGCAGCTTCTCGTCTACTTCCTTCTCGCTCCAGCTCAGACGGATGGCATTCTGTGTCATTTCCAGTCCAGAGGTAGCAACGCCACCAGCGTTCACGGCCTTTCCAGGTGCGAAGAGCTGTCCGGCAGCAACGAATTTTTCTGCTGCTTCAGCCGTGCATCCCATGTTAGAAACCTCGGCAACACAGATAGGATGGTTAGCCAATAGCATGTCTGCATCTTCGCCATTCAGTTCGTTTTGTGTGGCACATGGCAAAGCGATGTCACATTTCACCTCCCAAGGCTTCTTTCCGGGTATGAACTTTGCTTCAGGGAATTCCTCGGCGTATGGTGAGCAGATGTCGTTTCCGGAAGCGCGCAGTTCCAGCATGTATTCAATCTTCTCGTCGTTCAGACCTTCTGGGTCATAGATATAGCCGTCCGGTCCAGAGATGGTGATAACCTTAGCTCCCAATTCGGTAGCCTTTTTGGCAGCTCCCCAGGCAACATTGCCGAATCCGCTGATGGCAACCGTTTTTCCCTTGATGTCATGTCCGTGAGTCTGCAGCATCTCGTTGACGAAGTAGAGAGCGCCGAATCCCGTGGCTTCTGGTCTGATGCGTGAGCCGCCCCATTCCAAGCCTTTTCCAGTAAGGACACCGTTCCACTGATGCGTCAGCTTCTTGTACATGCCGAAGAGATAGCCTATTTCTCTTGCTCCCACACCGATGTCTCCGGCAGGAATATCCTCTTCTGGTCCAATCACCTTGAACAGCTCAGTCATGAAGGCCTGGCAGAAGCGCATCACTTCATTGTCAGAGCGTCCGCGGATAGAGAAGTCAGAACCACCTTTTCCGCCGCCCATAGGAAGCGTTGTCAGTGCGTTTTTGAAGGTCTGTTCGAAGCCGAGGAACTTCAGGATAGAAAGGTTTACTGAGGGATGGAAACGCAAGCCTCCCTTATAGGGACCGATAGCGCTGTTGAATTGAACGCGGTAGCCAATATTGACGTGGATTTCTCCTTTGTCGTCAACCCAAGGCACTCTGAAGGTAAGGATACGTTCGGGCTCCACGATACGCTCGATAATCTTGGCTTTCTCAAACTCTGGGTGCTGGTTGTAAACGTCCTTGACAGAAGTCAACACTTCCCTTACTGCCTGTAAGTATTCGAGTTCGCCTGGATGCTTCCGCTCCAAATCTTGCATGATTTTTTCTACTTCCATAGTCTGATGCAATTATAAGGTCAATAATAAAATTAGTAGTTAAACGTGCTTGTCACTTTGTTATAATGACAAGGCAAATGTACGGAAAAAAGAGATACGCTCCAAACGTTTCAATGAAAAAATAGATTCTTTAAGTTACGCTTTGTTAATTTTCTCATGATTTGTTCTCTTATTCACCCTATTTTGACGTGTGGAAAAAGCAAAAGTCCCCTTTTCACGGCGTTTCACCCTTTGTCTAATGCCTGTTTGATATCATCAATGATGTCTTCTACATCCTCTATTCCCACAGAGAGTCGGATGAGGTCAGGAGCTATACCAGCCTCTTTCAGCTGTTCTTCTGTCAGTTGTCTGTGGGTATGACTTGCCGGATGTAAAACGCAGGTGCGCACATCAGCGACATGTGTGACGATATTAATCATTTCGAGAGAGTCCATGAAACGTATGGCCGTTTCTCTGGAGCCTTTCAGTCCGAAAGCCATGACACCGCAGGTTCCGTTGGGCAGATATTTCTCTGCCAGTCCGTGACATTTGTCATCTGCCAGTCCCGGATAGTCTATCCACGCCACTCGTGGGTCATCGTGAAGAAATTGTGCAACCTTCTGTGCGTTGCTGCAGTGCCGTTCCATACGCAGTGCCAGCGTTTCCAGTCCAAGGTTCAGCAGGAAAGAGTTTTGTGGAGCAGGGATAGACCCCAGGTCACGCATCAACTGAGCCACCAGTTTGGTGGTATAACCCATCTTTCCGAAATCCTTGGCATAGGTCAGTCCGTGATATGACTCGTCGGGAGTGCACAGACCGGGGAACTTGTCTGCATGTGCCATCCAGTCGAAGTTGCCGCTGTCTACCACACAACCTCCCACCTGGGTTGCGTGTCCGTCCATGTATTTGGTGGTAGAGTGGGTAATGATGTCGCATCCCCATTCAAAGGGACGGCAGTTGATGGGTGTGGCAAAGGTATTGTCCATAATCAGAGGCACCCCGTTACGATGAGCAATACGTGCGAATTTCTCGATGTCCAGCACTTTACATCCTGGGTTGGAGATGGTTTCTCCGAACAGTGCTTTGGTATTTGGTCTGAAAGCCTTCTGTATTTCCTCCTCTGATGCATCTTGGTTGACAAAGGTACATTCAATGCCCAGTTTCTTGAGGGTTACTCCAAAGAGGTTGAATGTGCCGCCATAGATTTCGTTGGCAGTGACAATATGGTCGCCAGCCTCGCAGATGTTGAATATCGCGTAGAAGTTGGCAGCTTGTCCTGACGAGGTGAGCACGGCTCCTACGCCACCTTCCAGTGCGCATATTTTTTTTGCTACAGCATCGTTCGTGGGGTTTTGGAGTCTGGTATAGAAATATCCCTCCTTCTTGAGGTCGAAAAGCAGTGCCATCTCATCGCTGTTGTCATATTTGAATGTGGTGCTTTGGATGATAGGCAACTCAATGGGTTCTCCGTTTTTGGGCTGGTGACCGCCATGCAGGCACAATGAGGCCCTTTTCAATTGTTTAGTCATAAAGGTATAATACTTGTTTTTTTACATGATTCTTGTTTAGGATGCAAAGGTATAAAAAAAAATGCGTACCTTTGCGCTCATATCAGAAAAAATAATCAGATGAAGATAGGTGTTTTTTGTTCGGCTAATCAGCATATTGATGCCGAATATTTCAACAGAACGAGAGAGTTGGGCACATGGATAGGCCGTGAGGGGCATACCCTTGTTTTCGGTGGTTGTAATATGGGATTGATGGAGTGTGTGGCTCAGGCTGTTCACGAAACCGGAGGTCTCACCATAGGTGTCGTTCCTTCCAAGGTTGAAGAGCGAGGTCGTGTCAGCGATTATGTAGATGTCCATATCCCGTGTGACAATTTGGATGACCGTAAAGCCCTGATGGTGGCACAGAGCGATGTCTTTGTGGCGCTTCCAGGGGGCTTGGGCACACTTGATGAAGTGTTCACGGTTGTCGCAGCCGCTACGATAGGCTATCATGGCAAACGTGTCGTGCTATATAATATAGGTGGTTTTTGGAATAGTCTTCTTGCCTTGCTCACAGATTTGGATGCTCGGGGCATGGTGCGTGGCGATTGGCATCAGCATATTCTGGTGGTTGACAATCTGGAATCCTTGATACACGCCATAGAAGGATAGTGATGTCCTCGTATATCAAAAAAAACAAGTCATAGCTCAAAGAAAGAGAGCTATGACTTGTTTTTCTTGTATGAGGAAGGTATCAGATGATGTGCATGGTACCGAGTACGTAAAGCAAGGTGCCACCCATGACCATAGACAGAATACCTATGATGAGACCAATGCGTGCCATGTCCTTCTGACTGATCAGGTTCGTGGCAAAGGCAAGAGCGTTAGGAGGAGTAGAGATAGGAAGAACCATCGCACTGGAAGCCGCAACAGCTACACTGATAAGTACGGTGGAGGTACCTCCGATGATGTTTAACTTGTCACCCATGGCCATACAAACGACCGTCAGAATAGGCATCAGCAGAGCAGCCGTAGCAGAATTGCTGATGAAGTTGGACAAGCCGTAGCAGATCAATCCTGCAAGAATCAGGATGGCAAGCGGAGAGAATTCTCCAAAAGGAATGCTGGAAACAGCCTGTTTTGCCAAGCCGGATGCGTTGAGGGCATAGCCCAAAGCGAAACCTCCCGCTACCATCCAGATGACAGACCAGTTGACCTCCTCCAGGTCTCGGCGGTCGATGACGCCTGTCACCGAGAAGATGACAAATGGTACGAGGGCAACCGTGTAGGAGTTAATGCCAGATACGCTGTCAAGCAACCAGAGAATCACGGTCAGGATGAAGGTGACAATCACAATCTTTGTCCTGGCATCTTTCTGCAGTTCTCCCTCTATTTGTAGGTTGATGGTTTTTTGGGTAAAAGGATAGAGCTTTTTGATAATAATCCAGCTGATGAACAGAAGAACAATCACCAAAGGAAGCATGAACATCATCCACTCGCCAAAGCCAATGCCCAGATTCAGTCCTTCTGGGTCGTTCAGGTATTTGAGGGCAATGGTGTTAGGAGGCGTTCCGATGGGAGTGCCCATACCTCCGAGGTTGGCAGCTACCGGAATACTGAGTGCCATAGCCATGCGCCCCTTCCCTTCGGGCGGAAGTTGCTTGAACACGGGAGCCAGGAAGGTCAGCATCATGGCAGCAGTGGCAGTGTTTGAAACAAACATGGAGAACAGGCCGGTAATCAGCAGGAAACCCAGCAGGACATTTTCGCTCTTGTTGCCGAACGGACGCAGCAAGACCTTGGCAAGATAGGCGTCAATGCCGGTTTTTCCTGCTGCGATAGCCAGGATGAAACCTCCGATGAAGAGCATGATGACGGGGTCGGCAAAGGTTGCCATAACCGACTTGTAGCTCAGCAATGTTCCCACTTCCTCTGGTCGGCATAGAAATACCAATCCGCTGTCACTGGTAAAAATCAGCAAGAGTCCAATGACCGCTACCGATGTTGCCCATGCCGGCACTACTTCCAGCACCCATGCCAGAGTGGCAAAGGCGAAAATGGCGATGATACGCTGTTGAACGATGGTGAGTCCCTCGATGCCGAAGCTGTCGGAGGGAAGGTTCCATATCAGCAGAGTCATCAGAATTACAACTGCGGCCTTGATGGCCGTATTGGTCAGAATCTTTTTGCGTTGGGCATTCACCTGCTCCAAACGCATTTTGTAGTGGCTCTCAAGCAGATGAAAGCCATGAAATTTTTTAAACATGATGGATTAAATGATAAAAATGTGCACGGGGCACTCAAGTGAATAGCGGCTGCAAAATTACCATTTTTTTTGGACATAACCAATAAAGCCAGCGAAATAATTGTCAGTGTAACAGGTATTTTACGATAAGACTTCCGTTGTAAACAAACAGATACAGAGCCATGCAACCCAAGCATATCTGAAGGGAGCGGTGTAATCTGCCGGAGGATGCTTTCCTCAGTACGAATGCCGTGGCAAGGGGCAAAACAAAAAGGAAATGAGGTGACATGATGAAAATCTCGTTGATGCCGAATCCCAGTACCAGATGTATTCCCATGTCAAAGGCAAAGAAAGACATAGCAGTCCATAAAAGACGGGAGCGACGACCGCACCAGATACCCGCAATAAAGAGACCGACCAAGAGTGCTTCAATCAGATACTGTAAGGGATTTCGATAGTGTTCAAAGACTTTGCGTGTGCGCAATACATCTTTGAGCAGGTTATCGCGGTGCAGCTGTATGGACTCGCCAAAGAGGTTATGTATGGCGGTTTGCCAGCGTGAGGTGGTGGTATCGGTCCATTTTAAGAAGCCTTGATTGGCTATAGGTGTCCCATTCTTGGATGTATTGATTTTTATGACCGTTCCTTCCGGCTTTTTCTTGGCAGTTTTTTCTGTACGTTTGTCAATGGAGTCCGGGGACATGACGACGGCAGTGGCTTTTGTGGATAAGCTGGCTATAGAGTCTTTGCGTTGTTTCTCTTGTTGTTTTTTCAGTTCCTGCTGTTTGCGCTTTTCCTTGAAGCGGTGTTGAGCCAGCTCACGGGGCAGTACATAGTGGCTGTATTCATACTCTGCAAAATACCAGATTGCAGCTGAAGGCAATGCGATGGCGAGTGCCAGATAGATAGGCTTGAAGAATTTTTTGCCTCGCACAGCGAGCGAAGCCAAAAAAACTTTCACTCCGTTATTGAGTGATATGCCGGCAGTAAACAGGAAAAGAAAGATGGTGAGGATGATGCTGAATCCTTTTCCGGAGTCCAGATGTTGCGCCGTGAGATATGTGAGGAGCAACAGCATGGGCATGGAGAATGCAAAATGGTCGGGCGTGAAGAGCATCAGCATGACGTATGCCATGGAGTAGAACAGAAGGGTAAGAATATTGGCATCAACCTTTGGCAGACCGATATGATGGCGCAGAATCCGTCGGAAGAAAAGCATCCCATAGACCGAAAATGTCACGAGGATGAAAGACAGTATATACAGTGCACAGTCTGTTCCCGTAACGGTGCGCAACCATTCGTTCAACTGGTTCAGCGGCCAGCAGAAATACGCATATAGTGGATGTCGGTAGGGGTTATAGTCGATGTTCCATCTTGACACCATGATAATAGTCATGGGGTCATAGCCGGAAATGTTCAGGTGTTCCAACATCTGCTTCCATAAAGTGGCTCTGTTCGTAGTAGTGGCGAGGAAAGGTTGCAGGTAGCATATAAATAAGGTGTTCAGTGCCCCCGCAATGATGGCCATCAGCAGTGCAGGTAGCCTTTCCTCTTTTTCAATCCTCAAGATGTTCATGTTGGTCTTCACTCTTACTGGATTCATATCTGAATGTTTCTTTCCCTGACGAGTGCTTATCTGAAAGGCTTGTAGTGTGCCTCAGCTGCCACTTGCAGCAGTTCCCTGTCTCCTTGGCTGTCTCCGAAGGCAATCACATGTCGTCTGGCAAGGTCAGGAAACACCTTCCTCAGTCTTGCCACTTTTTCTTTTCCATAACAGTTGGGGGTCAGGAAACGCCCTGTCAGCAATCCGTTTTCCACTTCTATTTCCGTGCCAATCACTCTGGTATGGGGAAAGAATGGTTGCACCCAACGGTTGATACTGGCACTGACAATAGCCACGTCGCTACCCTCTTGAAGCGCATTTTCTACGGCCTCAATACCCTGAACTCTGAGCAGATGCCTGTTCTTGGCAGCAAATTCCTGGCAGTAGCGGTCAAAGTCACTTTCTTTCATGCCTTTAAAGAAATAGGCAAAGATGTGTTGTTTAGCCTTCCAGTTTGGATAGAGATGGAGCAACATCAGTATCAGTATGGGCGAATGGAGCAGAAAGCCCCATGTAAAACGAGCGTTTCCGCGAGCATATCGGATGAATTCCAACAGCGTATCGCGCGTAGTAAGTGTTCCGTCAAAGTCAAATGCGTATAGAAATTGCATGATGAATCTTGATAATCAGTCGTGTAAAATATCAGTTGTATAAATAATACCAGGTGTGTTATAAATAAATCAATATCAGGAAAGTAAGACCCCATCCCAAGACAACCAGTTGGGTAAAACGGTCGTTCCATATCACTTTGGTGGGGTCACCAGTCTGTTCGTCGACCACAGCCAGTTGTATATACCTCAGCAGACCAATGATGACAAAGATGGTGGTGAGGTAAAGATGGGGCGTATTGAAAGCCGCCACTACCTCCGGACTGACGCAGTACATGATATAGCATACCAGTGTGACCGATGCGGTGATGGTAATGGCTTGGTTGATGAACGTCAGGTTGTAACGGATGGTATTCCGTCGGGGAGCGGTGCCCGTAGCATTCATGCGCAGCACGTCATCCCGTCTCTTGGCAAGCGAGAGAAAGAGGGTGAGCAGGAACGATATGAGTACAAGCCAGCGGCTTACAAAGATGTCGGTAGCGACACCACCAGCTAGAATGCGCAGCACAAAACCGAAGGCTATGGTGCAAACGTCAATGATAGCATGGTTTTTTAGCCAACAGCAGTAGCAGATATTCAGCACATAATAGCTCCCCACGACCCCAAGCACCATCCAAGCCCTTTCAGGGAGAGTCAAAAGTAGAAGTGCCGCCATCAAGACCAACAGGAAGGTCAGTACCCATGCCTGTCTGATGGTGACATGACCGGAGGCAATGGGGCGTTTGCATTTGACGGGGTGGTTGATATCTGCCTCTACATCCACAATGTCATTGATACAGTAGACGGATGAGGCTGTGAGACAGAATGCTACAAAGACGAGAAGTGAAACCATGAGGGCATGGCTGTTTGTCAGCTGGCCGGAAAAGAATAAAGGCATCAGCACAAATACATTTTTCGCCCATTGTTTGGGGCGTATCAGTTTCAGCATGTTCTTCAGTGTCATGGTTGTTTGTTTTTTTGTGATAACCATCTGTCAGGCAGTGAAGCTATTTGATGCAAGAGCCATGCTGCGGGTATTGACAAGGCTATCATGGTGAGTGAAGTGCCCCAGAATCCCAGTCTGTAGGGGGTGATGAGGGGCATGATATAGTTGACGTGTAGCAGGTAAATCTCCAGACTTACCCCTCCTATAAAAGCCAATGCACGGGCAGTCCAAGAGGGCAGCCTGCGCAACAGTTGGCAACAGAGAAGCATCAGGGTGATGGAGAGAGGGATGTAGACCATTCTTTCCAAAAACAGGGGGAAACGTCCACGCAGTCCGTCCTCAAGAGTTATGCAGGTAAAGGCACTGAGTGCAAAGACCAGTAATATAAGCCACCAAGCAGACGGTTCCAGGCTTCGTTTCTCCATGACCGCCTGCCCCATA
This sequence comes from uncultured Prevotella sp., assembly GCA_945834405.1. GTDB lineage: Bacteria > Bacteroidota > Bacteroidia > Bacteroidales > Bacteroidaceae > Prevotella. The sequence goes on along the minus strand of CAMAHD010000043.1, from coordinate 9,685 downwards.
TTGATGCCGATGAGAAAGATGGGGATGCGGCTCCAGAAAATCTCGATGTGGCCCATACTGGTGTGCAGTGGTTGTACATACTGCACCATGACACACCAAATCATAGCCACTACCGGCAGCCATTTCCAAACAGGGCATCGACGGATAAGGTGCATATAGGCAGGGGCTATTGTGTATAGCATCATGATGGAGGGTATGAACCAGAACTCCCATGCGTCACGTTTCCAGAAACACCAGTTGAAACCAATGTTTGCTGCCAGCTCCCACAGATTGCTGCTCTGCCATCCCTTGGGCGAAAGATAATCCGTGATATAAAAACAGCCGGCAACCAGTAGCCAGGCGGGATAGATGCGTATATAGCGGCGTACGAAGAAGTGGCGGATGTTGCTGTTACGGCAGAAAGAGAACCAGAGTCCCATGCCGCTGAGAAAAAGAAACATATCGACACCCACGTTTCCACAGCGGTTGATGGCGAAAGCCAAAGTGCCGCGTACCAGTCCGTTGGTATGGAAAAACATGATAAGCAGCATGGCAATACCCATCAGGGAAGCACGATAGCGGCTGAAGTCAGCCAGTTCCAGTCTGTTGATACTCATAATCGTGGTTTGGGTATTTTATTAATAATGAGATGGAAGAGCCACGCCACGCAGAGTGAAGCCAGTAAGTAAAGCAGTATACCAGCATATACATCGCCGCGATGGGATAGGGGGATGAATATCTTTCGCAGTATGGGATGTGCCACAAAGAGGGCAGCCGAAATCTCTCCTGTCCATACCATCCAGTTCATGCGATGCAGGGGAAGGGCTTTGACCAGTGCCACTCCACCGATGACGACTGCCAGTGGAACCCAGTACCAGGTAGCATACCAGGCGCTACCGGTTATGATTCCTGTCAAGGCGGCAAGAGCAAGAAGTGCCCAGTGCCATCTTTTCCATGCGTTCAGTGAGTCAAGTATGCCAGCCTGGGTCAGTCGTGCCGTCAGCAGTCCGCAGCCAAAAGGTAACATCCCCCCGATGCAGTTGTAGCGCAGTCTGTTGAGGGTGTCGCTTTCGGGACTGTTCACAGCCTGCAATCCCCAACATAGTACTATCAGTGCTACAATGTACAGCCAGTGACGGCGATGAAGCAGCAGGATGTATACAATATATAGCTGCATCATCAGACCGAAAAACCAGTAAGGTCCCGGCCAGATGATATTGTTGGGGTGAGGCAGGACATTGATATACATCAACAGTTGCGCCACGATATTCTCTGCCTTGAAGTGGAAGGAACCGGGGGTGATGGCATCCATCATGGTAAATGCCACATAGCCCGTCACCATCATTCCCAACAGTTTGAGATAATGAAACCGCACGAAACGATAGGGCGACAAAGTCTCTTGCCGTCCATATTTCATCACCAGGCCGAAGCCGCTGAGAAAAAGGAAGAGTGGTACGCCGTAATGTCCGAGAAAAGATACAAACTGTACAGGGAAATACAGGTCGGGCGAGGCAAGCTCATGAAGAAACCTGTCGGCTTTCGAAGTGTTAAATGTATATTCGTTTTCCTTGACAGCCAGTCTCAGCCAGTGGCAGAAGTTGTGCAGTATGATGGCAAGAATCGCCACTCCGCGAAGTGCGGCACACTCTGTGCGGCTGAGCCAAGGACTGTTATTGTTGTTTGGATTCTGATTCTTGGTCGTCATGTTTTCTTTTCAGTATATTATAGTCTACCGAATTTTTCAGTAGGCGGGGCTTGTACTCATCATAAAGGGTAGACAGCGGATTATATTCTTCTTTGTAAAAGGGACTGCTGATGCCGGCGAGATAGAGTAGCAGATGGGGTAGGCGGTCTGTCATGTAGGGCTTGTTGCGTGCCTCGCGTATCTCCTTGACCAGTTGAGGCTGTGCTTTTGCCATTTTGCGTGAGCACCATATCCAGAAGGGAATCTCGAATTCCTCGTGCGCCAGTCGATAGTCCACTTCTGCCGAATGCAGTCGTCCAAAGACGTGCAGTCCGTCGCCATAGCATTCCTCTCCGTGGTCGCCGAAATAGAGAACGATAGCCTCCTTGTCCTCAAAGCGCTGGATGATGGCATCCACGATGGAGTCGTTGTACAGTACCGCATTGTCATAGTCAGCCATGATACGTCTCTCTCCGCGTTTGAATCCCTCGCTGGGATATTGGTCGTAGGTAAAGGGTTTGCGGTTGCGAGGTGTTCGGTCTCGATAGTTGACGTGTTGTCCCATCAGATGCAGAATCACTAAATTGTGTTCACCCTTCCCGTCAAACGACAGTCGTCCGTCCGTTAACAGTTTGTCATAGTCGCTGAGAACGCCGGAGTCGTATCTGTGCAACTTCTCGTTGCGCACATCAAACATGGCTTTGCTTAGTTCGGGATGGTTGAGGAAGAACCCTCCACTGAAGTCATACACCGCTTCGTTGGCTCTTGTCTGGAACTGATTGGTGACAAAGGTGACACGATAGCCAGCCTCACGGAACAGTTCTGGGAAGAGCGGATAGTCACACCATTCGCCGCTGTCTCCTACTGCATAGAGTGAGAAGATGTTTTTGAAGACAAAGCTGGTCAGGTTGTAGGGCGATACCACATCCGAAAAAACCTCCATCTGTCCTTTCTTGTTGCGTGCCAGCTGCCGTGGGGTAGTGGGCCGCTCGTAACCATAGAGTTGAGAGTGGTGACGGTTGTAGCTCTCTCCAATTACTACTACGATGTTGGGAGTGCGGAAGGAGCAACTGTCCACTTCTACCTTTTCTGTTGCCGTTGTCAGGTGGTCAATCTGTTTGGATGCCAGTTCGTTGGCAAACACGCTGAAGGCAAAACGGTAGACAGGCAGGTAGAGGTCAACCCTGTCCTTGCGTGTCAGCTCCCGTTCTACATCACCCACATTCTTGTAAGACATCATTCGCAACAGCGCCTTCTTGTTGTCCAGTCTGTCTGTGACACCTCGTTCGATGATGTAGAGAGAAAGGATTCCCAGCAAAGGCAGTGATACCATACGTAGCCTGAGCAGCAGTTCGTGATTGATTCGAGGCTTATACTCCCTTCCTCGTATGCAGACAATGGCTATACTGTATACGATATGGAGTGCCAGAATCAGCAATATCCATCCTATTTCGCTTCCCACCAGATTCCAGCCTAAATACGACCTCAGGAATTCGGCCGCCTCTCGTCCTGTCGTTTCGCTCATCAGCAGCAGCATGGTGGGCGAAAAGGTTGTGTTGAACTTCACGACACAATACATATCTACCAACGACGTGGCATAGAACACGACATAAAGTACGGCTCTTATCCAGCGGCGGAAGCGCCAGGGAATAAACGTCAGCAGCAGACAGAGGGCATAAAGATCGACAAATAACTCAAAAGCGCCCAGTTCCGAAGAGTTGGGGGTGCTTACTCTGTTGCAGGTATATCCGAGGACGTACATGAACAGAAAGAAAGCGGCATTCTTGCGAATAGGCGTAAAAATGCTGCCCAGCAATCGCAAAACAATGGATAAGTATTTCATTCTTTTTGCAAATTTGGTGCAAAATTACAGCTTTTTCTTTGAATACCAATGTTTTTCTGCATTTTTCGTGTAAGAAATGTTCAAAAAACCACTTCCTGTGTATGATGGAAGTAATGTCAGCGATATAGCTTTTTGCTGACAATGATTTCGTTGACCGTTGCCGGCACCAAGGCGCTGAAGTCTTCACCTTGGGCGATGCGTCTGCGGATGTCCGTGCTGGAGACATCCATCAACTGGGCATGTACCAGCGTTACCTGCGGAGGAAGCTTTTGGCTGTCAATTGGATAACCGGGGCGCGGATAGATAACGATGGAATAGTTGTTCAGTATGTCTTCATGGTGATACCAACGGTCAAATACCTGCCAGTTGTCTCCACCAATCAACAGTGTGAAGCGGTGTTCGGGATAATCATGGCTAAGGCCTTGCAGGGTCTGCCATGTATAGGAGGGTCGAGGCAGGTGGAATTCATAGTCTGAAGCCTTGAGCAGAGCTTCATTCTCCACCGCCTTTTGTACCATCTCCAGTCTCAGGTTGTCAGCCAGCAGACTGCCTGCGGGCTTGAGGGGATTCTGTGGCGATACCAGGAGCCAAACCTCATCCAATGAGGCCGCTTCTGCCAGTTGGCGAGCCAATGACACATGACCTATGTGTATGGGGTTGAATGACCCTCCGAACAATCCTATTTTCATACTTCCAGGAAATCGCTGATGATGCGGTATGCTTCCTGTTCAGCTTCTTCAAGAACGTCGTTGACAACGATGCGGTCGAACTTGTCGGCAAAAGACAGTTCAAACTCTGCACGTGCTATGCGTTGGTCTATTACCTCTGGGCTGTCCGTGCCTCTGCCGCTGAGGCGGCGGCGCAGTTCATCTACCGAAGGAGGTTGGATAAAGAGGCTCAGAGCTTTGTCGCCATATACCCTCTTGATGTTGCATCCCCCCTTGACATCCACGTCGAGTACCACATTCTCTCCTGCTTCCAGCTGTTTTTCTACCTGCGCTTTCAGGGTGCCGTAGAATCGGTCGGTATAAACTTCCTCGTATTCCAGAAACTCGTCATTGGCTATGCGCTCTTTGAACTCGTCGGCACTGAGGAAGAAATACTCTACTCCATGGCGTTCGCTGCCTCGGGGTGGGCGACTGGTACAAGAGATGGAGAAGGCAAGACGCAACTCCTCGTGTTGCATCAGCCAGTTGATGATGGTACTTTTGCCTGTGCCTGAGGGGGCAGAGAAGATGATGACTTTTCCTTTTTTCTGTATCATGATAGTGTTGTCCTTGAACTACGGAATGGTTTTGATAACTCTTTATAGCCCCCACCTATAAAGCATTCAGGACCTGCTCCTTGATTTGTTCCAGCTCGTCCTTCATCTTCACTACGATGTTCTGCATCTCTGCTTGATTGCTTTTGGAGCCTGTGGTATTGATTTCGCGTCCCATTTCCTGTGCGATGAATCCCAGTTTCTTTCCTTGTCCGTGACCTTCATTCATGGTCTGGCGGAAGTAGTTGAGGTGGTTGGCAAGACGCTGTTTCTCCTCACTGATGTCCAGCTTCTCGATATAGTAGATGAGTTCCTGTTCCAGTCTGTTCTTGTCATATTCCACGTTCGGAATACTGTTCAGCCCTTCAACGATGCGGCTTCTTATTTTTTCCACGCGCAGTTTCTCGTAAGGCTCTATTTCAGCCATCAGTTTTTCGATGTTGTCAATCTTTTCCTCAAACTTACGTTGCAGGGCAGCACCTTCCTGTTTGCGGAAATCTTGCAGGTTGTTGATGGCAGTCATGACCGTATTTCTTACCTCATTCCACTCATCTTCGCCCAGCTCCTCCACGTCGTTCTTCGCCATGACGTCAGGCATGCGTACCAGAAAGGAGAGCCAGTCTTGAGGTTCAGCCAGTCCCATACGTGAAACGAAAGCCTGCATCTCGTGATAGTATTTCTCAGCCAATGCGGCATTGAGCGGAGTCGCATCGTTGCAGGCATCTTTTTCGATATAGAGACAGAAGTCAATCTTGCCCCTTTCCAGACTTTGGGCAATAAGCTGCCTGATTTCCATCTCCTTCTCACGATAGAGCGGAGCAATACGCGCAGAAAGGTCGAGAGCCTTACTGTTGAGCGATTTGATTTCAACGCAAATTTTCTTTCCGTTGTAGGTTGTGACGGCCTTGCCGTAACCCGTCATAGATTGAATCATAATTTTAATAGCTAAAAATGTGGCTGCAAAAATAATTAAAAAAAGCGAAAGAAACCCCATTCTTTCCCAATTTATTGCCAAAATATGTTTTTCTCCTTTGATTATTGGCCTTTTTTGTGTAAATTTGCATCCCAATACACATTATTACAGACAAATGGCAGAATCCAATTTCGTAGATTATGTAAAGATATATTGCCGCTCTGGCAAGGGGGGCAGAGGCTCCATGCACTTGCGTCATGTCAAATATCAACCCAACGGTGGTCCTGATGGAGGTGACGGAGGTCATGGTGGAAGTGTTATCCTGCGTGGCAACCACAATTACTGGACGTTACTTCATCTGAAGTTTGAACGGCATGTGCGTGCAGAGCACGGAGGCAATGGTGGGCGTGACAAGTGTCATGGTACCAATGGCAAGGATGCTTATATTGACGTGCCTTGCGGAACCGTTGTGTATAATGCCGAAACGGGTAAGTATGTCTGTGATGTAACTTACGACGGACAGGAAGTGGTGCTTTTGAAAGGAGGCAGAGGTGGATTGGGCAATTTCCAGTTCCGTTCTGCCACGAATCAGGCTCCACGTTATGCTCAACCGGGCGAGCCTATGCAGGAAATGACCATTATTCTGGAACTGAAGCTGTTGGCTGATGTGGGATTGGTGGGCTTTCCCAATGCGGGCAAGTCTACCTTGCTTTCTGCTTTGTCCAGTGCCCGTCCCAAGATAGCCAACTATCCCTTTACCACCCTCGAACCATCGCTTGGTATCGTAGGCTATCGTGACCGCCAGTCGTTCGTGATGGCTGATATTCCCGGAATCATCGAGGGAGCCAGTGAGGGAAAGGGCCTGGGCTTGCGTTTCCTTCGCCATATAGAGCGCAACTCCTTGCTCTTGTTCATGGTTCCCGGCGATACCGATGACATCAAAAAGGAATATGACATTTTGTTGAACGAACTGAAGAATTTCAATCCGGAGATGCTCGACAAGCATCGGGTACTTGCCGTGACAAAGGCAGATTTGTTGGACGAGGAACTGATAGAGATGCTGCGTGAGACGACCCCTGATGACCTTCCGGTAGTCTTTATCTCTTCTGTTACGGGAAAAGGATTGGACGAACTGAAGGATGTATTGTGGCGTGAACTTAACAGCGAGAGCAACAAACTACAGGAGATTACAGCAGAAGACACGCTCGTCCATCGCGACAAAGACATGAGCCGCTTCCAGGCAGAACTGGCAGCCGAGGGCGAAGACCTCGACTTTGTCGATGTCGAAGACCTTGATGACATGGAAGATGTGGAGGATATGGATGACTTCGAATACGAAGACATGGATGAAAACGAAAAATGATTGAATGGAACAGAAACTGACGCTAAGACGAATCCTGACTGCCATCGTTGTCGCTGTGACAATGACCATGATGGCTAAAGATACTTTCACGGCTTTGGAGCAACAGCAAATCAGCATTGCTACCAAGGGACTGTTTGACAAGTCGGATGCCTTCACGGTAGATTTTGATATCCTGAAGGACAGAGACTATAGCTTTCCTTTGCCTGTGGGAAAAGCCAAACTGATGAAGGACAATCAGGTGGAGATAACAACAACCAAGGGTGATGCCGTGAAATCCATGTTTTCGGGAGTGGTGCGAATGTCCAAGCATCATGCTCAGTATGGAAATGTAATCGTGGTTCGTCATGACAATGGCTTGGAAACCGTCTATGCCTATCATGCTCAGAATCTCGTGGCGGTGGGCGATAGGGTCAAGGCTGGTCAGACCATCGCTATTGTCGGTGGAGAGAACGGCAGGGTGTTCTGTCTTTTTTCAATCATGGTGAATGGCAATCGTATCAATCCGGAGACCATACTGAGTCTGTCCAGTCACAGACTGTTGCGCCAGGTGTTGATGTGTCGTAAGACGGGCACCTCTGCCGTTGAAGTGTCTGTGGTACGAGGCGAACGGGATGCAGCCAAGTATGGCAATGCCAGCTTGGACAACTTTGATGTCAATGCCGATCCCTTCGGAGGAAAGAACACGCTTACTTTGCAGTTGTCGAGATTTTCGGATGACGAGTGGGCATATCCCTTGCCAGGAGCCAAGGTCATCAGTGCCTACGGTTCCCGTGGACGTCGTGCTCATACAGGAGTGGACATCAAGACCAAGGCCAATGACAATATCTATGCAGCTTTTGATGGTATTGTCACCATGTCACAGTCGTATGCCGCCTATGGCAAGTGTATTCGTATCAAGCATCCCTGCGGAATCGAGACCCTGTACAGTCACAATTCCAAGAATCTCGTGAATGTAGGCGACAAGGTCAAGGCTGGTCAGCTGATAGCCTTGACAGGTCGCACAGGAAGAGCCACCACCGAGCACCTGCATTTTGAGTGTCGTGTCAATGGTCGTACGTTTGATCCCTCAAAAATATTTAACCATCAGACTCATAGCTTGCGCCAGCATACGATAACCCTGAAACGGAATGGTCAGGTGATAGTTAAGGCAGAGAAAGGAAAATAAGCTATAACAGTTTTCTCAAAGCCTGACGGCATTTATTTTTCTCTCTGTCTGTCAATGTGGTTCGTTGGCGCGTGCCGCCCTTTTCGATTGTTGCAACCGTACGGAAACCGCTGTAACGGCAAATTTCCTTCAAAGCCCTTATCGCTCCATGACTTTGATGCATGAGGATGTTCAGTGGCCATGGCGTTGTTGAAGTGCTGACAAGCACACAGCGCTTGCCCTTGTGTAGGGGTATCGGAAAGCCACGGGCACTCTCGTCCATCATGCCATATACGATGCGGTCGAAGAGCAGCTTCAGTGTTCCGGGTATGTTGCCCCAGTAGCAGGGAGCCGCAATCACTATCGCCTCACAATCCTTTATGAGGTTCAGAACACGCTGAGAATCATCTTCGGGCAGAGTACACCTTCCCTTTGACCTGCATTGCATACAAGCAATGCAAGGTTTGACTTGTAGTTTTTGCACCTCTATCACTTCCGTTTCCACGCCCTGCACACTTGCCTCGTCAACCATCTCGTCAACCATCTGGGCGATGTTCCCCTTTTTTCTCGGACTTGCATTGATAATCAGGATTTTCTTTGTTTTTGCCCTTGCCATTTGTTTTCTTTTCCTGTTTCTCACCAATGCCAACGAGTTGGCAATAAAAATGCAAGCCAAGGCGATGGGCAATGGATGATTGTCATCGCGCTTTTCACCAAACATGGAGATGCCGAGAAACACTACTCCGAAAATCAGGAGTGAGGCAATCGATATAATCAATAACTTATCTTTGTTCATCATCATTGTAAATTTTCATAAAACTTGTTATATCTCTTCGAAAACCGTCTCACCAGTAGGGAGAAAGCCACATTTTTTTCGTTTCCATCATTCAAATATTTGGATGCAAAGGTATTCTAAATTTGCCAACAAGCCAAAGAATTGGAATGAAATAAATGAAAACAATCGTAAGGAATATTCATCAAAGAGCATGAACAAGAAAAATTTCATCACCATACTGCTTGTCCTTGTCGGTATGGTGGAGCGCATCGCACATCTTCAATTGTGAACATGAATTTTCATCTATATACATTGGCGTATCATTATTATTGCAAGGCAAACATAACCATGTAGGTTAATAGTGTTGCAAGAGATAAAACGGTTGCGCCCAAACGAATCTTTGGCAGCACTCAAAGGAATCTTTGACTGCGCTCAAATAAACATCCGTCAGCACTCACGATATCCGATCATGTTAGCTTCCATAACTCTCTATGTCCCTTTGACGCTGTCAGTATGGCAATATTATATATATACTTATGGGCAACAAGAGTGAGGAACAATACTATTAAAAAAAACCAATCTCAGAACTCTTATCGGTTTGTTCTCTCCTCCATAAAGGTTATTGTCGAAAGCTGTTTCGCCTGTTGCCACGAAACCGCATTTCTCCATCACTCTTCCCGAAGCGGGATTGTCGGTGAAATGACCACTTATAAGCGAGGGTAT
>CAMAHD010000042.1 GCA_945834405.1 uncultured Prevotella sp. | reverse complement strand
GGAGCAGCAAGGGTCTATACGCCACGATGGTGGGTGTATAGGCCTTTTGCTATAGTTACCACCTCACGTGTCCTATGAAGGATATCTTTATAACTGAGCGATATATGTCTGTCTTGATACTGCATGCTCATCTCATGTTTCCTATAATAGTTATTCTTATTTGCTCATGATAGTAGTCTTCAGTTTGGCTGATTGGCTATTCCAATCTATGTTTCGCAGTGGCGAACGTACGTTTCGCAGTGGTGAACGTACGTTTCGCAGTGGCGAACATAAATGGAAAGCTGCTTCTGTGCAACTTCAGATAACTGTCATGGCAAACTCATCATGGCTGTCATGGCAAACTCATCATGACTGTTATGGCAAACTCATCATGACTGTCATGGCTAACCGATCATGGCTCATGAGGGAAACTGATGAGAATAGTGAAAAAAATGTTGGTCAAGTCTGATATTATTTGTACTTTTGCAGTAAAATAAAAACATAATGACCATGAAAAGAATCGTAAATCCTTGGGAAGGAATGGCGGGCTATAACTGCATCGGCTGTTCTCCCGACAATCCCATCGGTCTGCATCTTCATTTCTATGAAGACGGAGAGGACATCGTGAGCAAATGGACTCCAGACGGCAACTATCAGGGATGGCTCCATACGCTGCACGGAGGAATACAGGCTCTGCTGCTCGATGAGGTCTGCGGATGGGTAATCACACGGAAGCTGCAGACGGCGGGAGTTACATCGAAAATGGAAACAAGATATAAAAGGCCTGTTTCTACCTTAGACTCGGAACTGACGGTGCGTGCCCATATCAGGGAACAGCGTCGCAACATCGTGGTCATCGATGCCGTTCTGACAGACTCTGCAGGAACGGTATGCACGGAGGCTACCTGTACCTATTTCGCCTTTTCGAAAGAGAAGGCGCAAAGCGACATGCACTTTACCGAATGTCGCACCGAAGATGAATAGTCGGGATGAATAACAAGGATTTTTTACAGATAGATTGGACTATGAAAAAGAAAAAGACTGCCATCAAGGCAAAGCACTATCTTTACATGGCGTTACTGCTGGCTGTAGTTGCCTGCGGCTTTGTATACTATTATTTCTTCAGCAGTTTTGCCGCATGTACAGAGAAACAGTATGTATATATAGATGATGATGATACCCAAGACTCGGTTTTCGTCAAGCTCAAGCCTTGGGCAAGCAAACATGGCATGGTGGGATTTACCACACTGGCACGACACAGCTCTTTCGGCGAGAGAATCAGAGCGGGAAGGTATGCCGTGGTTCCCGGCGAGAGTGCCTTTACGCTGCTCAGACATATGAAGAACGGAGTGCAAGACCCTTTGAACATCACCATTCCCGAGGTGAGAACGCTCGACAGGCTCGCTGCCGTATTGGGCAACAGACTCATGGCTGACAGCTGCCAGTTCAGTGAGCTTTTTGCCGACACCTGTTTCATCGACTCCTTGGGATATAACCGCCAGACCTTGCCCTCGCTCTTCGTACCCAACACTTACAGCATCTACTGGAATGTGACTCCCAAGGCTTTCGTAGAAAGGATGGTCAAGGAACATCAGCGCTTCTGGAACAATGATGCCCGCAAGGAAAGAGCTGCTGCCATGAACCTTACGGAGAATGAGGTGGCGACACTGGCCAGTATCATCGACGAGGAGACAGCCAACAATGGCGAAAAACCCATGATAGCGGGCATGTATCTTAACAGACTCCGACTGCGTAACAGTGAATATCCCCAGGGAATGCCTTTGCAGGCTGACCCTACGGTCAAGTTTGCCTGCGGAGACTTTACATTGAAGCGTATCTATCATAAGTTGCTGCTGACAGACAGCCCATACAACACGTATATCTATCCCGGACTGCCGCCCGGACCCATCAAGATTGCTTCTGTGGCTGGTATTGATGCTGTGCTGCACTATGTGGAGCACGACTATCTGTACATGTGTGCCAAAGAAGACTTCTCTGGTACGCATAATTTTGCCAAAACGTATTCGGAACATCTAATAAATGCTGCCAAATATGTGGCAGCATTGAACAAAAGGGGAATCAAGTAGAGAATGGTGATCTCGGTGGGATTCAAACCCACGACCTTCAGAACCGGAATCTGACGCTCTATTCAGCTAAGCTACGAGACCTTTTTCGGATGCAAAGGTAACCATTTTTTTTGAATCAGACAACTTTTAACTGCTTTTATTCTGCTTCTTTCCTCTTTCATACCTTTTTCTTCTTATCTTGACAACAGATTTCTATCTATTCATATGGACAACGATACAAAACGTATAGAACAACTCAGACAGCTGCTGCACGAGCAGAACTACAGATATTATGTGTTGAACCAGCCTCTCATGGGCGACATGGAGTTTGACATGCTGATGCATGAACTGCAGGAACTGGAACAGCAGCACCCCGAACTCTATGACCCTAACTCTCCTACACAACGAGTGGGAAGCGACCTGAACCAGAACTTCACACAGGTGGAACACCGATACCCCATGCTCTCTCTCGCCAATACGTACAGCGAGCAGGAGGTGGCTGACTGGTATCATTCCGTAGAAAAAGGTCTGGAGGGCGAATCGTTCGAGATATGCTGTGAGATGAAATACGACGGACTATCCATCAGTCTGACCTATGAGAACGGACAGCTGCTGAGGGCGGTGACCAGAGGTGACGGTGTGAAGGGCGATGACGTGACAGCCAATGTGAAGACGATTCGCTCCATACCACTGGTGCTTTCTGCCCGCAAAGCGGCTTTGCCACGGAGTTTCGAGATGAGAGGTGAGGTGTTGATGCCTTGGCGGGTGTTTGAGGATTTGAACAAACAGCGCGAGGCGGATGAAGAACCTCTCTTTGCCAATCCGAGAAATGCTGCCAGCGGTACGCTGAAGAGTCAGAGCTCTGCCCTTGTTGCCAGCCGACGGCTGGATGCATACCTTTATTATATGTTAGGCGAAGAGCTGCCTGCCGACGGACACTACGAGAATCTGATGGCTGCCAAAGAGTGGGGCTTTCAGGTGATATGCCGGCATGAGGGCGAACTGCCGCCGCTGATGAAGGTGAAGACGCTGGATGAGGTGTACCGCTTTATCAGCTACTGGGACACGGAACGGAAGAAACTGCCGGTGGCAACGGATGGTATCGTACTGAAGGTGAACTCCCGACGACAGCAGAGGGCTTTAGGGTATACTGCGAAAAGCCCCAGATGGGCGATAGCCTATAAGTTCAAGGCTGAACGTGCGCGTACCCGACTGCTGGAGGTCAGTTTCCAGGTGGGACGCACAGGAGCTGTCACTCCCGTAGCCAATATGGAACCCGTTCAACTGGCAGGAACAGTAGTCAAAAGGGCTACGCTGAACAACGAGGATTTTATCCGTTCGTTCAACCTGCATATCAACGACTATGTGTTTGTAGAGAAAGGCGGTGAGATTATTCCCAAGATAGTAGGTGTTGACGAGCAGAGCCGTGAAGAAGGAGCTGTGCCCGTGGCGTTTATCTCCCACTGTCCCGAGTGTGGGGCTCCGTTGGTGAGATATGAAGGAGAGGCAGCCTATTATTGTCCTAACGAAACGGGATGTCCGCCGCAAATCAAGGGACGTATCGAACATTTCATTTCAAGAAAAGCCATGAATATCGACAGTCTCGGACCGGAGACTATCGAGGATTATTATCGCAGAGGTTTGGTCAAGAACGTTGCGGACCTCTATGACATACGAGTGGAGCAAATCAACGGAACGGGAAACAAGGAACGCTCTGCCAGAAAGATTGTCGCTGCCATCGACAAGAGCCGTGAGGTGCCATTCGAAAGGGTAGTCTTTGCCCTTGGCATCCGTTTTATCGGAGAGACATCGGCAAAGATGCTGGCACGCCACTTCAAGAGTATGGATGCCCTGCAACATGCTACGCTCGACCAACTGCTGCAGATAGATGGTGTAGGGGAGGTGATGGCCGGCAGTATCATCAGCTTCTTCCACAATCCCGACAACCTCGCTCTCTTGGACAGACTCCGCGCGTATGGACTTCAGATGGAGCTGAGTGCCAGCCAACTGGAGGGACACTCCGACAGGCTTGCGGGAAAGAGTATCGTCATCAGTGGAGTATTCAGTCACCATAGCCGTGACGAATACAAGGCGCTCATCGAGCAGCATGGAGGGAAGAACGTGGGCAGCATCAGTGGCAAGACATCATTCATCCTCGCCGGCGACAACATGGGACCAGCCAAACTGCAGAAGGCAGAGAAACTGGGCGTGGCTATCGTGAGCGAGGATGAATTCCTGCAAATGATAGGAGAAAACTGAACAGGCTGCCCGAAGGCAGCCTGTGCTTAGAACTTCAGTTCGTCTATTTCGCTGATTTCCTCTTCATCAAACCATTTGGACAGACGGTTCTTTGCCTTTTCCTTGATTTCGGGATCAACATCACCCCATACTTTCTTCAGAACGAAAAGCAGAACGGCAAGGTCATCGGTAAGACCCACTATGGGGATGGCATCGGGCATCACGTCAAGAGGGCTAATCATATAGCCCAAAGCGCCGATGATGATGGCCTTGTCGGCCTTTGATACTTTGTCACTCTGCAGGGTGTAGTATAATATCAGGGCAACATAGACGAGTTTGGCTCCGGCACGCTTGGCAATGCGGGAAATCTTGTCAACAAAGTCACTTGCTGAGAACTTGTTGGCATAGCTCATAAAATCGGGTAATTCCATATTCTTGTATAATTTAGTTTATTGATGTTTTTGTTTATTTGCTTGGAAGTTAGGATGGGGAGTTAGGATATGAAGACCCACCCGTCAGTCGGATGACGCGGATGCCCGTATGTGAGGGATGCTGGGCAAGATAGCGTTCGAGGGTGAGCGGTTCGTCTACCACTTTCTTGTGTATCATCGAAGCGTTGAGCAGATGTAAGCCATCCTCACGCCATACGGCAAAGCCAATGTGGGCAATGTCCAATCCCTTCTTCCGGCAGGTGATGGCTATGATGTCCCCATCGGCAACGGCAGAACGGAGCACCTTGGTGTTACGGACGGCTGACTTGGGGATAAACCGATAGGTCTTGCCCGACAGCTGTTGTTCCTGCTGACGGATGGTGGGGATGAACTCTGGATGAGACACCAGTGCCTGATAGCGTGATGGGTGTGTCGTCATATAAGCTACGTTGATATGTTGCTTGGCAGTGAAGGGCGGTATGGGTTGCTGTATCTCACGGACGATACCTTTGGCAGTGTTGTCTTCAATCCAGTCGGTAAAATAGTGGAGACGGCTGGTATAGTCAGTCAGCTTTCCTCCGCGATAGCGAATCAGCTGCAACGCCGACTTGAAGTCGTGGAAGCTCGTCTTGCCCTGACGGCTACAGAGGGTGAGAGCCACCGCATTTTCCACCAAGGTAGTACAGTCGAGTTGGCGGGTATTCACTACCAAGCGTTCCTGGCTGTTCACCTCCAATGTGTGAGCTACATAGGGACGGTCCATCAGCTTGCGTGCAAAGAAAAGGGTGAGTGCCTGACTGGGGGGATTGGCTGATGCCTCCTTCAGCCAGCTTTCAATCTCCATACTGTCTGTTACCGCAGCCGTTGCTGAACAGGCAGGGGGACAATCGGCAATGAAATCCCAAGCACGACTCTCAGAAGGTGCTGACCAGAACAAAGCGATACTTACAGCCGGAATCAACAGCCGACGGCACAGATGGGGATAAGATGTGCGGAGTGTTTTCATAAGGTAGAATTAGGTGGTTTTCTTTTTGCGATAACGCGATTTCAAGCCGAAGTTATAACCTACATAGAGGTTGAGACTGCCGAAGATATTATAGGTCTCAAATCGCGCTTTGCTGTAGTTGTTTGTATGTAAGATAGCACTGACACCTGCATACCAGCGCGTGTTGTTATAGACCAGACCGAAGCGTCCGATGCCATCGAGATTGATATTGTCAAACTCGAAGCCATTGCTGCCCGTTCCTTCCGTATTTCCGTGAGAACGTTTGTAGGCAACAGCCAGTTGGGCACTGGCGCAGAAAAGACAGTTGCGGGCGAACACCCAGTTGTAGGCGTAGCCACCCGAAAAGCTCAGGTCATAATAGTTGACCTTGTTGAACTTCAAGCCGCTGTCCACCTCGAAACTCTCTATCTGGCATTTGTCTTTCACGATGGTTTCCAGCTTCTGGGAGTCAAACTCCAGGCTGTTGCGTGTATAGCCGATGCCTGCTATCCAGGAGCCACAGCTGATTTTCTGACAGGTGCTTTGAGCAAAGGCAGCAGGGTAGGAGAAGCGGTTGTGGTTGAAGATATAATAGGCGTTGATACCTGTGATGCCCACGTTGACTCCGTTAAAGGGAATGCCCTCCAGAAGTGAGCGGTCTATCTCTTCGCCCAGCTGTACATCTCGAATCTTATAGTCGCTGCCTGTACGGCGGTAAAACAGGTCCACACCTATCTGTGAGCTGTATATACTGAAGTCAAACTCTTTTTTCAGCTTGCCGTCGTCCACACCGATGTTCTGCAACTCGAAGGTATAACCGAAGAAGAACCAGCGCCAGCCCACGTAAGGACCTACTTTCATGATGACATCGGGCGAGAGGTCGACAGAATGGCCGGAGGTGCTGGCGAGTCGGTAGAAGTCGTAGTTGAACGTACTCTGGAGCATCACCGTATAGTTATAGTGCTGAGGCTCAATGTAGCTGGTATCAATGGCACTGAATCCCCTGACCACCTTTCTGATTTTGCCAATCTTCCGCTTGCCCTCCGCCTGGAAGGGCAACTGCAGTGATAGCAGAAGGATGATGAAAGTACAGAGCCATCTCATGTGTCGTTTCCTTTCTTGTTGTTGATGATTGATTGCTGATTGTTGCGTGGTATGGTCTTGATTGCTGTCTAAATCTTACCCAATATACGGTCCATTGCCCAGTTGACAGGTGTGGCAGACACACTGGTACACTGGCAGATACCGATGCCCTGCAGATGTTCGATGACTGCTTTGATCAGCGGAAACTGAACGTAGGGCGGATTGGGTACCTCTATCAGTTGGGAGCCTTGTTCCGTGTTGAGGCGGATAGGCTCATAGGTGAATACTGAAAAGCTGATTTGTCCCTTGTCACCTATCACTTCTACACGGTCTTCACGAGCAGAGTCATGTGCCACAAAGCACCAGGAGCCGCTGCCCGGCAGTCCGCTCTCAAAGCGGAAACAGGCACTCACGGAGTCTTCCGCCTGATAGAGTCCGCCACGGTTAGCGCAAATGCCGTCAGCCTCCAGTATGACTCCGAAATAGTGCTGCAGCAAATCAAGCTGATGGGGAGCCAGGTCGTAGAAGAAACCACCGCCGGCGATGTCGGGTTGGAGACGCCAGGGCAGGTTGGTAGATTGGTAATCCAAGTCGGGGGCAGGAACAGCAAAACGTACCTGCACGTTAATCACCTTGCCGATGACGCCATTGTCGATAAACTCTTTGATGCGCTGGAAATAGGGAAGATAGCGGCGGTAATAAGCCACGAAGCAGGGGACTCCCGTGTCGGCACTGATCTTGTTGATACGCGCACAGTCTTCATAATGGGCAGCAAGAGGTTTTTCTACATATACCGGTTTGCCGGCTTTCATCGCCATGATGGCAAAGGTGGCATGGCTGGAAGGAGGAGTAGCAATGTAGATGGCATTCACATCGGGGTCGTCAATCAGTTCCTGCGCATCGGTATACCACTTCTCTATGTGGTGTGATTCGGCATAGCGACGTGCCTTCTGGTCGCTGCGGCTCATGACAGCCACAACAGATGAACCTTCCACTTCGCTGAAGGCTGGACCGCTTTTCTTCTCGGTCACTTCGCCACAACCGATAAATCCCCAATTGATTCTTTTCATAGCTGTGATATGGAATGATGATTGATGAATGATGATGGATGATTGGTGAGTGATGATTGATGAGGCTTTTACGTCTAAAGGCTTCCTTTGGTAGAGGGCAGGTGATAATGATGGATGTCGCGACGGACAGCCATCTTCAGTGCCCGAGCCAATGCCTTGAAGATGCCTTCTATCTTATGATGCTCATTGTCTCCTTTTGCTCGTATATAGAGATTCATGCGTGCACTGTCACTGAGGCTTTTGAAGAAGTGGAGGAACATCTCTGTGGGCATGTCTCCTATCTTCTCGCGATGGAACTCCGTCTCCCATACCAACCAGGGGCGACCACCGAAATCAAGGGCTACCTCGCAGAGACAGTCGTCCATGGGCAGACAGAAACCGTAACGCTCTATACCTCGTTTGCTGCCTAATGCCTGACGGATGCACTCGCCCAGGACAATGGCTGTATCTTCTATCGTATGATGTTCGTCTACATGGAGGTCGCCATGACAGGATACCTTCAGGTCTATCATGCCGTGCTTGCCTATCTGTTCAAGCATGTGGTCGAAGAAACCGAGTCCCGTATGGATGTCACAATGCCCATTGCCGTCCAGGTTCATGCTTACCTGAATGTCTGTTTCGTGTGTCGTACGTCTTACTTCGGCGCAACGTTCACCGGCAAAGAGTATCTCGGCAATGCGGCTCCATGTCATGCCGTCACGTCCCAGTATGAGTGACTTGCAGCCGATGTTTTCGGCAAACTGTCGGTCTGTGTCGCGGTCACCTATCACATAGCTGTTCGCCAGGTCGTATTCTTCCGGATTCATGTATTTCTGAACCAGACCCGTGTTGGGCTTGCGTGTGGGTGCTTGGTCTTCGGGGAAATGCCTGTCGATGAGAATCTCGTCGAAAGTAATGCCTTCGCCTGCGAGTGACTGCAAGATGAAGTTATGGACAGGCCAGAACGTTTCTTCAGGGAAAGAGTCGGTGCCGAGCCCGTCTTGGTTGGAAACCATGACAAACTCAAAGTCGAGCTTCTTGCGGATGAAGGACAGATTGGTGAACATCCCTTCGGTGAAGCAGAGTTTCTCAAAGCTGTCTATCTGTTCGTCGGCAGGTTCCTTGATGAGGGTTCCGTCGCGGTCGATGAATAATACTCTTTTCATGTATCTTTTGTCTGTTGTTTCTTGGGGTAATATCTTTCTTTCTGATGGATGCCTCCTTTGTTTGCTGTTCGTGTCCCGGGGCTGTCCTGTTTTATTCTTCTTCGTGGTTGGGAGCAGGGAGGGTTTCAAAGTGTACCTCTTTCAGAATATACAGATACTGGCTGCGGATAATCAGCTGTGCCCAAGACATGATGGCTGTAATGATAATCAGTAAGGGCTTGAAATAGGAGGGGAGGGTAATGGGGTCGCCAAAAGCCATACCTTGATAGGCAAGGACAAAGGCTGTGCATAATATATAAAAAGGTAGGCATATCACCACACTGAGCAATATGATGAAGATGAACGAGAGCAGATTGACGGCAAAGATGAAGCCATAATGGCGCATGGCATGTCCGTAATGCTTGCTCAACATCTTCAGAATACTGCCCTTGGGCGTAAGCAGATAACGGATAGTGACATAGGTAAGAGGTACGCAGCATATCCATATCAGCAGTACCACCGTGCCCGACAGTCCCAGTGTCAGAGCATGATGTTTCAGCACGTCCAGTAAGGTGAAAGGCTCGATGGCATCTTCGGGTTCTTCAAAGGTATATACTTGATAGACTGCCAAGGAGAGGAAAAGAATCAGTGGCAAAAGCCAAACGATTAAGTTCAGAACAACCGCTTTCAGTGTGCGTCCATACAGATGTGCCCATTCGCACCAGTATTTTTTCTTGTCGTTGAAGGACGTGGTGTCTGTCTCTTGGAGAAGAGGAAGCTGGCTGGTATAATAGCCACATTCTGCCAGTCCGCCTAAGATGATGGCTGTTACGAACCAGGGCCATTGGGCAAGGAGAGTGTCCAGTGATGCCTCCTTGACAGACAAGGATGAACCAGCAAGCAACACCATTGCCACACATACCACCATGAATATCAAGCCGAAAGGCGCAGAGCGTTTGATGGAGGTTTTCATCTGTGACAGGTAATGGCGTATGCCTTGGTTGACACAAAGTCCCAAACGGGTATTGTGACTGTCGTTCTGAGAATATTGTTTGTTTCTTGCTTCTTTCATTGTCTTGATGGTTTATATCTTTGTTCTCTTTCGAGTTTTATTTGTCGATTAAGTTTTGTTCAACTTTTATCTTCTTTTATCTTCTCTTATCTCCCCTTATCTCCCTCCTTATAACAGGGTTCCTCCAACAATGCAGGCTTTGCCGAGGGCATATATCCAGGTGGCTGCAAGCGTAGTGAGTACTAAATCGACATCTGACAGCTGGTAGCCAGTCAGTGTATATTGCGAGGAAATAAAGTTGGCATTAATCAGGCGTTTGTGACTGATACGGCGGTAGAGGAAGAAGACGAGTGTGCCCACCAGTCCGCCCCACAGCAGACCTGCCAGAATGTCTCCGGGATAATGAACTCCTAGATAGATGCGTGTCCAGCAGTTGACAAGCGACCAGCAAATCATGCCTGTCGCGAACAAACCATTGCGAATGAGCAGACTGAAGAAGATGGCAATGCTGAATGTGTTGGCTGCATGGGCTGAGAAAAAGCCATAACGACCACCCCGATAGCCATCCACCACGTCTACCAACATGCCTATCTCTGGGTCTTGGGCAGGACGCCAACGGGCTACGGATGGTTTGACAAAGGTGTCGTCGATAGTGCCGGCAAGTACTACGCAGAGGGCTGCGCAGGCAACAACGAGCAGTATCTGACGCACATTCTCATTGTTTTTCAAGACAAGTATAAAGAGTGAAATATACAGAGGAATCCAGGTAGTTGCTGTAGTAAGCGTATCTATCATGGCATCCACAAAAAGGGAGTCGCTGCCGTTGAGTGTCAACAGCAACTCCTTGTCGTATTGTATCAGTTGGGGCAAATCCATCTTCTTGTCTTTTAGGAGTCAATACCTTGTCTTCTTGTTCTCTCTCTTCTTGTTCTCTCTTTGCTTGTTTTCTGTCGGAATCAGATGATTTCCATCTGTTTGGACTGAATCCATCCTCGCTTGCCGTCTGCCACCTTCACTTCTTTCCAGTCGCGCATACTGTCGTCAAGAATCTCAACCTTTGTTCCTTCATGAAGGATAAAAAGGTCGGTGCCGTTGGAGGCTGGTGTACTCTTGGCTGTTACGGCAGAAGCCGTGATGACGGCACCCGTACGATGAATCAGAGCATCCTTCTGCTGGGCGGCAAACAGATTGCAGAGTCCAAAAAGGATGAGGAAGGTGAGTGCTCCGAAGAAACCGCTCTTGCGCAACCATATCCTTTCGGCAAAGAGATAAAGCAGTGCCAGCAGGATGGCAAGGGTCAGAATGATCTGTGCCGACTTAGCCCAAGCATCAACGCTCATGAGATTGACCAAAGAACGATACCATGTGATGAAGAACATCTCTGACTCTGGGGTTATCTTGTCGATGGTCTTCTCGCGTGCCATCTGGAGATTGAAGCGGATGTCACGGTCGCCGGGCGACAGGAGCAAGGCTCGTTCGTAGTTGATGATGGCACGGGTGATGTTGTCTGTGCGATAATAGGCATTACCCAGGTTATAGTATACATCCGCATGGACACCTTTCTGCAACAGTTTTTCGTATTGCTGGATAGCCAACTGGTAGTTCTGTTCGGCATAAGCCTTGTCTGCCTGTGCTTTGCTGAAGGTGACTGTAGTTTCGTTGGCTGTCTTTGTTGTTTCGTTGGCAGTAGCTGTCTCCTGTTGCTTGTTTTGTGCAAGGGCAGGACTTGAGTGGACACTCGTCAAGGTAGCTAAAAGCAGAATGACACCTAAAGTCCAGCCGTTTGCTGCGGCATTGTTTTCTTTCTTCTTCTTACTCTTTTTCATCACTTCTTCTATACTCATGATTGCAGTCATGGCTGCTTCATAGGTCTTGTTCATGTTTCCGGTGGCATCACCAGGAGCATAACGTTCGAACTCGCATTCGTCCAAAGCACTGAGGAAGAGTTGGAGTGTCGTCTCGGGAACGCTTCGCTCTGACAGACGCTGACTGATATTCTCGCGTGAGAGTTGCTCGACGGGCATGTTCAGCTTGTCGCCTACATATCCCCACAGAGCGCGCAACACTTCATCATAGAACTCGTTGTTGTTGCCAGCCTTCAGCAGCTTGCCTGCCTTGGTCAAGCGTTTGGTTGCCACCTTGTTGGCTTTCTTGCCGCGCTGCATGCCAACATTACCCAGATTGGTGGCGCGCTTACGGAAGATGATGAACAGCGATACGAATATCAGCAACTGTAAAGCCAACATCCATATATAAGAGGTAGAACCAAAGAAGAAATCGCCGATAGGACGCAGTTCGCTGTCTCCCTGTTTGATATAACGTATATCCTTATTCAACTGCTTGACAACTTCCTGACCGTTATAGTCACTGCTTCGACCCTCACCTTTTTCTACCTGCAGTTTGAATGCATCGGTACGGATAGTCAGATAACTGCCCTTATGCGTATCATAATAGGTGAACTCTACGGGAGGAATCTCGAAGGTACCCTGATGGCGGGGAACAATCAGATAGTCATAAACCATGCTTCCTTCTACGCCTTTCGAGCTGAGCTTGGTCTTGTCGGTAATCTTCGCATCATATTTGTCAAAGTCTTTGGGAATATTCACCAAAGGTTCTTTAATCAGCTTCAGATTGCCCACACCACTGATGACTACTCTCAGCTTGACGGGGTCGTTTGCCTTGACCTGCTGTTTGTCTAACTGTGCACTGATGTTGAATGTGCCGACGCCCAGGGAGAAGTTGGCTGGCTTGGTGGGGAGGGGAGAAACCTGAATGTTCAGACTTGGTGCCTTGATGCTTTTCTTCACCTCTATATAACCAGAACCGCCATTGAAGAATGCTTCAAAGGGGTCGATGGCACGGTTTTGCTGGATGACGATACCCTCGAAGGTAATGCTGGGTATGGTCAGTTTACCCGTCACTTGAGGGAACATGACATACTGACTCCAGGTCACAGTACGATAGGGGCGTCCGTTCAGGGTCTCTACCTTGAAACTCTTCTGCTGGGGCAGAGGAACTTCCTGAATATGAAATCCTTTCAAATCAGGCATCTTGCCTTCCAGCTGTGTCAAGTCTACGAGGGTATATACTTTGTAGGTAAGCAGGATGGGTTCTTGTTCCACCACATGCTCTTTGTTGGCACTTACCTTGATAAAGAGATCGGAGCCTGAGATGGCACTGCCTGCCTGGCGCATACTCTGACGGGGCGACGCTGAACCTCCCTGTGTGCTTGACTGCTGTTGGGAGGAACCGCTCACCTGGATAGTCAGCGCATTGCTGCTGATGGCTTTGCCATCGGCAGTGATATGGGCAGCGGGAATGGTAAACTTACCCTTCTTGGTGGCACTCAGTATATAAGTGTAGGTGATGGATGAAGACGAACTGGTACGGCCGTTGACCATCTGGAAACTGGATTGCGAGGAGGTACTCGGACCCATCAGCACCTCAAAGGCTTCCGGTATTT
Source organism: uncultured Prevotella sp. (assembly GCA_945834405.1). Taxonomy (GTDB): domain Bacteria; phylum Bacteroidota; class Bacteroidia; order Bacteroidales; family Bacteroidaceae; genus Prevotella. The sequence goes on along the minus strand of CAMAHD010000042.1, from coordinate 6,212 downwards.
CACCGATGCGGAAACCTTTCACTTGCTGGGTGTTGACCGTAAATGTAAGACGAAACTGCTGTCCCACGGATACTTGACTCGGTGCCTCTGCCACCAAGGTCTGACCAAGGGCATCTAAGGCGCAGGTCAGCCATAGTAAGCAAAGAATGAATATCGCTTTCGTATCACAAACGCTTGTCTTCATATTTTTTTTCTTCATCATGAGTGATTGTCGCAATTTGATTTACCTGTTCACGTCTATTACCAGTTCTTTTCCAGTTTACGTTGTTGGGGCTTCTGCATGGCTTGCTTCATGCGCTGCTGGGTATTCTTTTCCTGCTGCATGGCGGCATTCAGCAACTGCTCTGCATTGTCCTTGCTCATTTGGTTCTCTTTGGGTTGTTGCTGTTTCTGCTGGTCTTTATTCTGGTCTTTAGGCTGCTGTTTCTGTTCTTTCTTCTCTTGTTCTTTTTTCTCGTTCTGTCCGTTTTGGTCCTTTTGCTGGTTCTGCTGGTTCTGCTGCTGCTGTTGTTGCTGTTTCTTTTGCTGATGCTTGCAGAGTTCCAGATTATACCGGCTCTCATTGTCGGAAGGGTTCAGACGGAGGGCATTCTTGTAGGCTTCGATGGCTTCGCCATACAGCTTGTTCTTCTGGCATACCACACCCATGTTGTGATACCCCATAGCCTTGCGTCGTGGAGAAACTTCCATCTTCACCCCGCGCTCATACTGTTCTACGGCAGCCGAATCCTTATCCTGTGCAAACAGTGCATTTCCCAGATTGTAGGCTGCTTGTGGGTTACGGGGATTCTGCTCCTGTGCCTTGCGGTAGTCTACCTCCGCATTGGCCATGTTGCCTGCACGATATTCCTTGTTGCCCTTCTTGATCAGCTGTCTGTCGTTCTGCGCATGAGCTGCAGGTATGGCGAGGGTTGAAATAAGGAGAAGGAGCATGGCCTTCTTGTTCCGTTTAAACAAACGTAGTCTCATCAACAGAGGATTCTTGCTCTCCAACAGCATCACTTCAAGGATTAGAAGGAGCAGTATCAGGATGCCGAAAGCCTGGAACTGTTCGTCATATTCGCTGTATGCTTCGGTTTCCATCTCTTTTTTGGAGAGGTTGGAAAGAGCGTCTTCCAATTGTTCTTGAGCATTACTGTTGTTTTCTACGTGAATGTAGACACCTCCTCCGGCTTTGGCAATCTGTCGGCACATATCTTCATTCAGTTTCGACATGACGGTATTGCCTGTCTGGTCATGCATGAACTCATTGGAACCATCGGCTACGGGTACAGGAGCTCCCTGGGTTGAGCCTACCCCAAGAACATATACGAACATGCCTTTCTTACGTGCCTCTTTGGCTGCTTCCACAGCACCGCCTTCATGGTCTTCACCGTCAGTAATGATGATGATAGCTTTGCCAACACCTTTCTGCTGGGTGAAACTCTCCGTACCCATCTTGATGGCATAGGCAATATCTGTACCTTGATTGACCATCATCGAAGGGTCTATGCTGCTCAGGAACATCTTGGCTGAAACATAGTCGCTGGTAATAGGCAGCTGGACAAAAGCATCGCCGGCAAAAACCAACAAGGCAATCTTGTCGTCCTTGAAATTGTCGACTAAGCGTTCTACCATCATCTTGCTGCGTTCCAGTCGGCTCGGTTCCACATCTGTAGCTCTCATGGAGTTACTGATGTCCATAGCTATCACCGTTTCTATACCCACTCGTTTCTCCTTCTTGATTTTGGTTCCCATCTGGGGACGTGCAAGCATGACTGCCAGCAAGGCAAGTGCAGTGACGAGCATGGAAAACTTGACCAACGGACGCCAGACAGACACATCGGGCATCATCTGTTTCAACAGGGTTTTGTCTCCCATCTTGCGTAGCTGGTTGCGACGCTTGCGAATCATCAGCAAGCGAATGAACACCAGCACTGGAATGAGAGCCAGCAGGTATAGATATTGGGGGTCTTCAAATCTGAACATATCCTTTCTTTATTTAGTTAGGGAATCCGACGCAAGAGGGTCATGCTGAGTAGCAATTCCAAAAAGAGCAGTGCGAAGGCACAGGCGGCGAATCCTTGGTACATGTCGTATTTCTTGCTGAACTTTCTGACTGTCAGCTTCGTCTTCTCCAGTTTGTCAATCTCTTGATAAATCTTGTGCAACTCGTTGGTGTTGGTGGCACGGTAATAGTCTGCCTGTGTAGCTGCTGCGATGTCGCTGAGCGTCTTGCTGTCAATCTCTACCGGCATGTTCACGTACTGTACACCACCGGCAACAGGCATGGGATAGGGGGCTATCTTGTTTGTTCCGACACCTACCGTATACACTCTGACTCCCAGACTCTTGGCGATTTCGGCTGCCGTCATGGGCGAGATGTCGCCACGGTTGTTCGAACCGTCAGTAAGCAGTATCACTACCTTGCTCTTGGCTTTGGAATCCTTGAGCCTGCCAACAGCATTGGCCAATCCCATACCGATGGCTGTTCCGTCTTCTATCAGTCCTCTGAGGGCGAGGTCCGTACGCACGTTATGCAAGAGGTTCAGGAGAGAAACGTGGTCGGTAGTCATCGGGCATTGGGTAAATGCTTCACCTGCAAAGACGGTGAGGCCTATATTGTCGTTAGGTCTGCCATTGATAAATTCGGCAGCTACCTGTTTGGCTGCTTCCATTCTGTTGGGCTTCAGGTCTTCAGCCAGCATACTTGTCGAGACATCGATGGCCAGCATGATGTCTATACCCTCGATGTCCTTGTTCTGCCATGCGTTCTGGGTCTGTGGACGTGCCATGGCTATTACCAGGAAGGAGAATGCGAGGATGCGGAGTATCATGGGAAGTGGTGTGAGCCTGACTCGCCAGCTGACAGGTGCCAGTCGGAAAACGGAGGTGTCGCTCATCTTCATGGTTGGTTCAGACTTCTTTCTGTACATCAGATACCATACCAGATAGGGGATGATGAGCAGTAGCAGTAACAGGTATTCTTGATTAGCAAATTCCATAGATCGTGATTATATATTCTGATAGAACAATACAGCCACAGCCACGAAAAGCAGGATGGTGACACCTACCAGCAGGCTGATAGCCCATTTGAGGGTCTTCCGTTCCTTGAGGTCTTTCTGCTGTTCGGCAGTCAGCACGGGTTTTTCCTCTTTCACGGGCATGGATTCCTGTTTGGTGGCATTGATGAAGTCGATGGCACTTAGCAGGTTCTTGTCATTCTCATTGATAAGCGTTGAATACTTGGCGAATTTGACGAGGTCTGCTGTCGTGAACAGTTCACGTAGCTCGTCCACACCCTGTGCATCCTGTGCGGCAGTAAGTCGCTCTATGATTTCGTGGCTGGTCATCTCCATGGCGTTGAAACCATAGCGTTCATAGATGTATTTACGCAGCGTTTCTGTCAGTCGCGTGTAATATTCCTTCGAGTTTTCCGAACTGGTCAAGTGATCTTCCTTGATGGTTTCGATGGCCTGCATAGCCTTTTGGTGTGGCAGCAGCCGTTTCACCACTTTCAGCTTGACAATGACGGGCTTTCCTGTTTTCAATCGCCAGAAAAGATAGGATGCGATGATGGCAGACAACAGCATGAGCAAACTGAGCCAGAGCGGAAGTGCCCAGTCGCTCCACTGGAAAGGATTGTCCTGTACGTCTTTGGGAGGGAAGAATTTCTCTGCATTGGTGGTGTCCACCTCCATCTCTATCACCTTCAGTGCCAGTTTGGAGGTTTTCATCGGCTTGCCGTTGACCTTGACAGTGAGGGGTGGGAGATAATAAAGATTACCGTCAAAAGAGGTGAGGGTATATCGGCGGCAGTGTTTGACCATCCCTTCTGCTACTGCGGCAGAATCGGAATCGAGTTCAGACAGCACCTCTATACCATTGACCATCATTTGCTGCGGTTCAAAATGTGGAAACTCAACCACATCCTTTTCGCCTACAGTGGCAGTGACCGTCAGTCCCACCTGTTCGCCTATCAGCATCTGAACGGCGTCTATCCGTGACTCGACGGTCACCTGTGCCCGGACGGGACAGCCGATGGCTATGATTCCTAATATAATAAAGGTAAGTATTTGCTTCATGTCGCGTCTGATTGCTTGATGTATCATCTGATTCTCTTGTCGAACATACCCTTGAGTGCCTTGACGAAGTCTCCGTCGGTAGTGACGCTGGTATGGTCTATCTTGCTCATGTTGAGTGTCTCGTTCAGTCTTCTCTGCCGATTGGTCCAGTTGTTGCGATACAGTTGTCTCAGTTTCTTGCTGCTTGTATCAATATACTGCTCGTAACCTGTTTCGGCATCAACCACCTTCATCAGTCCTACATCGGGCAATTCGGCAGCCCAAGGGTCATACAGCTGGATGGCCATCATGTCATGTCGCCTGCCAGCCAGACGGAAGACAGAGTCGTCATAACACTTGTCTGCCATCATGAAGTCGGTGAGAAGGAATGCCGTGCAGCGGCGTTTCATGACTTGCAGCAAGAACTCCAAAGCCTGACAGACATCTGTTTGATGACTCTCGGGCTGGAAGTCAAGCATCTCGCGTATCATATAGAGGATGTGCTTGCGTCCTTTCTTGGGCGGAATGTATTTCTCAATGTGGTCAGAGAAGAATACCATTCCAATCTTGTCGTTGTTCTGCAAGGCACTGAATGCCAGTGTGGCTGCTATCTCTGTCGCCATGTCCCGTTTGAGCTGTCCACGGGTGGCAAAATCAAGTGAGCCGCTCACATCGACCAACAACATGAGAGTCAGTTCCCTTTCCTCCTCAAACACCTTGATGTAAGGGCGGTGGAATCGGGCTGTTACGTTCCAGTCGATGTCTCTGACATCATCTCCGAACTGGTATTCCCTTACTTCACTGAACGCCATACCCCTTCCCTTAAAGGCAGAGTGGTATTGTCCCGCGAAGATATTGGTGCTCAGTCCACGGGTTTTAATTTCAATCTTGCGTACTTTCTTCAGTAACTCCTGTGTATCCATTCTCGTGTGTAAATAAGCGGTTTAGTTGTCTGTGTATCATCTTTATTAAGGTACTTCTACCTTGTTGATGATTTTGCTGACAATTTCCTCGCTTGTCACGTTGGTGGCTTCTGCCTCGTATGTCAATCCTATACGATGGCGGAGAACATCATGGGCAACGGCTCTGACATCTTCGGGAACCACATAACCGCGTCTCTTGACAAATGCGTATGCTCTGGCAGCCTTTGCCAAGCAGATGCTGGCACGAGGACTACCGCCGAAAGCAATCATGTCTTTCAGCTCTTTCAGTCCATAGCGGTCAGGATAACGGGTGGCAAAGACGATGTCTGCTACGTAACGTTCAATCTTTTCATCTATATAGACTTCTCTCACCACACTGCGAGCCGACATGATTTCGCTGCTGGTAGTGACAGGTTTTACTTCGGGAAGTGAACCGGCAAGGTTCTCTCTGACGATGAGCCGTTCCTCCTCTATTGTGGGATAGTCAACGATGACCTTCATCATGAAACGGTCCATCTGGGCTTCGGGCAGGGGATAAGTACCTTCCTGTTCGATGGGGTTTTGGGTTGCCATCACCAAGAATGGTTTGGGAAGTTCGAAAGTCTGGCTTCCGATGGTGACTTGCTTTTCCTGCATGGCTTCCAGCAGGGCACTCTGTACCTTGGCAGGTGCACGGTTGATTTCGTCTGCCAGTACGAAATTGGCAAAGACGGGACCTTGTTTGACTTGGAATTTCTCCTCTTTCTGAGAATAAACCATGGTGCCGACAACATCGGCAGGCAAAAGGTCGGGAGTAAATTGGACGCGGTTGAACTTGGCATCAATGAGTTGTGACAGAGTCTTGATGGCTAAGGTTTTTGCCAATCCGGGCACACCTTCCAAAAGAATATGACCATCGCTGAGAAGGGCGATGAGCAGTGTGTCCACCAGGTGTCTCTGTCCTACAATCACTTGGTTCATGCCTGTTGTAAGATTGGTTACGAAAGCGCTCTGTTGTGCTATTCTTTCATTTAATTCTCTAATGTCTATTGCTTCTGCCATATTTTTATTTGTTATGTTCTTTCTTGAATTTGGATGCGCAAAATTACACAATTATGCTCGGAAACAGCCAAACATGACTCTTAAATATATTAAAATGTGGCTGGAGACAGCCTTTTTTAAATACTTTTTAGATTCAGATTGGGCTTATTCCGTGCTCTTTTTCCCTCCTCCAGGCGGTCAGATTGTCACTTTTAGTGGTCAGATT
>CAMAHD010000041.1 GCA_945834405.1 uncultured Prevotella sp. | reverse complement strand
TCAGCAATTCCTCGCCGCCGCTCAGGTCAACATTGTCCATCCATCGGCGGTTGAGTTCCTGGAATGTTATCTTCCGTGCCTTGTAGATGGTATCTACTATCCACACGAGCTTGTTGGTTTGATTCAGTGCCATAATCCTTATTCTCTACTGATAAATGAAATACGGTGCAAAGCTATGAAGCTGGTGTGCCATGACCGTTCACACCTCAACCTCAATGATAAGCTGAAAATCCGTGCAAATATAGTCAAAATACACTAATTACACAAGGTGGTGATACGCAAAGTCATGTGGTTGGTATGTTTTTTTAGCATGATATTATTGGATAAATGATTTTTTATCTGTAACTTTGTCGCGTAAAGGACTATGTAATAAGGTGAAGAGCATGGAAAAGAAGCAACTGAAACGACTGCCTGTGGGCATACAGACATACTCGGAAGTAAAGGATTTGGGATGTCTGTACATAGATAAGACTGAGTATATCTGGAACATGATACACCTCGGCAAGTATATTTTTCTGAGCCGTCCGAGACGGTTCGGCAAGTCGTTGTTAGTATCTACGCTTCAGGCTTACTTCGAGGGAAAGAAGGAACTTTTCAAGGATACGTTTATCTACAAAGTGGAAAAAGAATGGACGGAATATCCCGTGCTGAGGTTTGACATGTCCGTAGGTAAACATATGGAAAAAGAGCAGTTGGAGCGTTATCTGCTTTACATCTTGTCAGAAAACGAAAAACGTTTCGGATTGTCATCTGACCACCCTGACCCCAATGTCAGATTGAAAAAACTTATTTCCAATGTTTACAAACAGACGGGTAAGAAAGTGGTCATACTTATTGACGAATACGATGCTCCGTTACTCGATGTTGTGCATGAGGAAAAGACCTTGCCCATACTCCGTAATGTGATGCGCAACTTCTATTCTCCACTGAAAGCCTCTGACCCATATCTCCAGTTCGTCTTCCTCACCGGCATCACGAAGTTCTCGCAACTGAGCATCTTCAGCGAGCTGAACAACCTGAAGAACATCTCGATGCGTCCCGACTATGCTGCCGTTTGCGGTATCACTGTGGAGGAGATGCTCACCCAGATGTCCGACTATGTAGACGACTTTGCCGAACACCGTAAGGTGACACGCGAGGTGGCTATAGCCCAGCTGAAGCGCCAGTATGACGGCTACCATTTCACATGGCCCTCGCCTGGTATCTTCAATCCCTACAGCCTGCTCAACGCTTTCCAGGACCATCAGTTCACGAACTACTGGTTTGCCTCTGGCACTCCCACTTATCTCATCGAGATGCTGCGCAAGTTCGACACCCTTCCTACAGACATCAGCGGTATGGAGGGAGGAGCAGACGACTTCGATGCTCCTACTGAAGGCATGACCACCATAATGCCCTTGTTGTATCAGAGCGGATATGTCACGATAAAGGACTATGATGAGGATTTCAACAGTTATACTCTCGGCATCCCCAACAATGAGGTGCGCATTGGTCTGACCAAGGCCCTTGTGCCTTCATACGTCATGCCCAACACTCTCATTGTCAACAACACCGCCCGCAACATAGCGAGACATCTCACTAAGGATGACATCGATGCGGCATTGGGTCTTCTTCAGACATTTCTCGGCACTGTGCCGTATTGCAACGACACCAATACCGAAGGTCATTACCAACAAGTGCTATATATCATCTTCACCCTCGTCTCCGACTACTTTGCCGACGTGGAGATACACACCCCGACAGGACGTGTGGATATAGTTCTTCAAACCAAGACCACTCTATATCTTTTCGAGTTGAAATTAGATAAGAGCGCTCAGGCAGCGATGAACCAGATAGACCTGAAGGACTACAAGCAGAAGTTTGCCCTCTGCGGTCTGCCGATAGTGAGGGTAGGCATCAACTTCGACTCCGAGAAGCGCACCATCGGCGACTGGAAGATAGTAGGAACATAGTGCATGGAATGGAGACTGATGGTTGAGCTTGGAGGAGATACAATTCACCTTCAGAACCGCTAAGGATTCATCAAAAATACGGGCATGGTTAGACATGGGGGCAACGGAAAAGAAGAGCTTTTTCCTCATGCAGTCGAGAGCCATGAAGAGGATGCAGGTGATATAAGCATTTATATCGCTTCTTGCAAGCGTTTCGCACTATTTTTTCTGCCCAGTTAAATATTTAACACGCATTAATAAAGTGTTACGGCGTTACAGCGTTACAGTAGATTTTGATGGGTATATTTATTGGTAGAAATAGATGTAAATAAAATTTCTTATTATACATATAATAAGAGTTTACTAAGAGAGTAGAGAGTATAAGGGCTTCAATTTAACTGTAACGCAGTAACGCAGTGTTTACGGATGTTAATATCTGTCCATACATAAAGGCAGAATTTTGCGCCCTGTATGCTTGTGAAAGAGTGGGTGTGGGAGGCAGGCATCTTAAGAAAACAGGAGGTCCGGCATGATGTCGAACCTCCTGCGAAAAAATGATTGATTCGTGGCTTAGTGATGATGAAAAAACTCAGTGATTTTTGCGGTTTATCCGCTCTCGATGTAAAAGAGTCATGCCGCAAAGAGGTCAAATTTCACTGTTTCAGCAAAAAAAAAGGATAAAACCACGATTAAACAAAAAAATAACTGTAATTTTGTACACTGAACGAACAGACGTTGAAAACAAGAACAGACGTTGAATAATGATTGATACAAAACACATACGCATCAAGGATTATCATTATGAGCTGCCCGATGAAAGAGTAGCCAAATACCCCTTGCCACAGCGCGACCAATCCAAGCTGCTGGTTTATCGCCATGGAGAAGTAGGGGAGGATTGTTTCTGCCATCTTCCTGACCATCTGCCACAGGGGGCGCTGATGGTATTTAATAACACGAAGGTGATACAGGCACGCTTGCATTTCCGTAAAGATACGGGAGCCTTGATAGAGGTGTTCCTGCTCGAACCCTTTGCTCCTGCCGACTACGAGCAGATGTTCCAGTCGCGGTGCCATTGCGAATGGCTCTGTCTGGTGGGCAATCTAAAGAAGTGGAAGGAGGGGACACTGTCGCGCGAGATGACTGTCAACGGCAGGAACGTAGTGCTGAAGACAAGCCGTCTGGAGACCCGTGCAACCAGTCATCTCGTAGCTTTTGACTGGGACGATGCCGACGTCACGCTGGCAGATATTCTGGATGCCGTGGGCGAATTGCCCATACCTCCATACCTCAACAGAGAAAGTCAGGAGAGCGACAAGGTGACTTATCAGACCGTTTACTCGAAGATAAAAGGCAGTGTGGCTGCTCCTACCGCAGGTCTTCATTTTACTGAAAAAGTGCTTGCCGAACTCGATCAACATGGCATTGAGAGAGAAGAGCTGACCCTGCATGTGGGAGCCGGTACTTTTAAGCCTGTGAAAAGTGAGGAGATAGAGGGGCATACGATGCATACGGAATACATCTGCGTGAAAAGACAGACCATAGAAAAGCTGATAGCCCACGGGGGAAAAGCCATTGCCGTAGGCACCACCAGCGTGCGAACGCTGGAGAGTCTTTACTATATGGGATTGCGCCTGCACGGGAATCCTATGCTGTCGGAGGAGGAACTCCACGTCGAGCAGTGGGAACCCTATCGCGAGGACCTTCCACGGCTGAGCACGGTTGACGCGTTGCAGGAGGTCTTGGCTTTTCTTGACCGCAATGGCTTGCCGTCGCTCCATTCCAGTACCCAAATCATCATTGCTCCCGGTTATGAATACAAGATTGTACAGATGCTGGTGACCAATTTCCATCAGCCTCAGAGCACGCTGCTCTTGCTGGTAAGTGCCTTCGTGCATGGCGACTGGAAGAAGATATATGAGTATGCGTTGGCTCATGATTTCAGATTCTTGAGCTATGGAGACAGTTCGCTGCTCATTCCCTGAAGTAACGGAAGGGTATGGAGATATTCAACTTTCTCGACTTCAAATAGATTGTGTATCAGAAGTGGTGGTTCGCCCTGCAAGGGCAACAGTCCATAGCCCAGGGCAACGCCCTGGGTGGGTTCAACCAACGATGTTCGCCCTGCAAGGGCAAAAGTATAAGAATAACGGAGAAAAGTGAAGAAATTATGAAAATAGGAGATAAAGTAAGATTTCTTAGTGAAATAGGAGGCGGCAAGGTGGCCGGTTTCCAATCGAAAAATATCGTGCTGGTAGAGGATGAGGATGGGTTTCAGATTCCCATGCCTCTGAACGATGTCGTTGTGGTGAACAATGAAAACTACGACACTCAAAACATGGTAGAGCAGAAGAAAAAGGCCCATGTGGCAGACGAGGAGGAAGACTACGACCCTGCCGACAGGCCCGTCAGTTTCAAGGCTCCTGTTGAGGAACGGAGGGGAGGAGACCGCCTTTCGGCCTATCTGGCTTTCGTTCCCGTTGACCCACGGCAGATCAGTACCACCTCGTTTGAGGCATATATCGTGAACGACAGCAACTATTACCTGCGCTTCACGCTCTTGACAGCCGAGGGGAATGGATGGCAACTTAGGCAAACGGCAGAGGTAGAACCCAACACCAAACTCTTTGTCGAGGAGTTCGACAGAACCAAGCTCAACGGATGGGAGAGAGTGGAAATACAGATGATAGCTTACAAACGCAACAAACCCTTCCTGCTGAAGCCGACCGTAGACGTACAGCTGCGCGTAGACACCGTGAAGTTCTATAAACTCCACACCTTTGTCGAGAACGACTTTTTTGAACAGGATGCCTTGGTATATCCTGTTATCGAAAACGATGAGCCTGCCCGCACGCTTGTGATTGATGCCAGGAAACTGAAACAGGAGATGGTTCAGAAAAAGGCTTTCGACGCTTCGCCTGCCCGCAAGCCTTCGGCTGCCAATACCACTAAGGCTGACAAGAATGCTCCCGTAGTGGTAGACCTGCACGCCTCAGAACTGCTGGAAACGACAGCGGGCATGTCTCATTCCGACATTCTCAACTATCAGTTGGAAACCATGCGTAAAACCATCAGAGAGTATGAGAAAAAGAAGGGAACCAAGATTGTCTTCATCCATGGCAAGGGAGAGGGAGTATTGCGGCAGGCCATCATCAACGAATTGCGTTACCGATATAAACAATATCCTTATCAGGATGCCTCATTCCAAGAATATGGCTATGGTGCCACGCAGATAACGATCAAGTAAAAGAATATCGACCAAAACTATTCTATATGAAATACGGATTTGTGACGGTGGCATCTGCCATCCCTTCAGTGAAAGTAGCAGATACTTTTTACAACGAAAAGGAGATAGAACTGCGGATAGCAGAAGCCGTAGAGGCTGGTGCCGAGGTGGTTTGTTTTCCGGAACTGAGCATGACCGGATATACCTGTCAGGACCTCTTCCGCAGTCAGACATTGCTCGATGGAGCAGAGGTGGCACTCATGCAGCTGCTGACATTTACACGCTCGTTCGACAGCATCGTGATTGTGGGTATGCCCGTGCGTACCAATAGTTTACTGCTCAACTGTGCAGTAGTACTTCAAAAGGGTTCCATACTGGGGATTATCCCTAAGACCTACCTGCCAAACTATGGGGAGTTTTACGAGAAACGATGGTTTGCGTCAGCTCTCGACATCCATGACGAGGAGATTTATCTGGCAGGAAGTCCTGTCACCATTTCTTCCCAACCCACCGTTTTCATTACCCCCTCCGACGTGCGCTTTGCCATCGAGCTGTGCGAGGATGTTTGGTCGCCCGAACCTCCCAGCAACAAGCTGGCATTGGCTGGTGCAGACATCATCTTCAATCTCTCGGCTTCGGATGAACTTATCGGCAAGCACGCCTATCTGAAATCGCTGTTGTCGCAACAGAGTGCCCGCACCCTCAGTGCCTATGTCTACAGCAGCTGCGGTTTCGGCGAAAGCACCCAGGACATGGTGTATGGAGGAAATGCCTTGATTTACGAAAAGGGTGTGCTACTGGCAGAAAACCGTCGTTTCCAGCTGAAACCCCAATTGGTGACGGCACAGGTGGATATAGAAATACTGCGCGCCGAGCGAAGAACGAATACCACCTTCTCTACTGCCCAAAAAGGCGTACACGCAGCCACCATACATACAGAACCTACGGGAGACTTCGACTTTCATCTCACCCGATACGTCAATCCCTGGCCTTTCATTCCTGCCAGCAAGGACATGGAGGAATCGTGTGAGGAGATTATCAATATTCAGGCTGCGGGATTGATGAAGCGACTGGCACATACCAATTGTTCCAAGGTGGTGGTGGGTATCAGTGGCGGTTTGGATTCAACCTTGGCTTTGCTCATCTCCGTGCGTGCCTTCGACGACCTGGAGCTGGACAGAAAGGGTATCATCGGCATCACCATGCCCGGGTTTGGAACCACCGACCGTACACACAACAATGCGGTAGAGCTGATGAAGTCGCTGGGCATCACCATCCGCGAAATCAGTATCGTGAAAAGCGTTGTGCAGCATTTCGAAGACATCGGTCATGATATTCAGCAACATGACGTGACCTATGAAAACAGTCAAGCCAGAGAGCGTACCCAGATACTGATGGATGTAGCCAATCAGGTTGGCGGCATGGTGATAGGGACTGGAGACATGAGCGAGTTAGCTCTCGGTTGGGCAACCTATAACGGCGACCACATGTCGATGTATGGGGTCAATGTTGGTGTCCCCAAGACTCTGATACGCTATTTGGTGTCTTATATGGCTACTGTAGGTATGGACGCTAAATCGTCTGATATTCTGATGGATATCATCGATACGCCTATCAGTCCCGAACTGATTCCCGCTGACGAACAGGGCAATATACAGCAGAAGACGGAAGACCTGGTAGGTCCCTACGAACTGCATGATTTCTTCCTTTACTATTTCTTGCGCTATGGATTCAGTGCATCCAAAATCATGTTGTTGGCGCGCCATGCCTTCAACGGCAGCAATCCCAAGGCAGGAAAATACGACGAGGAGACCATCCGTCATTGGCTGCAGGTGTTTATGCGACGTTTCTTTGCCCAGCAGTTCAAGCGCTCTTGCCTTCCCGATGGACCCAAGGTGGGCAGCGTGAGCCTGAGTCCGCGTGGCGATTGGCGTATGCCAAGCGATGCCTCTTCCGTACTCTTTCAGTGATGGTGCAATCATCAGAACAGAATGGGCAGCCTTCATCCCTTCATCCCCGTCTTTTTGTGCTTCTTGGCGGGGCTCTTTTGCAGCCGATGGATGGAGTCTGTCCTTTCTGTACGTACATCCTTCGTCTTGCTTGTACTCTTGCTGGCTGCTGCCTCGTTTCTGACATTCGCCAGCAGGTATGAAGCCCGTCGCCGACAGTCGGTGAATGGCAGATGTTACAAGTGCCTGCAATACGCGTTTTCGCTGTTGGCTTTCATCCTGTTTTTCCTGATGGGCCACTGGCGCATGTCGTATACCCACAGCCAAGAACCGCCAGCGTCTGAGAGTGTGCAGACGTATGACGCTTTGGTGCTGAGTCAACCCGAGAAACGCACCAAGTCCTTTCGGATGGATTTGCTGATTGTCAGCGGTGCGTGGAAACACCAGCGGGTGAGGGCGTATCTGTATGACGACAAGCGTCCCGGACGTTTGCTGCCGCAGGAAGGAATGGCCATACGGGTTGCTTCTCGTTTGGAGAAAGCCAGAGACTTTGTGGGTAATGGAAAAATGGATTATGTGACCTTTCTCAAAACGAAAGACATCTTCCTGACCACGAGGATATCCCCTGATGGCTGGCAAGCGACAAGCGTCTCCCTGCGCTCCTTGTCTGTGAGAGAACGTTTGCAGTGGAAAGCATTGCAATACAGGAAGGCCCTGATGGCATATATGGAGCGTGTAGGGCTGAAGAACCATGGCTTGTCCGTGGTGTCGGCCATGACGTTAGGACAGCGCCAATCCCTTGACAAAGACTTGCGCCAAGCCTATTCGGATGCCGGTGTGTCCCATCTGCTTGCCCTGTCGGGTATGCACCTCTCCATTCTTTATGTATTCTTTTCCCTCATCCTGTTCAGACGCTACTCCGGTGCGGTGGGGATGATACTGACGTTGTTGGCCGTATGGGCGTATGTGCTGTTGGTCGGTATGATGCCCTCTGTCACCCGTGCGGCACTCATGATAACGCTCTGTTCAATCTTTCAGTTTGCCGGCCGTCGCGCCTTTACCGTAGATTTGCTGTTTTTCTCAGCCTTTATCCAGCTCTTGTACAATCCTTACTGCCTTGCCGACATCGGTTTCCAGTTGTCCTACTTGTCGGTTCTCTCCATCCTGCTGGTGCATGTCCCCCTGCAGCGTATGCTGTATCGAATATGGGGTTCGCCTCTGCTGCGATGGCTGTCATCAGCCATGCTGGTTTCATTGGTGGCACAACTGGGTGTCGCTCCGTTGGTGATCTATTATTTCGGAAACTTTTCGTTAGTATTCCTCGTGGCAAACCTGCTCATGGTTCCCTTGGCAACGCTGACCCTCTATGGTGCTGTCATGCTGCTGTTTTTATGGAGTATTCCTTCCGTTCATGCGTGGGTGGTATGGGTTGTCAATACGCTGGTTGAATGGCAGGTAGACATTCTGCGCTTTCTCTCGTCCTTGCCCTATGCCTCGCTCCATGACCTGCATCTGAATCTGCCGCAAACAGGTCTGCTCTATGTGGTTTGGGGTGCCATGATGGCGATAGTTCAGATAGTATATCGTCATCAACAGAACGAAGATGGCTTCTGAACATGCTTTTTTTCTTCATGAGAGCGTCTAAATAAAAAAAAAACCGTAAATTTGCACATGTAATCATTCTTGAACTTATGATACCAAAGATTATTCACCTTTGCTGGCTAAGTGGCGATAAATATCCCTCGAAGATAGCCAGATGTATTGCTTCATGGAAGAAACAATTGCCTGATTATGAAATCATGTTGTGGGACACCCAGCGGTTCCCGCTCGATGATTCCCTGTGGGTGAAGCAGGCTTTTGAAAACAAGAAATATGCCTTTGCAGCCGACTATATACGCTTCTATGCCCTCTATCATGTAGGAGGCATCTATCTTGATTCGGATGTCGAGGTGCTTAAATCGTTCGACAATCTGCTCCATCTTCCCTATTTCGTGGGAGCTGAAAAAGCAGGAACTCCAGAGGCTGCCATTATGGGTGCCGAAAAGGGATGTGACTGGGTGAAAAAGTGCCTTGAATACTACGACAACCGCCATTTCATCAAGCCGGATGGCAGTTTCGATATTCGCAAATTGCCTGAAATCATGGTCGAACAGATTTCTCAGCTGAAGCCCATCAGAACTCTCTCCGTAGAGGAGAGCGAGCGTATCGCTCAGATGGACATGAAAAGCGAGGTGTTGGTGATGAACGACAAGTATTTCTCACCCAAGGTGTTCGATTCGCGTGAGGTGGAGATAACTCCTTATACTTACGCCATTCACCATTACCAGAACTCTTGGTTCTCGCACAAGGCAAAACTCTATTATCGCTTCCGTTCTTGCCTGATTCGTATTGTCGGGTATCAGACAGTCAGGAAGCTGGAGTGTACGTTGATGCCTTGGAAGTTTAAGTAAGAAATCTTGTAAGGCAATAGAGATGAAACTGTCTGTTATCATTCCTTTTTATAATTCAGAAGCTTATCTGCGCAACTGTCTCGAGAGCGTATTTCTGCAGCAGTTGGACGAAAAGGATTTCGAGGTGCTGCTCATCAATGACGGCAGTACGGATAAAAGCGTGACCTGTGTGGCTGACTTGATAGACACTCACGCGAATGTCTGCTTGATAGAACAAGACAACCAAGGCCTGTCGGTCTCACGCAATGTGGGGGTTGACAGGGCAAAGGGTGAATACATACTCTATCTTGATTCTGACGACCGCTTGTTGCCCAACGCCTTACATCTTTTGGTGCAGCAGGCAGACATGCTAAAACCCGACATGGTGATTGGCAATTACGTCAAGGTGGACGATGCCGAGTTTGATTCTTTTACTGCCGAGGTAACTGACGGTGCCACACGTGATTCAGCGCAAGCTGACAGCATCGTGAAGCAATGGAGTGGGGAAGAGGCGTTTGCACATTTCTTCAATCCGCGCGAATGTTATGTCTGGCGAATGCTTTTCAAACGTAGTTTTCTGGATAAACATTCCATTCGATTCGTTCCGCATCTCTATTTTGAGGATATTATCTACACAGTGAAGTGTTATCTGAAATGTGAGACTTGCGTTACCGTCAATCAGCTTTTCTATGCTTACCGTACCCGTCAAGGCTCCATCTGTTCGACCATGAACATGCGCAAAGTGTACGACATCAACACTTCCATAAAGCATCTCTGGCAGATGAGAGAGGAGGCTCCTGTCGAGCGTCTCCTGCCACTTCAAGAGGCTATCTTTGTCACTTTCAGTGTCAATGTATGGTATATGACGCACGATAAGTCGCTGATACCACACACTTCCGACTTCATTCGCGACATCAGGGCGAAAGTGCCACGGCTGGAGTTCCATAACAGTAAAATGCAGCGTCTGGTGTCCTTCCTCTTCCGTTATTTCCCACAATTGTTTCTTTATCTAAAAACTCATATCATCCCATGACTTCTTATCTTGTTATCACTATCGTAGCCGTCTTGTGCATGTTGCTGCTTGGGTATTTTCTTGGCACACGCCGTCATGCAGGAAAAGCTGAAAACGCCGAGCTGACAGCATCGTTGCAAACGCATATCTCAGAGCTCACCCTTCAAGTACAGGAACAGGACAGGCAAATAAGTGCCCAGATGGAGCAAATACGTACTCTTACTGCGGAAAGAGACGTGCAAAAGGCTTATGCGGAAAACTATTCAGCACAGCTGGCAGAACAGAAGGAGGAGCTGGAGAAACGGATGGCCATCCAGCGGGCAGAGGCAGAAAAGCAACTGACCGAAATGAAGACCGACCTGCGGGCAGCTTATGATACCCAGATAGCGGAATTGAAGGCTGCGCAGGAAAAACAACTGCAGCAAAACAAGGACAATGCCGAAAAGCAGATTGAGACACTCAAACAGATGAACAAGGAACAGGTGGAGACGCAGCTGAAACTCATTAAAGAACAGATGCAAACAACATCAGAAGAGGTACTTAAGCGCAGGCAGGATGAACTTGGGGAGAGAAATAAAGAACAGGTATCAAAGATTATCGACCCCCTGCAACAGAGCCTGAAAGCCATGCGTGAGGCTTTTGACAAAACCAAGGAACAGCAGAGCGAAGCATTGACTCGTCTGGATGAAACCATCAAAATAAACATGCAGAAAAGCATCGATCTGGGTGAAAAGGCTGACCGACTGACAAGGGCGCTTACCGGAGAAGTGAAAGTGCAAGGAAATTTCGGTGAGCTGAAACTCAAACAGCTCTTGGAAGATTTGGAACTGAAAGAAGGAGAGCAGTTTGATACGCAGGAGACTTTGAAAAACAAGGAAGGAAAAGCATCAAGGGGCGATGACGGCAAGGGACTCATACCTGATTTCATTCTTCATTTCCCGAACAACCGTCATGTGGTGGTTGACTCCAAGATGTCGCTTACTGACTACGAACGCTATATGAACAGCGAAGATGGGTCGCCAGAGAAATCGGCCTATTTGAAGGCACATATCGAAAGCGTGAGGACACAGGTGAAGCGTCTGGCAAAAAAGGAATACTCCAAGTATCTGCCTGACGGATATAACCGACTGAATTTTGCTATCATGTATGTGCCCATAGAGGGAGCACTGAATCTGGCACTCCTGAACGATGCCACCTTATGGCATGAGGCTTACGAACAGGGTGTCATGATTCTCGGACCTCAGACCATGTACATGAATCTGCGTGTCTTGGAAATGATGTGGACACAGGTAAGACAACTCAAGAACCAGCAAGCCATGATGGATGCTGCCAACACGGTTATTGACAGAGTGCAGGATTTCGGCATCCGTTTCATGGATGTAGAGTCGAGCATGAATGATACCATCAAGAAGATGAGCCGACTGAAGATTACGACCGCTGAAAGCGGACCCAGTATCATTACTGCTGCCCGCAATCTGCTGAAAGCCGGAGCCAAGGAGAACAAGAAAAAGAAATCACTCTCAGACCTGGATGAAACCTCCATGTTTTTGGATGACGAGATAACACCGATGCTGCCCGACGGTGAAATCTAAGCAATTAACTCCCAAAATGTTGAGTATATGCGAAACTCTTACGGTGGGAATATATAGAACCCTCCTTAAATTAGTTACAAGAGTTCAAGTCATTGATACATTTGTTATAGGATAATCCTGTTATTATTCGTATCTTTGCCGCCAAATTACCAAATATCAATTACGTATGAAACGAAAAATTCTTACTTTAGCACTTCTTGCAAGTTGTGTGTCGGGGGTGATGGCTCAGCCGCTAAAAACCAGGGTGATTGACGAAGGAGGTACGGGTATGTTCAAGGCAATAGCCGTGCAGGAGCAGTCGATGCCCGACTTTGTGGTCTATCGTCCTAAAGACCTGCTCCATGCCCATGCCCGCAACGGGGCGCTTCCCCTGCTGCTCTTTGGCAATGGTGGCTGCTCGGACACCAGCGTTGGCTATGAGCGGATGCTCTCTGAGGTAGCCTCACACGGTTATATCGTAGTGGCCATAGGCGAGATGCGCAACAGCCTGGGCGAGCGACCGATAGGGCATACTGAGTCATCAGAACTGATGAGAGGTATGGAGTCGATATTGAGATTGAATCGCACAAAGGGCAGCGACTATTATCAATTCATCGACACTACAAAGATTGCCGCCGCCGGACACTCCTGCGGCGGGGCGCAGGTACTGTCTAATGCTGCCGATCCGCGACTGAAGACTTACCTGATATTGAACGCCGGCATGGGCGACATGGAGATGGCGGGTGCCAGCCGTGGCTCGCTTCCCCTTCTGCATGCACCTATTTTATATATAGTGGGCGGTCCCGGCGACGTTGCTTTCCAGAATGCCCAAAAGGACTACGAGCGCATCAGTCACGTACCCGTCTGTCTGGCCAATCATCCCGCATCGGGACACGGCGGCACCTATCACGACAAGTATGGCGGCGACTATGGGCGCTTGGTGATTGACTGGCTCGACTGGCAGTTGTGCGGAAAGAAGAATCATGCGAATATCTTTCTGAAAGGTGAGTTGGGAAACTACAGAGGCTGGGACGTTAAGTCCAAGAACTTCAAGAAGAGTCTGGGACGCACTTTGTCGCTGAAGATGCCATGCCGGAAGCTGAAGGGCGTGACGGAACGCGACTATTCCATCTATCTGCCAGGCAGCTACAACAGCGACTCGCTGCGCCAGTACCCCGTGCTCTATCTGATGCACGGCGGCGGAGGGGCGCACACCGACTACGAACATTACCACCATCTGTCTGCCGTCGCAGACAGTCTCATTGACTCTGGCACCGTCAAGGACATGATCATCGTATGTCCCGAAGGCAATCAGGGGCACATGATGTATTTCAACACACAGGCAGGCAGGGCTGGTGCTCCCGACTGGCAATACGAGGATTATTTCTTCCAGGAACTGATACCTTATATCGAAAAGACCTATCGCGTGAGGACAGACAAGGGTGGACGAGCCATTGCGGGATTCTCAATGGGGGGCGGAGCAGCTACAGTGTATGGTGTGCATCATCCCGAAAAATTCTCCATGGTATATGATATCTCCGGATATTTGCGTCGCCAACCGCTTGACTTTCTCAAAGACGACCCTTCTGCCGATTGGCGACAGCAGACAATCGCCGACAACGACCCTGTCACAACGATAGAAAACGGCAGCGATGACGATGTGAGGGCATGGAAACAGGTTGATTGGAAAATATGCGTTGGCGACCATGACTTCACGCTCGCAGGTAACTTGGAACTGGCAAAGGCACTGCGTGAGAAGGGCATCTCATTCTCCATGTTTGTAGATGAAGGCGAGCACAACGGCAAATGGGTGCAGCCGGCTCTTGAGGATGCCATCAAGCGTGCTGACAGAAACTTTGAGAGTTTGTGGATAGAGAACGGCAACCGACGTATCTACGGCATCATCAGCAAACCTCCATACATGGGGAAGAAGCAGCCAGTGGCTATCATCGCACACGGATTCAACGGCAGCCACGCCTACGGTCGCACCTATTTCCAAACGCTCAACGAACTGGGTTACCAGTGCTATGCTTTCGACTTCCCCTGCGGGTCGCTGGGCAGCCGCAGTGATGCCAACACGATGAATATGTCTGTCCTTGACGAGCAGGGCGACCTTGAGGCCATCGTGCGCCACTTTAAGCAGCAACCCGACGTGGATGCAGACAATATCGTGCTCATCGGAGAGAGTCAGGGCGGATTTGTCTCTGCCATGACAGCTGCCCACATACAGAATGACGTCAGCAGACTCGTACTGGTATTTCCCGCCCTCTGCATCCCTGACAACTGGAACAAGCGTTATCCCCGGCTTGAAGACATCCCCGACACCACTCGCCTGTGGAATGTACCCATGGGACGTCGTTTCTTCGAGGAACTACGTGACATAGACGTGTTCAAGACCATCAAAAAATATAAGAAACCGGTGCTCATCATTCAGGGCGATGCCGACCTGGTCGTGTCAATGGACGATTCGCGTCGTGCTGTCAAGAACTACAAGCAGGCACGCCTGCACGTCATCCCCGGTGCCGGTCACGGCTTCAAGCCCAAGGAGCAACAGGAGGCACTGGAACAGATCAAGTCATTCCTGAAGTGATGATAAAATATTCAATTCAACTTTCAAACAGATTGTGAATGGAGCTTTTGAGCGTATCATCACTTCTGATATCGGAGAATTGTTCGGAATGATTTGCTGAATCATGGATTGGCTTCGGCGAGGAAGCGCCTGATGGCGGCCGTGTATTCCTCCGGATGGTCGATATAGGCGCGGGCGTGTTCTGAACCTTTGGCTGTCCACTGCATCTTAGGCTGTGGCTTGGACTTGTAGAGAGGCGCAAGCATGGAGTAGGGGACAAAACTGTCAGCGTCTCCATGGATGAAGAGCATCGGGCGGCGGCATCTGGCCACCTGGGATATCGGGGACGCTTCGCCGAACGACCAGCCATGACGCAAGCGGCACAGCAGGCTGGCGGTGTGCATGACGGGAAATTCCGGCAGGGAGAACTGCTCCTTCAGCTGCAGGGCGAACTCGTCCCATACCGATGTATAGCCGCAGTCCTCTACGAAACAGCGGATATAGCTGGGCAGGTTCGGCTCCCCGGAAAGGCACATGGTTGTGGCTGCCCCCATCGACACTCCGTGAACCACGATACGTGAGGGACTGATGCTGTCGCGGAACAGCCGTTCCGCCACCTCCGTCCAGTGTCTGATGTCCATGCGGTCTTTCCATCCCATCTGTATGTAGTCTCCCTCGCTTTGTCCATGTGCATGGAGGTCAGGCATGAGAATGTTATAGCCAAGGTCGCGGTGATACATGCGCCCCAGGAAAAGGAACTTGGGGGCAGAGTCTTTGTAGCCGTGTACTATCACTGCGGTGTTGCCGCGGGCGGAGTCAGAGCGCAGGTAGAGTGCATGATGGCGTTCGCCCGACGGCATGGTGACGAACGTGTCCCTCAGCAGCCGTTTGTCGGTAAGGCTGTCAACCCAGGGGCGCATGTCGGGCACGCGGGCATACAGGTCTGCCCAGGCACTGTCGGTATCATGTCTGTTCGGGTCGGCGTTGAGAGAGTAGCCGAGCATGTAGAAGCTGCCGCCTATGACGATGGCCAGAACAGTGGCCAATACTGCTATGGGGATGATGATTGCCTTTTTCATTGTTTCAAAGTCTTGAGATGGTTTTCTGTTCCTTGGTAATATCTTCACATCATACTCTTCGCTCCGTACGGAAAGGGAATTTACTCTGCAAAAATACAAATTATCCGGTAAACGCACTTATTCTTTCTTCCCTTTTTTCTTTGCCTTTCATTTTTTTTCCTTTGCGCTTATGACTTAATTTTGTTTTTTTGCAATGGATATATAACTTCTTTGCATGATGACAACAAACCAGATTTAAGCCCCGTCATGCCACTATCGCCACAACTCCACTTATACCTATATATAAATATACTATCTTCCTCAGTGTCGGGAGGGACAGCTTGTTGAAGACGAGGCTTCCGATATATGTACCTATGAGAACGGCGGGGAGGGCGTAACACCATGACGTGACTACCTCTTGGGTGAGAAATCCTGCATGTGCCCTGTAAATGGTCATCATGCAGTTGCCCAAGAGGAAATAGCACTGTGCCAGAGCGGTGTATTTCTCCTTCGACTCAGACACGGCGAGGAAATACAGCACTGCCGGTGGTCCCTGCATACCGAACAGACCGCCCATGATTCCCGAAAAAGTGCCGAGCGTTGCCTGCATTCCGAGTGTCGGCTTAACCTTCAGCTTGTCAGCGAAAAAGCTGAAATAAATGGCTGAACCAATCAGTGTGATGCCAAGTACATACTTCAGCGTGTCGCTTCTCATCCATGTCAGTATCTGTATGGCGATGAAACTCGTCAGAAGGAATGTTGCCAATATTGGCAGCAGCTTGCTCCATGCAATTTCTCTCCTGTATTTCACCGTCATTATCAACGATGTCACCGAGGCAAGCAGTCCCGAAAGGGTAGTGGCCTCGCCGTAAGAGGGCAGCATGAAGGGCAGTACGGTCATGATGAAAATGCCGAATCCGAATCCTGTCGTGCGCTGCACGAATGCCGCTCCTATCGTGAATAATATGAGTGTTATCATTGTTCAAACTAACTGAGTCAGTTGTCAAGGGGTATATGGAAGGTTCTTACTGCTCTTGACCATCCTGATGATGCTGTTTGACCACAGCGAGCCTCAATACTCCTCTCGTCGATAATAGCGCAGAAGGAAGTCAATGTCTTTTCGTTTCTCTTCTGTTGTGCTGAATGATGACAGAACATCGTCATCGTAAATGTCTGGAAGGAAATCATGCTCCAACAAATATTTTACAGCATGGGTCGTTACATTTTCCGTTTCAAGCAGAATATTTATCGCCGATTTACGTGCTTCAGCCTTGTTGTAGTAGGGGTTGGCAGGGTCGGCAATCCAGGGTGAAGAGCCAAAGAATATCTGTAGGCAGTTTTTTGGCTCTTCGGTGTCTATGAAAACAACGGGTAAATCACCGTCTTTTTCATCAATAAAGTTGAGCATATTACGAGGGAAACGGATTTTCTCTACGAGGAAGTCCTTCAGTTTCTCCCTGTCTGCAAAATATGCAATTCGCTGTCCACCTGTGCGTTTAAGCATCATCTCGCCAGTGAGAGTCTGATTGCCAGGCTCTATATAATCGGAATCATCCTTGCATAAATCATCCCATTTCTCAGCTATGCCTCCATAAGGCATGAGGATGCCGTTAAGATGCCACTCACCCTGATATAAAACAAACGACGTGGCTGCCAAACCGTCAAAGTCGTCTGACGTCTTGCCATCAGGCAAATTCAGTTCGTTGGCATTGATTTCTATCTGTTTTCCATTTGTTCTCGTCAGTTTCACTCGTGTCACGTCAGATTTTTTTTCCCTCTGGAAATATGGCGACTTAACGGTTTCCATCTTATACATTCCAAAATTCAAGAACTCGATGCTTTCAACTTCCTCTGCCTCTTGCTCCATACCATTCGTGCGCATCATGGCTGCGAGAAGGTCTTTGGGATAAAGGGCCAGATGGCCTGTCTTGTATTGGAAGACACACTTTGTATAGGCGTAATACCATGCCATGTCAATGGACATATATGGGATAGTACCTTCTTCTGACAAACTGAGCATCTCGTTGACGTGTCTGTCGAGCAGCATATTGTTTTTCTCTCCGGAAGTGAGATAGCATTTGTCGTACAGCCATTTCAATACAGTACGCAATTCGTCAAATCCTTCCGTGGCAATTCTCAGCAGCGATTCCGTGTCCTCAGCCAACTGCTCATTAATGGGTGCATCCTCGAATGTTTCGTCGAGAATGGAAAAAGCTGTAATAGCCATGCGGTCAAGGTTTGTTGAGTCTGAAAACACAAACGAGTCGGTGACATCGCTCCATACAATCCACAGAAGGTAGCGTACAGCGTTCAGGCTTGGCTCATCGGGATAATACTCCTCGTCCTTGTGGAAAAGAGGTACTGGATGTCCATACAGGTTCATGCACAGATTGGAGAACGTACGCCACACACCGCTGTCTGCCACAATATCTTCCATATAGTTGGTCAGCATAATGGATCCTCGATGGATGATTTCATCTTTCTTTTCATCAGTCATATATTTCAAGGCGCTGAGCTTCTCTTTAATCTTGTTTGCCAGCCGCATATAATACATGTCTGTTTGACTTGGCTTGTCGTTAGGATGGCAGGCCTTGATATCGTTGATTACAATTTTCTTTGTCATTGTCGTATAATTTTATATGCAAAAATAGACATTATTCCCGAAAGAGGCAATAATTCATTGAATAATTAGTAGTATTTTTGATAGAATATTGTTTCAGCATAGGAAAAATTCTATTATCTTTGCACTGTCAAAGCCTTGCTGAACCGATGAACGAAGCAAGAGCAGAGACCTAAGCTTGAATATTGCCGAAGCGCGAAGGAGGAAGAGCCGAAGGCTCAATAGCCCACGAGTGGGCAAAGGCGGGCAAGACACATATAAGGTGACTATGTCCGCATAATAGATGGTCCATTCAAAGGGATTGTAGGTAGAGTAACAAAGATAACAGGGCAGAAGCGAGTTATAGTTGAGTTGCCTTGTGCTATTTAGTGTTGCTACGTCATATGTTCCAAAAGGATTTCTTACGCTTATGAAAACTCTAAAATTATATAAGTTGCGAACATAGATTTCGTAATATCATATTAATTTTGCGGCAAAATTGATAATAATATGGCAAATATCAGTAGTATTAATGCAATAGTTAGTTCTTTGGAGAATTCCCCGTCTCCGATATTGACAGGATTCCAATGTATTGACCACTTGACAGGTGGTTTACATACAGGTTCTGTTATAACAGTTGGAGCACGTTCAGGAATGGGTAAAACATCCTTTGCTCTTTCATTGGCGACAAACTTGGCGATAAAAGGTAATGTACCATGCCTATATCTAAGTGCTTCACATTCCTCAACAATGCTTGTTAGCAGAATAAAAACAATGTTAATCAATGAGGTTGGTGAAAGTCAATTATATATTGATGATACCATAGATATGGATTTTGCAGCGGTAGATAAGAGCGTTCTTGAAGCACAAGAAAAATATAATGTTAAAGTGGTCATAATTGACACGCTGCAATGCTTGCGAGTACCATTTATAGAAGGCAATAGTCGTCAAGACCAAATTACGGATATTATGTTTTCGTTGAAGTCAATGGCGAGACGCTTGAATATCTGTATTGTCGTAATGTCTGAGCTAAATCGTAATATTGACAAAAGGGATGGCTTGGATGGAAAGAGACCTCAACTCCCAGACTTGCGAGATTCCGGTTCAATCGAAATAGTATCAGATGTTGTAATGTTCATTCACCGATATGATTACTATAATGTTTTGGTTGATGCGTTAGGCAATGACCTGAGAGGAAAGGCTGAAATCATTGTTGCCAAGAACAACTTTGGTAATATCGGCAAATGCGAGTTGGTGTTTGACAGTCATAGAGTACGTTTTATTGGATATAATAATTAATTCAAGTTTCGCAAGTTAACTAAATATAACATAAATACCTAAAACAAAAGGGT
>CAMAHD010000040.1 GCA_945834405.1 uncultured Prevotella sp. | reverse complement strand
TTTGGATAAGATAGGCGGCATCTCAACAATAAAAATATAAATCTGGCGATTTTTATTTTGTATTGTCTTCGATTTGCACTATCTTTGCAACAAATTGTTGAATGATGAACGAAACCGATAGCAAGATAACTGTCCCTTCCCATGGCGAAGGCATGGTGCTGAGAGCTGAAGGACTTGTCAAGAAATACGGCAAGCGTACAGTGGTTAATGACGTTTCCATTAATGTGAAACAGGGCGAAATAGTAGGTTTGCTGGGACCAAACGGTGCCGGCAAGACGACATCGTTCTACATGACTACAGGACTGATTGTGCCGAACGCCGGACATATCTACTTAAATGATTTGGATATTACCAATTATCCTGTATACAAAAGAGCAAAAGCCGGCATCGGCTATTTGGCACAAGAGGCTTCCGTATTCAGGAAACTGAGCGTGGAAGACAATATCCTGAGTGTTCTGGAAATGACAGGCAAGCCCCGCGACTATCAGCTGGAGAAGCTGGAAAGCCTCATCAAGGAATTCCGATTGGGCAAAGTGAGGAAGAACAAAGGCGACCAGCTCTCGGGTGGCGAACGCAGGCGTACGGAGATTGCCCGCTGTCTTGCCATCGACCCGAAGTTTATCATGCTTGACGAGCCTTTCGCAGGCGTCGACCCCATAGCCGTGGAAGACATCCAATATATTGTCTGGAAACTGAAAGACCGCAACATCGGCATTCTGATTACAGACCATAACGTACAGGAAACACTGTCCATCACTGACCGTGCATACCTTCTTTTTGAAGGACGAATACTCTTTAAGGGGAAGCCTGAAGAACTTGCCGAAAATCCTATCGTAAAGGAGAAATATTTAGGTACCGGATTTGTGCTCAGGCAAAAAGACTTCCAACTGCTCGACGAAACCAGAAAGGCCAAAGAAGCAGCAGAAGACGCATCGTAAAGACTTGACAAAAAGATACCCTACAGGAATAACACAATGGAGATACATTATCACCAGTCTTTCCCCGGACTGATGAAGGGGAAGAAGATTCTATATGTTCATGGCTTTGCCTCGTCCGGACAGTCAGGAACAGTCAGCAGCCTCAGACAGCTCATGCCCGATGCTGAAGTGATTGCACCCGACCTGCCCATCCATCCTGCGGAAGCCATTGAACTGCTGAAAAGAACTTGCGAGAAGGAAAAACCGCAACTGATTATCGGAACCTCAATGGGCGGCATGTATGCCGAACAACTGAGGGGCTTCGACAGGATTCTGACAAATCCGGCTTTCCAGATGGGAGACACCATCCTGAAGAACAACATGCTGGGAAAGGTTACTTTCCTTAATCCCAGACAAGATGGGGTCCAGGAGTTCTTGATGACCAAGCAGCTGCAAGGTGAATATAAGGAAGCGACAGAGGCTTGTTTCAAAGACATAGAAAGCGAAACAGCACAAATATATGGTCTCTTTGGTCTGGAAGACCCTTTGGTCCATACTTATGACCTTTTTGCCGCACATTACCCAAATGCGCTGCACTTTCATGGGGAGCACAGACTCAACGACAGCATCTTGCTGCATAGTGTCATACCTGTTATACGGTGGATTGACGATGCACAGGATAATCGCCAGCGAGGCATCATGTACATCAATGTGGAAAAGACGATGGAAAGGGACTTCCAGATTCTACCCAGTCTTCAGAAAGCCTACCGGCTTCTGTCCGAACATTATGACATTTACCCTGTAGCGTCGCTGCCTTCCAACAATCCGTCTTATGCCGTTCAGATTCAGGACTGGTGTTTTGAGACGCTGGGCGTATCGGCATGGAACAGAGTGATATTAACCAACAGGAAGGACTTGCTGTATGGAGACTATCTCATAGACGGAACCGAAACCAACCGTTCCCTGGATTTTATGGGCACACGGATTGATTTCGGTTCCGACACGTTCAAGACATGGGATGATATCATTTCATTCTTCGAACGTTTAGACGGGCAATAATGCAACGCCCAACTGCTTTTTTCCATCCATCATGATCTTCAACGGACGCTCGAAGCGTACATGCCTGACGTACTGTGTTTCCTCTACTGCCGGCATACTGTCAAGGATGTCCTGTCTGAAAAGACCATCCTGATTATAGGTGTTTATCGTGAAATATCCTACGCCGAAGGAGGTCAGATTCTGGAAGAAATGGGTTCCCTGACTGGGGTCAACGCGATAGTTTTTCAAGCCCAATTCGACAATAACCTTGGCGGCACTGATATGTGGCCACTTGACAGGCACTCCCAACCAGGAGTCACTGGAACCCCATCTGCCAGGACCTACAAGGATATACCCCTGACCTTCATCCAAGAATTTCCTGTTGATACGCTCTACATCCATGGCTATGGCTGGATTGTTGACAGCCGAAAACTGGTCGTCAACCTTCACATAAACGACATCGAAGACATCCTCACTGATGCCATGTCCCAATGAATTCCGGGAACGCAAGAGGCAACGGTCATCGGGAATCTGCTGCAAGTCTTCCTCAAGCATCTGTTTGCTGTCAACAATGGGACGTATCTGGAGAAGATAGAACTCTCCTGTCCTGTCTTTGTTGATATTGCAGGCGAACTCTATCTCTACGGGCCGTTTCATCTCTGCGGCACCAAAAGTCTGTGACATCTGCAACAACTCGGGCAAGGGAAATACTCCCTGCTGCAAGACTCCGCAGAAAGAGATGACTTTTCTGCCTCCTTCATAGATGCCGTCACGTATAACCTGGTCATAGGGATCATAAGTAGACGCTATGAAATCGAGAGAGCCATCCTTGTCTGCTTCCTTCACCCTCAGGTTTTTGATATTAAAACCATCGTCTACCTTGAAATCCACGCTTACATTGGTCATATCCAACGCATAGAAACGTGTCTGAGTCTCTCTTAATGCCGTTTCCATTTCGCTAGTCTGGAGTACTTGGTGGGGATGATAGGGACTGACTCGCAGGGTCTGACCGCCGTCTACGATATATTTTCCCAAGCCCAAAGCCAGACTGGCAATGCCTTCTTCAGCCTTCTCATCACCAATAGGATAATAGTTGATAGAACGGAGCACTCCACTGAAATTGGGATAGTAATGGTCACCATACTGCTTGCCTACCACCTCCTGAAGGATAACCGCCATCTTCTCCTGATCAATCACATTGCTGGTGGCGGTCATATATGCCTTGGAGTCTTTATAATAGACAGAAGCATAAACGCCCTTGATAGCACAAGCCAACATACGCAACATCTCATATTTGTCTTCCCTATAAGGAATCATATAGGTTGAATAGATTCCGGCAAATGGCTGATAATGACTGTCTTCGAGCAGGGAGGACGAGCGGACGGCAATAGGCGACTTGACTGCATCAAAGAAGGTGAAGAAGTCGGCAATCAACGAATCAGGAAGCTGAGCCTTCAGAAAATGAGACAGGATTTCCTCGTCAGAAGCATCACTCAACGCTATCTGATAAAGATTGTTCTTGTCCATGAATTCATCAAAGATGTCCGTACACAGGACAACGGTACGAGGTATGCTGACAGTAACCCCCTCGTACAGATTTAACTCGGGATGGCGCTTGATGATATTATCCAGGAAGGCAAGACCTCTTCCCTTTCCTCCCAGGGACCCGTCACCGATTCGGGCGAAATGGCTGTAAGCATCAAACTTACCCCTATCGAAAACCGCCACAATACCGATATTCTTCATGTGACGATATTGGACAATGGCATCAAAAATAATCTGACGATGTGCGTCCACATCCTGTAGCTTACGCCACGTAACGTGCTTCAGGAATGCAGAAACAGGGAAGATGGCACGGGCACACAGCCAGCGACTCATGTGGTTGCGTGAGATATGATAGAGCATGGAGTCGTTGGGTATCTTGAAGATATTGTCCTGCAATTCCTTCAGACTATGTATACGCATAATCTCCTGACGGGTGGCAGGATCGCGGAAGATAAAATCGCCAAAACCCATGTGTTCCTCCAAAAGATGACGCAGGTCAACACTCATCTTCTTGGAGGTCTTGTCGACAAAACGGAATCCTTCTGCCTCGGCCTTCTGACGATTGGCAGACTCTGAACTCTGCAGAATAAGCGGAACAAACTCATCGTGGGCACGGATAGCCCTCAAGAGTTTCAGTCCTGCTTCCGGATCTTTCTCCATTTTTTCGGGCGAATACCCGATGCCGTTTTTGTTGTCGGTCATCAACCCATGTATAGGAAAACGAGTGTCGCTGATGACACCCAGCGTGTTATTGGCATATTTCTGGTATATTTCCATGGCCTCATCATAATTACGTGCCAATACCACCTTCGGACGTCCACGCTTGCGCTGTGATGCCGCATGGGGATTCAATGCCTCTGTAGAAAAGCTCTTACTCTGCAGCAGGATATAATTATAAAGGTTGGGAAGAATGGCTGAATAATCACGGATGCCATCTTCAACAAGGAGTATCATCTGTACGCCAGCCTCATGTATGTCATGTTCAAGATTCATTTTATCCTCTATCAGTTTGATGATAGAGAGTATCAGATTGGTGTTGCCAAGCCAACAGAAAATATAATCGAACATAGACAAATCCTCATCTTGCATACGGCGTGTAATACCGTGAGAAAAAGGGGTGAGCACGACACAAGGTATGTCTGGCGAATCTTGCTTCACCTGTCGGGCTACACTAAAGGCGTCATTGTCTGCATTACCAGGCATACATATCACCAGGTCAATAGCCGTTGTCCGCAACACCTCATTGGCTTCTTCCGTGGTACTGACCTGACGGAATGTGGGAGGATAACGTAATCCCAGGTCCATGTATTCATCAAATATTTTCTCGTCAACACGCCCGTCATCCTCCAGCATGAAGGCATCATAAGGATTGGCAACAATGAGGATATTGAAGATGCGTCGTGTCATCAGATTGACAAACGAGACATCTTTCAGATAAAACTTATTC
The DNA here is from genome assembly GCA_945834405.1 of uncultured Prevotella sp. GTDB lineage: Bacteria > Bacteroidota > Bacteroidia > Bacteroidales > Bacteroidaceae > Prevotella. The sequence goes on along the minus strand of CAMAHD010000040.1, from coordinate 14,892 downwards.
CACTCTTGAGGTATCTTCGTTTCCATGATTTTCTTTTATTTGGTTATTGAGAGCTTTGACTGTTCATTACACTGATTGCGGATTGGAACGATGGGGTATTCTGAAATAAAACCTCGCTCCTTCATTGTAGGATGAATCTATACCTACTATGGCATCCAGACGTACTGCTATGGCCTTGCATATAGAGAGACCTAATCCGACTCCTGTTTTAAAGGTGTCCAGTTTTTCAAAACGATTGAAGATGCAGCGTTGCTTATCTGCCGGTATTCCCGGACCATGGTCAGCCACGGCAAAAGTGACATATCCTGGACACTCTGTATGGTTGCACTGTAATATGATTTCCCCTTCGGCAGCATACGAAAAGGCATTGGAAAGCAACTGGCGAAGAACCTCATTCAACATATTACTGTCGGTCATCACCTCTGTTTCATCCTCTACAGTGCTCTCGAAACGTACATGCTTGACGTGTTTGTTCTTGGCCGATTGCTCTTCCAGTATATTCCTGCATAAGGCATTACACTTCAATGGCTGTAAGACTACGGTACGTTTTCCACTTTCGATGGACGAGAGGTAAAGAATATCATTCACCATGTGGGTCAGCAAAGAGGTGTTCTGAAGTATGATTTCACGAAACTGCTGCTTTTCTTCCGCAGAGAGTCTGACATCTTGCTTGACCAACAATTCCGTGAATCCGACAATGGCATTGAGTGGGGTACGTATCTCATGACTCATATTGCGTACGAAAGCGGTCTTCAATCGCTCTCCTTCTTCTGCCTTCGCTAATTCTTCTGCCAATTCCCGATTGCGTATGCGGGAGTGTTTCAGGTACTTGCGCACACGAACCGAATGGATGGTGAAATATATAATCATCATGAACAAAATGATGAGAACGCCCCACCTGCCCATGGTCTTCAAACGATTCATTGCCTGCATTTTTCGCTCAGAAAGAGTATTGCGCTCCAACTCCAACCTTCTCAATTCATGTTGTGCCTGAAGACGTCCCATCTCTAAAGAGTCATTGGCCAACTGCACTTTAGTATTCTCGCGCAAAGCATCTTCCTGCAGTCGTTTCCATTCTAACTGCTCCAATTCACGATGAATGTTGTCCAACTGCAACTGAAGCAACTGTAAGGACAGTACGCTGCTGGTACTGTAAGCGACAAGAGAAGACAGGTCTGCCATATTTGCCTCTTGTGCCAGAGAGTCTGTTAATCCCCCCATGACATGAAGATAAAGGCACGCTTTCTGATAGTCACCCATTGCAGCATAAATGGTTTGCATATAGCTGTTTCTCAACTGGATGTCATGCAGATTCTGTGCTTTCTGCAATGCCATGTCGTATTGACAATGGAAGATATGAGAATTGGTTTCAAGTTCCAAGACGAGTTGCTGATTATTCGAGGAGCGAGCTTCAGCAATACACTGTTGCAGCACGGTCTCAGCCTGTTCTTCCTGTCCCAGCCGATAGAGTAGCATCGCCCGATAATGCTGGTAGTACGGAAGATAAGACTCCTGAACCAGATGCTTTCTGCCTTTTTCCAACAATGCGTATGCCTCTTCATACTTTTCCTGACTATACAATACGGAGACAGCACCTAAATAGAAAAACGAGGGGTCCTGTTCGGGCAATTTGCTTTGGGTAAACTGGATTCCTTCCATGCAATAATCATAGAAAATCTTTGTATTGCCCATTCTCTTGCTGATATCACACATCATTTTCAGTCCCGAGAAAATACCAAAGGGATTTTTATCCTTCTTTGCCTCATCATAAGCCTTTCTCGTCTTGTCGATAGCGACTCCTATCTCGTTGTGTGAAAGAGCAAAAGAAGCCTCCAGATTCCAAGCGAAATAATAATAGCGCAGATATCCGGTGGCACGCGCCGTTTTCTTCAGCCTAACGACTGCTTTTTCCAACGCCTGAGCATCATCCTTTTCATAAAAATATTGGACTGGTATTGTATGTGCAAGACATTGGGCTTTTTTATCTTTCAGCCTGACGGCCTTTTGATACATCGAATCAACGGCTGACAACATCTGCGCACAGTCCGTGTGACGTTCTGCACGAACATAACAGGAGTACAACTCATCATGGATTTTATAGATGTTGTTTTGAGCCGAGACAGGAGAAGAAGAAAGACTGAACAGGAGTATCAACAAGGTCAGCATCCGTCGAATCATGAATACAAAACGGGCACCATGTGTATAGGTAGTATCAAGGAAGACACGCCCACCTAAACGGTCGGATATGAGTCGACAGATATTCAGTCCCAAGCCCGTACCTTGATGGTAGTCATCGAGTTTCTCAAATCGTCCGAAAATGACTTCGGCTTTCTCTGGTGGGACTCCAGGGCCTGTATCTTCCACAGAAAAAGTCACATAATCCGGATTATCGGCAAGTGAACAACGCAGCTTGATACTTCCTTTTTCCGTATATTTGATGGCATTGGTCAGCATATTAATGAGTACCTGACGCACACGCCTGCCATCTGTCTCTACTTCTTGCGCATCATCTGCATCAGTTTGGAAGATCAAGGGTACTCCAGGTTTCTGCCGATGATTGACGGTCTGCAATGACAGTTGACACAGATGGTTTATTTTTTCTTTAGAAAAATGCATCTTATACTGACCACTTTCCAATTCCGACAGGGTCAGCAGGTCGTTGACCAACGTTGTTATCAAGTCGGAATTATGCGAGATAATCCGACTGAACTCCAGACGTTCTTGGTCATCCAACTCCATGCTGGAGTCAAGCATGAGCTGAGAAAAGCCTGAAATGGCATTCAATGGTGTGCGTATCTCATGACTCATATTCTGGATGAATACACTTTTCATGCGTTCTGACTCCCTTGCTTTCTCTCGCGCTATGGTGAGCTGTTTCTCACTTTCTTCCAACTCTTTGATGTCCTTTTTGGTTCGTAAGAGATGTATAGTCAAGAAAATAAGCAGCAAGAAGACAGATGAAAAAAGAAATATCAGACGCAGGTTTCCTCGGCGTTCTTCCATTTTCAGAGTTTCTGTCTTCTCTTTATTTCTCTGTTCCTGCAGCCGCTGTATCTCTGAGGACATCCTGAGTTTCTTGTGTTGCAGTTCATTATTTTTATGCATCAGCATACCATGCAGATTCTGGCTTTCCAGCAACTGGCTTTCTGCCTTTTGCTTCTGCAATAAAATACGCGAATTGGCCAACTTCAACTGCATGCTCTCCATACGTATTCTATTGTTTCCCAATCGACTGTCCAACTCCATCTGGTCATTCTTCATGATCTGAAAGAGGAGAGAATCATATTGCTGTTTGCCCTTCAATCGTGTATAGTAAACTTGCCTCCAGTCCCCTTCCAGCATGTAGAGCATACCATGGAGTCTGGTGGCTTCCAGACTGGTAAAAAAAGAGTCTATCCGTGCGTGTGCCCGAGACATATTTCCATCGGCTGCATCTCGCAACGTCAGCAGTTTATAGTGTGCATCCATTTCAACTACGCCCTTTTCCTGTTCCAGTTTTCGTGCCTCCTGATAGGCCTGTTCAAAATCAAACATTCTTCCGGAAAAGCACATGGTAGCAGCCTTCTCTACCGCCAATATATAGAATGACAAATCTTTATCTGCATGTTTCTTTCCTTCTTCTATATAATGTAAGGAGGTTGAATAATCCTCTCTCATTCGGTAATACATGGCAAGATAGGCATACTGATAAAATGGATCCTGGTTGGGAAGTTCACGGGACACATAGTCTACCGTCTCGCGATAATACTTGGCTGCCAGATAATAATTGCCCCTGGCCAGAGCTACATTGCCCATAGCCTTCAACGCCATATATAGTCCATATTTGTCTTTTTCCAACTCTGCCTGCTGTCTCATTTTCTTTGCCAATTCCATGGCATAGAATGTCAGGTTGTTATTCAGAGAAAAAACCAAGTCATTGCTCCAGGCAAAATATCTGTAATGAAGATAGTTATAAGCAACAGCCAAACTACATAGTTTCTCCGATGTTGCCCGAACCTTATCTGTATTTTTTAATTTGACATGGTTAAGCAACAGCACACAATGTGCCATACATTGTGCCATTTTATCCCCCTTTATCTGAGCCATCCTGTCCATTTTTTCAGCCAAAAGACAGGACGACTGGCTGCCTATGGTCTTGTCTGCCTCTACAAATATCTTATAAAGACTGTCATCAATCTCGTATGGATTATTTTGAGCATACACACTTCCGAAGCACATGGATAGTCCCCCAATGACAAACATCAACAGGAGTTGTTTCCATCTGGTGTATAACCTGATTCTATTTCGTGTGCTGGCAGTATTCCACATGATTCTGTTTTCTATGATACCGATATGTGACTCATCTTGAAGCAGACTCGTCTTCATTCATCAAACCTAACTCATCCTCTGAGTAAAAACTCGACTCATCCTCTGAGCGAAACTCAACTCAAGCTCTGAGTAAAAAGAAGGCAACCGACTCCATACCTCTCTGTGTTATTGAGAAGTATGTGTCGGTTGCCCTTTTACTATTGGAAAAATGGAAAGTTATTCCTTCTCATTCTTTCCACTTTCATCAGCGAAATCAATGACATTCTTGCGATTAGCCTGAATGCGCTCGTATTCCTCTTTTGAGCCTACGATAAGCTTTTCAAACTCACGCAATCCGGTACCTGCCGGAATGAGATGACCGCAGATTACGTTCTCCTTCATTCCTTCAAGGAAATCTACCTTGCCGCGGATGGCCGCCTCATTGAGCACCTTGGTCGTTTCCTGGAAGGAAGCGGCGGACATGAAGCTCTTGGTCTGGAGGGCAGCACGTGTGATACCCTGGAGAATCTGTGTAGAAGTGGCAGCCACTGCATCACGCACCTTCACCGTGCGAAGGTCACGACGTTTCAGAGAAGAGTTCTCGTCGCGCAGTTTACGGGCAGTTACTATCTGACCGGCCTTGAAGTTTTCACTGTCTCCAGCATCTATGACTACCTTTTTACCCCAGATACGATCATTCTCTTCGGCAAAGTCAAGTTTATCAACTACCTCCTGCTCCAGGAAGGATGTATCACCTGGGTCGTTGATCTGTACCTTACGCATCATCTGGCGTACAATGATTTCAAAGTGCTTGTCGTTAATCTTCACACCTTGCAGACGATAAACGTCCTGAACCTCGTTGACAATGTACTCCTGAACGGCTGTAGGACCCTTGATGGCAAGGATATCAGCAGGTGTGATAACACCATCTGAAAGCGGCGTACCAGCACGTACAGCGTCATGTTCCTGAACCAGAATCTGCTTGGAGAGAGAAACGAGATAACGACGTTGCTCACCAGTCTTGGAAGTGACTACAATTTCACGGTTACCACGCTTTACCTTACCCATAGTCACCTCACCGTCAATTTCAGATACGACGGCAGGGTTGGATGGGTTGCGAGCCTCGAAGAGCTCAGTAACACGTGGCAGACCACCGGTGATATCACCACCCTTAACAGCGGCACGAGGTATCTTGACGAGGGTCTCACCTGTCTTTACTGTCTGTCCATCTTCAACGACAATGTGTCCACCTACGGGGAAATTGTATGTTCCAACTTTTTCTCCCTTTGAATTGATGATGTCACAGGTGGGAACCTTAGACTTATCTTTGGATTCTGTAATAATCTTCTCAGTCAAACCGGTCGTTTCGTCCGTTTCTGCTCGGAAGGTAACACCCTCTACCACATCGTTAAACTTCAGTGTACCGGAATACTCCGTGACGATTACTGCGTTGAAGGGGTCCCATTGTGCAATCTTATCACCCTTCTTCACCACATCTCCTGTCTTGAAATAAAGTGACGAACCATAGGGTACGTTCATGGTAGAGAGGACGATCTTGGTATTGGGGTCAACAAAACGGACTTCACCCAGACGGCTCACAACCATCTCACACTTGTTTCCGTCTTCATCGAACGGAACGGTACGCAACTCCTCAAACTCCAGCATACTGTCGTTCTTGGCAACGATAGAGGCATTAGCAGCAGCATTGGCAGCCACACCACCGGCGTGGAAAGTACGGAGAGTCAGCTGAGTACCAGGTTCACCGATAGCCTGAGCTGCAATGACACCTACAGCCTCACCCTTCTGAACCATCTTGCGGGTGGCGAGGTTACGTCCATAGCACTTCATGCAGACACCGTGCTTGCTCTCACAGGTAAGTACGGAGCGAATCTCAACACTCTCGATGGGCGACTCTTCGATTATCTGCGCAATAGGTTCGGTGATTTCCTCACCTGCAGCTACAATCAGTTCGCCTGTGGTAGGATGTATAATGTCATGTACGGAAACACGTCCGAGAATACGCTCTGACAGTGAAGATATCACCTCATCGCCATTCTTCAACGCAGTACATACGAGTCCGCGGAGTGTACCACAGTCTTCTTCGTTGATGATAACGTCATGCGATACGTCTACCAGACGACGGGTCAGATAACCGGCATCGGCAGTCTTCATAGCGGTATCGGCAAGACCCTTACGGGCACCGTGGGTAGAGATAAAGTATTCAAGCACAGACATACCCTCCTTGAAGTTGGAGAGAATCGGGTTCTCAATAATCTGCGCACCCTCTGCACCAGCCTTCTGGGGTTTAGCCATCAGACCACGCATACCCGAAAGCTGACGAATCTGGTCTTTAGAACCACGGGCTCCGGAGTCGAGCATCATGAATACGGCATTGAAGCCCTGGTCAGCCTCGGTCATCTCCTTCATCAATACATTACCCAAGTCATTGTTGATATGTGTCCATGTATCGATAACCTGGTTGTAACGCTCTGTGTCGGTAATGAAACCCATATTGTAGTTCTCGGTAATCTGTCGCACTTCCTCGTTACCTTTGGCAACAAGATCTGCTTTCTCCTTCGGGATAATGATGTCATCGAGGTTAAAGGACAGACCAGCAACATAGGCCATTCGATAACCAAGATTCTTGATACCATCAAGGAACTCGCAGGCTTCAGCAAAACCAACAGTCTTGATTACATCAGCGATGATGTCTCGAAGACTCTTCTTGGAGATTACTTTGTTAACGAAGCCTACTTCGTCAGGAATGATACCATTTACGATGACACGTCCGACAGAAGTTTCAACCATTCTGTTGACAAAATTACCCTGCTCGTCAACATCCTTCACCTTGACCTTGATTTGGGCATGAAGGTCACACTTGCGTTCATTATAAGCGATGATGGCCTCTTCGGGTCCGTAGAAGGTCAAGCCTTCACCCTTGGCATTGGGACGAATCTTCGTAATATAATACAGTCCAAGAACCATATCCTGTGAAGGCACAGTGATAGGAGCACCATTGGCAGGATTCAGAATATTGTGGCTCTGGAGCATCAGTATCTGTGCCTCCAGGATGGCTTCATTGCTCAAAGGCAAGTGGACAGCCATCTGGTCACCGTCAAAGTCGGCATTAAATGCAGTACATGCCAGAGGATGCAGCTGAATAGCCTTGCCCTCAATCAGCTTAGGCTGGAAGGCCTGAATACCCAGACGGTGAAGTGTAGGTGCACGGTTCAGCAGTACGGGATGACCCTTCATCACATTTTCCAAGATGTCCCAAATGACGGGTTCGCGACGGTCAACAATCTTCTTGGCACTCTTGACAGTCTTCACGATGCCACGTTCAATCAGCTTGCGTATGATGAACGGTTTGTACAGCTCGGCAGCCATCAGTTTGGGCAGACCACATTCGCCCATCTTCAGTTCGGGACCTACCACGATAACCGAACGGGCAGAATAGTCTACACGCTTACCCAAGAGGTTCTGGCGGAATCGACCTGCCTTACCCTTGAGTGAATCAGAGAGAGATTTGAGCGGACGGTTGCTGTCGCTCTTTACTGCACTGCTCTTGCGAGAGTTGTCGAAAAGACTGTCAACCGCTTCCTGAAGCATACGTTTCTCATTACGGAGAATCACTTCCGGTGCCTTGATTTCAATCAGTCTCTTCAGACGATTATTACGGATGATTACTCGACGATAGAGGTCATTCAAATCGGAGGTTGCAAAACGTCCGCCATCCAGTGGTACCAAAGGACGCAGCTCTGGAGGAATGACGGGGATAATCTTGAGAATCATCCATTCGGGCTTGTTGAGCTCTTTGCTTGAACGGAATGCTTCAACAACCTGCAGACGCTTGAGTGCCTCATTCTTCCTCTGTACGGAGGAATCCGTATTGGCTCTGTCGCGAAGTTCGTATGACAGAGAGTCAAGGTCGAGTCTGCTCAGCAAGTCGTATATAGCTTCAGCACCCATCTTCGCAATGAACTTATTAGGGTCGGAGTCCTCCAGATAGTCATTTTCTGCAGGTACCACATTGTCTAACAGGTCATTATACTCGTCTTCAGAAAGGAGGTCGAACTTGGTAGAACCCAACAAAGGATTGCCTTCGCTGTCCGTTTTTCCCTCCATAATACCTGGCTGAATCACTACATAACGTTCGTAGTAGATGATGGCATCGAGTTTCTTGGTGGGCAAGCCCAGAAGATAACCGATTTTATTGGGAAGGGAGCGGAAATACCAGATATGTGCAACAGGAACCACCAAGTCGATATGTCCTGTTCTTTCACGGCGAACCTTCTTTTCTGTCACCTCTACACCACATCGGTCGCAGACGATACCTTTATAACGGATGCGCTTGTATTTGCCGCAGGCACACTCATAATCCTTGGTAGGACCGAAAATGCGCTCGCAGAACAAGCCATCGCGCTCAGGCTTGTAGGTGCGATAGTTGATGGTTTCGGGTTTGGTCACCTCGCCATACGAACTCTCCAGCACTTCCTCGGGAGAAGCCAATCCGATGGTAATCTTGGTGAAATTATTCTTTATCTTAGAATCTTTCTTGAAAGCCATATTGTGTGATTGATTTTTTTATTTGTAAGAGTTACGTTAATTAGTCAAGTGTGACGCTCAATCCCAGACCCTTCAACTCGTGCAGGAGCACGTTAAGTGACTCTGGTATGCCTGGTGTTGGCATGGGTTCTCCCTTGACAATGGCCTCGTATGCCTTGCTTCGTCCTACGACATCGTCGGACTTGATGGTCAAGATTTCCTGCAGAACATGGCTGGCTCCGAAAGCCTCCAGTGCCCAGACCTCCATCTCACCGAAACGCTGTCCGCCGAACTGTGCCTTACCTCCCAATGGTTGCTGAGTGATAAGAGAGTACGGACCAATAGAACGGGCGTGCATCTTATCCTCAACCATGTGACCGAGTTTGAGGAAGTAGGTGATACCTACGGTCGCAGGCTGGTCGAATCGTTCACCCGTTTCGCCATCATAAAGATGGGTAGAACAAAGGTGAGGAAGTCCTGCTTTGTCCGTCCATTCAGCGAGGTCATCCAGTTTGGCACCGTCAAAGATAGGAGTAGCAAACTTCACACCAAGGCGCTTGCCTGCTGCACCAAGAATAGCCTCAAAAATCTGTCCCAGATTCATACGAGAGGGCACACCCAGAGGATTCAATACCAAGTCTACCGGTCTTCCGTCCTCCAGGAATGGCATATCTTCCTGTCTTACGATCTTGGAAACGATACCCTTGTTACCATGACGACCAGCCAGTTTGTCACCGACACTGATCTTACGCTTCTTGGCAACATATACTTTCGCCATCTGTAAAATACCAGAAGGCAACTCGTCGCCGATAGTGATGGCAAACTTCTTGCGCTTCATTTCGGCATCAAGGAGTTTGTATTTCTTCATATAGTTGATGATCAGCTTGGCTATCAACTCATTGGTATGCTCATCGCTGGTCCACTTGCTTATCTGGATATCTCCATATTCGAGGTTCTTCAAGTTAGTGACAGTGAACTTCGTACCACGTGTGATAATCTCTGCTCCGGTATAGTCTTTGACTCCTTGTGAAGCCTTTCCATCAGTCAGTTCGAGCAGTTTATCTACGAGGATATCCTTCAGGTCTTCAGCTTTAGCAGCATACTCCTCGTCAATCTTGGCAAGCGTCACCTTATCCTGCATCTTGGTCTGACGTGTCTTGATAGCACGTGCAAACAGCTTCTTGTCGATAATCACGCCCTTCAGTGAAGGATTAGCTTTGAGTGAAGAATCCTTTACGTCTCCGGCCTTGTCACCGAAGATAGCGCGAAGCAGTTTCTCCTCAGGCGAGGGGTCGCTCTCTCCCTTAGGTGAAATCTTACCAATCAGGATATCACCTGGTTCTACTCGGGCACCAACGCGAATGATACCATTGTCGTCAAGGTCTTTGGTAGCTTCTTCGCTGACATTAGGAATGTCGCTGGTAAACTCTTCTACACCTCGCTTGGTCTCGCGCACGTCGAGTGAGTACTCGTCAACATGTACAGAAGTGAGAATGTCGTCACGCACTACACGCTCGTTCAAAACGATGGCATCCTCATAGTTGTAACCCTTCCATGGCATGTATGCCACAAGGAGGTTGCGTCCGAGCGCCAACTCACCCTTCTCCGTAGCATATCCTTCAGTCAGTATATCACCTGCCTTCACACGCTGTCCCTTGTTACAGATAGGACGCAAGTCGATGGTCATATTCTGGTTGGTACGACGGAACTTGGGTATACGGTATTCCTTGAGAGCGGGCTCAAAGCTGACAAACTCCTCGTCTTCCGTTCTGTCGTACAAGATACGGATGGTTGTGGCATCAACATATTCCACAACACCATCACCCTCTGCCGTAACCATGGTACGTGAGTCTTCACACACCTGCTTTTCAATGCCAGTACCTACGATAGGAGCCTCGTTGTGAAGAAGCGGTACGGCCTGACGCATCATGTTAGAACCCATGAGCGCACGGTGGGCATCGTCGTGCTCAAGGAAAGGAATGAGAGAAGCGGCGATAGAACCAATCTGCTGGGGTGATACGTCCATCAGGTCTACCTGCTCAGGTGGTACAACGGGGAAGTCCGCATTCTGGCGACATTTCACGACATCGCGGATGAAGGTGCCATCATCGTTCAAGGGAGCATTTCCCTGACCGATAACATGCTCTTCTTCCTCCTCAGCCGTCAGATATACGATATCATCATTGTTTAAGTCAGCAACACCATTAACCACCCTTCTATATGGGGTCTCAATGAAACCGAGTTCATTAATCTTGGCATAAATACAGAGAGAAGATATCAGACCGATGTTAGGTCCTTCAGGACTCTCAATAGGACAGAGACGACCATAATGGGTGTAGTGAACATCTCGCACCTCGAAACCGGCACGCTCACGTGAGAGACCGCCAGGACCGAGAGCCGAGAGACGACGCTTATGGGTAACTTCAGCCAATGGGTTGGTCTGGTCCATAAACTGCGACAAGGGGTTCGTACCAAAGAACGAGTTGATAACGCTTGAGATAGTCTTAGCGTTAATCAAGTCGGTCGGTGAAAAGACCTCGTTGTCACGCACGTTCATGCGCTCGCGAATGGTTCGGCTCATGCGTGCCAAACCTATAGAGAACTGATTGCTCAGCTGCTCTCCGACAGTACGTACACGACGGTTTGAAAGGTGGTCAATATCGTCAACGGTAGCTTTGGAGTTGATCAGCTGAATCAGGTATTTGATAATTTCGATAATGTCTTCCTTGGTCAATACACGCACATCGGCTTCTGTGTCAAGACCAAGTTTTCTGTTGATTCTGTAACGACCTACATCACCCAAGTCATAACGCTTGTCTGAGAAGAAAAGGTTCTGAATGACTTCGCGCGCAGAAGCATCATCAGCAGGATCAGCATTACGTAACTGGCGATAAATATAGAGCACAGCTTCCTTTTCGGAGTTGCTGGGGTCCTTCTGCAGGGTATTGAAGATGATGGAGTAGTCCTGAGCTACAGCCTCGTCCTTGTGAACGAGTATAGTCTGGGCGCCGCTTTCAAGAATTTCATCAATGTTGTCTTCAGTAATTTCTGTTTCGCGTTCCAACATCACCTCGTTACGCTCGATAGATACCACTTCGCCGGTATCTTCATCAACGAAGTCCTCGTTCCAGCTCTTCAGCACACGAGCAGCTAATTTAGCGCCGATATACTTCTTGAGGTTGGACTTGTTGATCTTTACTTCTTCAGCCAGGTCGAAAATCTGGAGGATTTCCTTGTCGGTTTCAAAACCGATGGCGCGAAGCAAGGTGGTAACAGGCAACTTCTTCTTTCGGTCGATGTAAGCATACATCACGTTGTTGATATCAGTTGCAAACTCAATCCATGAACCCTTGAAAGGAATGATTCTTGCAGAATAAAGCAAAGAACCATTAGAGTGTACGTTCTGACCGAAGAAAACGCCAGGCGAACGATGCAATTGAGATACAACAACACGTTCAGCACCATTGATTACAAAGGTGCCATTAGCAGTCATATAAGGTATAGGGCCAAGGAAAACATCCTGAACTTTAGGTTCAAAATCTTCATGGTCGGGGTCAGTACAGTAGAGTTTGAGTTTAGCCTTCAGAGGTACGCTATAAGTGAGTCCACGCTCCAAACACTCATCAATGGTGTAGCGTGGCGGGTCGATATAGTAATCCAGGAACTCAAGAACGAAATTATTACGTGTGTCGGTGATGGGGAAGTTCTCGGCGAACACCTTATACAAGCCGTCATTCTTGCGTTCCTCAGGCGGAGTATCCAGCTGCAGGAAATCTCTGAAAGACTTCAACTGCACATCGAGGAAATCCGGAAATGGCATCGGGTTTTTAACGCTGCCAAAGTTTACTCTATTATTTACTAATTTAGAAGCCATAAAAAAATTGATTGTTACCTTTCGGGTGAAAAAAGTCCCTTACCTTGCGTGTCCATGCAGACACAAGTGTCCGTTAAAAAGACACAAAAGGTTAAGAATCCCCTACTTAGAGATTCTTAACCAATTAATATTGTTGTAATTAAAATTACTTGAGCTCAACAACGGCACCAGCAGCCTCGATAGTCTTCTTCAGGTTCTCAGCCTCATCCTTAGAAAGACCTTCCTTCAGAGTAGAAGGAGCTCCATCAACGAGGTCCTTAGCTTCCTTCAGACCGAGACCACAAGCCTCCTTAACGGCCTTAACTACCTGAAGCTTAGCAGAGCCAGCCTCCTTGAGAACGACGTCGAAAGAGGTCTTCTCCTCAGCAGCAGCGTCTGCGCCACCTGCAGCGGGACCAGCAGCAACAGCAACAGCTGCAGCAGCGGGCTCGATTCCATACTCGTCCTTGAGGACAGTTGCCAACTCATTAACTTCCTTTACTGTAAGATTTACTAATTGTTCAGCAATAGCTTTGATATCTGCCATTTTATTTAAATTTTATTGATTTTTTAATGTTGATTATAGTGACTTATGAAAGATTGTCTTCCGCGAGAAAACAATTATTCAGGACGCTCGCCTAAAGTCTTCAGCACACCATGTATGGTGTTTGCGCCTGACTGGAGAGCAGAAACAACGTTCTTTGCAGGTGACTGAAGCAGAGCCACAACATCTGCGATGAGTTCGTTCTTGCTCTTGAGAGAGGCCAGTTCTTCAAGTTTGTCAGCACCAACGAAGAAACTTTCTTCAGCATAAGCTCCTTTGAGTGCAGGTACACCTTCCTTGGTGTACTCCTTGAGCAACTTGGCGGGCACGTTGGCAGTATTGGAGAACAATAAAGCCGTGTTACCTTTTAAGCAACCATAGAGAGGTTCAAAATCAATATCTGAAGCCTCGAAAGCCTTGTGGAGAAGTGTATTCTTCACAACAACCATCTTCACTTCCTGCTTGAAGCAATTGCGACGCAGGGCGCTGGTCTTCTCAGCATTCAGTCCTTCAGTATTTACAAGATAGAAGTGAGCGTACTCCTTCAACAGGTTACCAAGCTCAACGATGATAGTATCTTTTAATTCCTTTTTCATTTTACTAAACTTTTAACGAGTTATTCAACTGATTTCGGATCTATCTTGATACCTTGACTCATCGTGCTCGAAATAAAGATGCTCTTCAGGTAAGTACCCTTGGCAGCAGCGGGCTTCAGCTTGATAATAGTCTGAACGAACTCCTTAGCATTATCATAGATTTGCTCTTCGGTGAACGAAACCTTACCGATAGAAGTATGAACGATACCGGTCTTGTCAACCTTGAAGTCAATCTTACCCTGCTTTACCTCTTTCACGGCCTTTGCCACATCCATGGTCACAGTACCGCTCTTGGGGTTAGGCATAAGTCCACGAGGTCCGAGAACACGTCCGAGAGGACCGATCTTACCCATGCATGAAGGCATAGTGATAATCACATCGACATCAGTCCAACCACCTTTAATCTTCTCGATATACTCATCGAGTCCAACATAGTCAGCGCCAGCTTCTTTTGCAGCAGCTTCAGCATCGGGTGTACAGAGGCAGAGCACACGTGTAACCTTACCGGTGCCGTGGGGCAGTGTAACCACGCCACGAACCATCTGGTTAGCCTTACGTGGGTCTACGCCCAAGCGTACGTCAATATCCAGTGAGGCATCAAACTTGGTATAGGTTATTTCCTTTACCAGCTTGGCTGCTTCCTTCAAAGAGTATGCTTTCCCTGCTTCAACCTTATCAGCTACTAACTTTTGATTTTTTGTCAGTTTACTCATTGTTTAATTGAAGTTATTAATTATTTACCAGGGAATTCCCCTTGAACTGTGATACCCATGCTTCTCGCAGTTCCTGCAATCAGTTTCATGGCCGACTCGACAGTAAAGCAATTCAAATCGCTCATCTTGTCCTCAGCAATAGCCTTTACCTGATCCCAGGTAACAGTAGCAACCTTTTTACGGTTGGGCTGAGCAGAACCGCTCTTCACCTTGGCTGCTTCCTTCAGCTGAACAGCTGCGGGAGGAGTCTTGATTACAAAGCTGAAAGACTTGTCGTTGTAGTAAGTGATAACAACAGGGAGAATCTTTCCTGCCTTATCCTGGGTTCTGGCGTTGAACTCTTTGCAGAATCCC
>CAMAHD010000039.1 GCA_945834405.1 uncultured Prevotella sp. | reverse complement strand
ATTTTCGAGCAAAGTTCGGAAAGGGATTTCTGACCGCCGAATTTTCGAGGAACTTTGTCTTGATTTAACACATTTAAGACCGGAAGGGTTTAAAATGAGGTGTATTTATGACAGAAAGGAGTTTTTTACATTATATTATATCAAGCTGTTGTCGGCTAAAAACTGGTAAACATTTCTTTCCGTGTCTGGAATATCTATAGGAGGGTGAATTTGGCTTAGCCAATTATCTTTTGGGATGAGTGGCTTTACTTCTGTCTCTTCAAAATTTGGTTTATACCATTCGTATTTCACGGGTTTTCCTCCGTATTCCGGACGCAGTATTGCCTTATGAAATCCCTTATCGTAAGTGAAATAGCGATAGAAGATAGGTTGATCCATGTATTTCTTTCTTAGAGTGAAAGATTTATAATGTTGCAATATCCCAGAATATGAGTTAATTCTGGCTCTTGCCTGTAACAAGTCCTCGTAAGAAGGATTACTAAAGAGAAGTTCATATTCTATTTCCCGCATCGTCTTGCAAAATTTGTCTATGGTGCGCTGTCTCGGCATAACATAATATGGCCTGACGTATGCGCCAAGGTATTGGTTAGCATCGTTTGCTGACAGCAGTCGCCATTTGTCATGATTGACGGCCACATGTACCTTTTCGTTAAGAAATTCCTCTGCACGAGGTTTAAACTCCTTATCAAGGAAGAATTTGTTCTTGTGCATATGATACATGTCATCGACATAATGTCCATAATGTCTGATGAGCATTTTCCTTTTGACCCACTGGTCATAGATATTCAGCAGCACGTTCGAGAAAAGTTGTGAGGTGATATCACCGATAACGATTCCTTTTCCTTCCGGACTGTATTTAAGGCATTTTCTTGTCGGTAAGTTGTCCCAGTTAGATTTAGGGCCGATATAAATACAGTCCACCGACGGATTTCTGTCAAGGATGCAGTGCATCAGATACTCTATGAAATCCGGATCGATTCTTTCCTTCCATCGTCTGCCGTCTGGTGATTTACGGTCAAGATGTCTGTAAACCTCATACATCACCGTATCTATCACCAGCTGTTTATCGATGGACATGAAATAGCCTGACAGGTCTATATATAGCACCCACGCCTCTTCCGTGAAGTTATTGGTAACAGAACGCAGATGGTGCTGGTAGCGTTCTACGCCGAAGAGTGTTCCTTTTTCCTGCCTGCAGGAATAGGTGTCATAAATAAACAGTGTTTCAAAGAGTGGTGCCAGGTAGTTAAACAGCATATGCTGAACGACACGGTCACGAAATTGCGAGGCATATACTTCGCGCATTATAGGCTCGAAGGTGACGAAGCAAAATGCTGGCAGAGGTTGATATATTCTTCGTATCAGCGAGGTGTAGAGATCTTCAAGGTGATGTTCCATGAAAATCTCGAAATTAAGCTGTGCCAGCGTGTTTCTTTTATGCTTTCTGGCATCGAAATAGCCTTGGTATAGGTCTGCTCTTATCTGTTCATCAGAGATAACCATTTCTATGGTGAAAAGCGTTATGAAGAAAGGAAGAGTCCACTGGCCTTCAAATTCTTCAACGACGGCCCGGACGGAGTAACCGTTAGACCGATTGTTGTTGTTCCAGTTCCAGTTGCTCGAATTGAAGTTCAGGTATCGACCGTTAGTCGTACTGTTGGGAGATGCGGACCAATAGTAACCGTTCGTCCCAACGTTGGCTGCAGCACCCGAGCTGTTGTTACGACGACCGGCGGCAGGAAAACCTGTGGCCTTTTGATTGAATGGGTCGCGGGGAGGCACATTTACCAAACCGCAAACCGTCATGACAACGAAGTTGTCTTGATGATCTATCCCTTTTTGGGAACCCCAGACTGGCTTACCATAACCCAATAAGATTTCTCCTAAGAGGTAGGCCACTGAATTTGCGGGAACTCTGTTCTGGTTTCATGACCAGCTACAATCTCTCCCATAACCTTATGGGACTCTTCCTTATGTCAAAGAACAATTATTCATGAGGAAAGAGAGAAGAATTCTCTTTCGCTTTTTTCTCTTCGCTGGTACTCCACCCTACCATTTGTCTGA
This sequence comes from uncultured Prevotella sp., assembly GCA_945834405.1. Taxonomy (GTDB): domain Bacteria; phylum Bacteroidota; class Bacteroidia; order Bacteroidales; family Bacteroidaceae; genus Prevotella. The sequence goes on along the minus strand of CAMAHD010000039.1, from coordinate 17,832 downwards.
AGAGATTGTCAGAGTATTGTGATATGACGGCAAAATCTTTTCTCGTTATGGAGTTGGTTTCTACCAATACACGCAGTGTTATCTGTGTCTCGATAGACAGGTCTGTTGCCTCCCTCAGAGCGTCCATGACATGGACATTTAGTCTGGCATGTGCCACACATACCATCACCCTCATTATTTTAGCTTTCAGTTCCCTCGATATTGGTTTGGCATCATTAGGCACGTTTCGTAGCCGAAACTGACATTCTTTATAGAGGTCGTATGCCGCTTTGAATGCCGGAACTTTGTCGTATGGTAGTCCACCTTCATTACTCCAGTCCCTTTTTTGTCTTTTAGGTGTGTTGTTAGACTCTGGCATACGCGATTATTTTATATCTTTTAGTTTCTGCTGTAAGTTATTAAGATATATCATAGCCTCCATGGGAGTCATTGATGCGATATTGAGAGCTTTGACTTCCAGAAAACATTCCCTGATAAGTGTATCATTACTATCTTTATTTTCTGTTATTACGGAAGTGAATGGAATATCTGCTGGCGTATGTTCTGAAGAAGTTTTTGTTTTGTTTTCTTCGATGACATGATTTTTCCATGCACGAAAAGCATTTTCGTCAATAGGTTCTCTAAGAAGAGCAGAAATGTTTCCCTGGTCATCTTCTTCTATCTTCATTCCTTGAAGATAGCGATCTTTCTTTTCAACGGGGACACCGATAGAGACAAAAGGTTCATCGACTCCTTTTAGTGTCTTAACCTGTACTTTGAACGGTTTGATACGCGTGCAAAAAGCGTATGCCGACCGTTCTATCAAGTTAAAGAATAGTCCTCTGTCATTGAAGAGGATAATCTTTGTCAGGTTGTCTTTTTCTTTACTTAATCTTTCTTTGAAAGTCATCGTATTCTTAAAATTTGAGAGGTATTTTGTTTCAACTTGCAAAGTTACAAAATATAGCGAAAGTGTTTACCCCTCCCATTAAAATATGTAAAATTCTCCGTCCTCTTCTGCTCGGCTTCGCCGAGTTTAAATAGGCTGGCCTTTTAAGGGCCAGCCTCGCCTTAACGGGAAAAATTAAAATTTATTCTTCAACGACGGCCCGGACGGAGTAACCGTAAGACCGATAGTTGTTGCTCCAGCGCCAGTAGCTCGAATAGAAGCACAGGTATCGACCGTTAGTCGTACTGTTGGGAGATGCGGACCAATAGTAACCGTTCGTCCCAACGTTGGCTGCAGCACCCGAGCTGTTGCTACGACGACCGGCGGCAGGAAAAAATAGAGCATCACCTGTAATACCGATGTTCCATGTGGCGCCCATACTGCCTACAGTAGTATTGAAGGTTGACATTGTCCTATTACTACCGTTACCCATAAAATAATACAGGTTACCAGTTGGAACACAGAAGCCTGGAGGACATGGGTCATACACCGTCTTTTCTGTCGGTGTAGCAATATTATCTATTGTATTATTATTGATATCCCAGTTATTATAGTAAGTTTCACTTTCCCACTGAGCACCGCTATAATACCACATTGTAGGATTCTGAATACTACCTCCCTTTGTGGTTGTCGCATTTGTCTTCCTTGTTTGCGGAGTAATAGTGGATGTTATATTATTTCCACTGATATCGTACACGGTTTTATCTGCCGCATTACCCGAAGTTGGTTTTACACCATCGGAAGGAATGAAAGGATCCTTTCTTCCCCACTGGTAATATGGAGAGAAACCGTCCTTTCGGGCTGTCACCGTCACATTATTGGGTTGGTCGACACGGAATGACAGTTGAGAGCCGCTATCAGTAGTTACTCTGACGAGGCAGTTGCTACCCTGATAAGTCACCCTCGTCTCATCGCCAGGTACCCATCCAACATTAACAGGAGTAACGATATAGTTATGTGCTCCTGTGGCTACTGTTGTCAGAGATCTGCTCCAGTCTTGGTCTGTCACCCAGATATGCCATGACCATACGATGGTACCGCTGCTGTTCTTGACAGCTATTACAGCATTTCCGGCTGTTATCGTAGCTGCAGGAACAGTAAATGTCAAATAGTCACCGCTTATGCCAACTTCCGATATCAATCCAGAAGCATCTTGCCATAATAGTTCAGCTGTTGAAGGAACTGCTCCAACATGGTCTTTAAGCCATGGGCCAGTAATTGGGTCACCAGCATGATTTACCAGATTAGCCTTGATGTTGGTACCTGTTGAAGTAGCTGCATAAGCCTTAGAGTTAGTACCACCATTCTTGATGGAATTACCATAAACCAGCGGCAGCTTATATGTTCCTGGTGCATGAACCATATAGCAGTTCGCCGTTGTACGACTGACAGTTCCACCTTTGGTAGAAAGGTCATATTGATTGACTGGTGTAGCAGTACGTAACACGTCCTGAGACGGATTCACTGTTGTAGTACCCAAAGAAGTGTTCGTCGTCTTCGTGTCTGTTGCATAGATACAGAAGTTAAGAGTTTCACCTTCACCTCGTGTTTCAACGATTGAAGTCAGCCAAGACGGTTTAGAACCAGCGCTATATGTAGCGCCACCGTCTGTAGAATATGTGATGGTATAAGTATCTGTTATATCACCTGTTCTTCTCTGGATGTATTTACCAGCCCCAGCCCTAAGAGATACACCACCTATTGTCGTCAGTGTATTAGGGCGCATAATATAATAGTATTTACCATCAGAGCTATCATAAAGAGGAATATTTCCAGTGAATGTATGTCCTATAGGAGTCTTGACATCTGGAGTTGTTGAATACGACATCGTACAGTTTTCCATCTCCAAGATAGCCATGGCCATCTTATGATTCATCTGGAACGATATCACGTTTTCAGAAGGATTTGTTCCTTGTGCCAACATTAGGTCACTTGCCTTGAAAGTTGCACCACTACTCTGGTCTGCAGCTATCGGCCAATCACTGATGAGCGTAGCAAATTTGGTGTCAACAGTAGCCTGAGTAAAGTCAGGTGCCGAAGGAGAACGCCTATATGGGAAATAAGCGTAATAGGTGTAGTCCCCACTGAATTCAATAAACGATTCAGGCGTCCATTCTCCATTATAGTATGTTGCCTTAATATTGGCGTATTTGACGTCTGTACCCTGTACTGCATAAATACCTATGGTATCACCATTTTCAAAGCTTGTAGTGATTCCAGAATAAGCAGTACGGGTAATAGTATCATTACCCATGATTTTCTGATCTACCACCTGGATTTTTACGGACGATTCGTCGTTTGCAGGAGCATAATCCTCCATATAATCAGTACATGATACTGTTATCATCCCCGTCATGAAGGCGACAAATAATTTCAGTTCGTTAAGAACCCATGCCTTTTTAAATTGTTTCATAATCTTCTTATTTTAGTTTATTATTATTCTTCTGATTCCCAATCGTTCACACCAGTATTTGGTGTTGTAGGATATTGTGGTGTGGGACTTTCATCCTCGTCGGAAGGTGTAAACACCCAGTTGGTTATTATTGCCTGAGTATCTGTAGGATTAACTGAAGGAATGATATCTGTTTCGGTTTCGACAACCCAATCCCTGATGGTTGCTGTTAAACTTATTTTTATTTCCCCGTCATCCTTGATGGTTACGTTAAAAGTGTAGCTTTTACCCTCTTCAAACGTTATATTACTATCAGGAGAGAACGGATGTTCCTCACTGTCTATAACAAAATTAAATATTTCGGTACCACTACTTATTGTTTGTGGAAGAATGATAAAATGATTTGTTGTTCCAGTTATATCAGTAGAATCACCATGCGTTGCAGTGCTGTTAGCTGCCAAGGTGAAAGTATATTGTGATTTAGAGTTGGTAGTATTATTTAAGCTCCATGATGTTCCGTTATAGGTTCCAGAATACTTAACACCATATAAAGATATGGAGTTTACTGTTACATCTTCCGCTTTATTATTGATTAAAACAAAGCGTATATCTGAACACCTATGTTCGAAAGACAACGAAACACTGGATGTATTTGAGGTCAGTCTGTCTGTCACTTTAGCTGTCATAAAGTCCATCTGTGAGGCAACAGATTGGGGAACAGTATATGTATAGATTGGATGCCCTAACGTTTCAGATGAAGTAACGGTAGGGTTAGAGTTACTGTAAGGATAGTAGGCATAGAACGCCATTTTTTTATTATCCGCTGGCCAGAAATAGTCAATATTTTCATTGGGATAGGCATGAATATTATAGAAATAAGATCCACAGCCTACTGTTGTATAACTGCTGGCTGTCGGATAGACTGCTGCACTCACCCCAAAACCGTCCGCTTCAATAGCAGAGGTCGTTCCCGTTGCAGCGCGAGTCAATTTCGGCGAGTGATAGTTTGTCCCTGTCCAACTATCAACATTAAAGAAGATTTGAGACAAATTTTCACCAGGAATATTTTCCTCTGACGAGCATGCTGTCACACCAAAGAGAACTGCCATTAAAAAGGCTGTCATCAACAGTGTAGTATATCTTTTATTATTCATAAGCTTTATTTTTTATTCACGCTATTCTAACAGTCAGCATTTAATTGAATAAATAACGGGCGACAGGAAAGTTGATTGAGTTCCCTGCCGCCCGGTTCATGTTACCATGATCATTGCCTTACGGCACGAGAGAGTTGTTACACTACAAGCTTAGAACTCTACGTTCTTGTTGGCGTCGGTGGTAGCCCAGTCAGAGATGCTGGCTGTGAAGGTGATGGGATGCAGCAGGTTATCACCGAACTTCAGCGTATAGGTGTACTTGGTGTTGGGTGCCCAAGTGGTCTCTTCCAGAGGAATGTACACGTTGGTAGCACTCGAAAGAACCTTATTCACGTTGTCGCCGTTGGCATAGATGTCGGCGTTGACGAGCAGATAAGTGCCGTTGGTTGGCTCAGTGGTCTGCGACAGGTTCTCGGTTGTAATGCCAGTGCATTTAACGGAAGTCTGCGGCATAATCATGAGCTGATAGTCACGTCTTGTTGCGTTGTCGTCCTGACCTGTGATGTCATTAGTGCCTACACCACTCTTCGCCGTCACCACTTTGTTCTTGACATTAGCGGCATAGGTCTTGTTCTGAGTGCCCTGGTTGTCAGCGGCGAAAGCGCCCGTAGCGGCGGTATAGGTAATAGTACCGTCAGAGGCGACGTTGACGAGTTTGATGCTCTTCACCACCGCCTTGTGGATGGTGGTAGTAGCATCAACACAGCCCTTGAAGACAATCTGCGAGAGAGCGTGCTTGAAGGTGAAGACAGCGGAGTTGCCATCACCCTGCTTGTCCTCGATGGATGCAATCATGATGTCCTTCTGATTGTCTTCACCATAGGTTCCGTCGGACTCCGTGGTCAGAGGCACGTCCACCGTGACGGTCATGACCGGCTTCTGAAGCTCTGCAGTCTTAGCTGCCTGGCTGATGCCGATAGTTCCGATACCGCCACCCGTCATAGGAGTCAGTGCCACAAAGTTCAGTTTGTACTCCGGCCAGAAGTAGTCCTTGTCAGCTTTCCATACATCCTTATACCCATCTTTTCCGTAGGTATGAGCCAGACCCTCGTTAGGACCACCCATGAAGAAGTCAGCAGCATCAGTGATAGCTGTCTCCTTGGTAGCGTCGAAAGCCCATACAGAGATACCGTCGGCCTGAATGTCTTCTACGCTGGCGTTGTAGCCACGGGTCATAACAGCACCATCCATGTAGGTACCGAACGTCATTGCACGAGTACCACCGAGGGCGACAGAACCGGCCTTGCTTGCGCCAGCGGCATCATCTTCGTTACTACAGCTTGTGAAAGCCATTGAGAACATTGCTGCGAATGCAGCCATAATAATAAATTTCTTGTTCATAATAGAAATAAATTAAATTAAACAATAAAGTTAAATAACACAATATTTTTTTTTCTTCGCAAATTTTATATTAAACACTGTAGAGCCTAAAAACCTATGGGTTTATATTCATTATCCCACTCATCAATATCAACATCCAATCCTGCTTTAGGAAGGTAGTCGCGTATATCTATTCCCAGATCAGGTATATCTATTGTCAGATGACTGTTTTCTCTTCCGCACACCCTGAAAAAATCTGTTACGTCCAAATCAACAAATACCTTTCCCCTGTTTGTCCAGAAGAACAAAGCCGCTTTATGGTCGGTATTTTGTAGTTCTTCTGCTTCCAGTCCAAATACCCAGAAGTGTGCTGTTACCGTGCTGTCTATTGCATTACTGCGAGCTTCAAACAGGACTGTTACGGGGTCTGTTGCTTTATTTGGCCATGCCATATATCTTCTACCTGCAACGTTATTGATTGCTCCCTTAACCATACGAACTATTTCAAGTCCAGCTATTCCGCCAATACGCACATCTACTGTTACCACCATACTGTCAGCATTCAGTATAATATTTTTTGGTGACTCTATTGTAACATTATCCTTATAAGAGTGCACCATATAGTCTGGGTAGTCCAGCATTTCTTGGCCATTAAACAGGGAGTCTACGATTTTCTGCAGGCCAGGTGAGTTATGAGGATTATATTTCGGCGTTTTGGCGCTGATATTCTTTCTTGCATCATACCCTTGGAAGTATACATGTATAGCATCATTATTCCATGCCACCACCTGATACTCTCCTGGAGTAATATATATAGTTTCAGGATTTGAAAGTGGTGCTCTTCCTATATCATAGCGAGAATAGCTGCCAGTTTCACCACGATAGAACATCACCTGCATCTTTTCAGGAAAGCTGTCAACATTACTGTAGTCGAATGCCAGTTGTACCGGTACTCGCTGTGTGGTATCATCAGCATCCCCTAAGTCTTTATACTCGCAGGAGACTGTCATCATGGTAGCTATGATGGCACCTATCAGATATTGTCCTTTATGAAGCATATTTTTGTTCATCTGATGATTATTATCTATTATTTCTCTTATTGATGTTCCATACCAGTGTTGCCTCCAGTTTTGTCGGTCCTATCCACGTTCCTTTTTTATAATCTGTAACCGTGTACCATGTTTTTGTAGGTTCATACACTGTATATTTGCTTTGCAGGTAACCGAAGCCGACAGTAAAGTCTATACTCAGGCGTTCGTTCAGAGGCATCGAATAGCCGTAGCTGGCACCGATGCTGAATGTTTTCGAGAGGTCATCACACTGATAACCCTTTCCTCCAAATTCAAAGTCGTATGTGACCATATATCCGTACAATCCCACATGATGTCCCTTGAATGGTGAACTCTGTTTTTTTGTATCAAGGTAATATCTACCTTCTACATGAAACGCATAGTTTGACCAGAACCGGTTGCTTTCGTAGTTATTCCACCATGCACCGACATAGTCTGCCAGGAATGCTATTCCCATATCAGTCTGCAGCTCGACACCGATGTTTGGTGAAAGAGCCAGCCAGTACAGTCCGTTACTACGCAGCTGTACCGTTGTCGTCTTATCTTCCAGGGCATAGACTTCCTGTGCCTGTGATGTAGTCTGCATTGTCATCATCAGTCCCAGTGTCAGTGTTAGTCCTTTCAGGAATGTCATTGTCGAATATCTCATAACGTTTATATATTGTTATGTTCAGAATTATCTTTTTTTATTATCAGTTTTTTCTTGTTCTGTTGCTTTCAGTATCTTCTTTTTCTGCCATGGAAATATCCATTTGTATTTTATTTTTTCTTTAACAGCAGCTTTTTCTTCTTTATTCTCTATTTTATTACTATAGTATGTATTATAGGTTGTACGCCGTATTTTCTGCATATTTTCAGTGATTCGCTGTCTCTCTACCTGGAGGGTAGTATCATTTTTGAATGTCATAGGCAGCGCATTTCCATATATATTATACACCTTATATATTTCTCCATAGTAGAGATTCATCGCGAAGTACTCATCCATAGGTATCCTACTTGCAATATTCCTATAATCAGGAATAGTATAGATGCTATGAAGGTATTTTTCCAGTTGGGGGTATTTCACCCAGAACAACGGATAGCGTACCGGTTCGTCAGAGAACTCGTCTTTCATTACGATGACAGGACAGAGTGCTATTACGCGCTTTTGGAAGGAAGAATTGATAGCATCGAAGTATAAAGCCTCCTTCAGATAGAATGTTGTCACCTCAGCATAAGGAATATCACTTTTATTGACAGTAATAGCATCCCCTTTAGAAGTGTAGTTGATATGGAAGTCATCGAGGATATCCTCGACTTTTGTCTGATTATTTTTTGTCAGGCGTTCATTGCCATCTATTTCATATTTATAAAGATCTATTTTTCGTGTTATTGCGAGATCTAATATTTTTGCAAAGAGTCCTGTTGTGACATCTTCCTGATTGCTGCCACTGTATAGTCCCTCATTGCGAGCGTTTGTTAAATCCAGTTCCCGATAGACATCCTGTCGCCATTCCACAGATTCCTCATCCATGGGAACGCCCACGGGCCAGTCACGTTGTCTGACTGTGCCCTGCGCATATGTATGGATATTAACGGCAAGCGCTATCATGATGTTAATATATTTTATTTTAGTCATGTTAAATATCAAATTTATATCCGATTATAAACTGGAAAACACTATTTTTGTTATTATAGTCTCTGGCAACCCTTTTAAGTGGAATGTTATAGTGAGCGTCAATAACGAAACCTTTTTTCTCATATGCAAAGCCTATTGGCATTGCCCAATCGTATTCGTTTACACCCACTCCCAAACGTCTTATATCACATGTTTCATAATTACGATAATTATCTGCTGTCACTCGCGACACCACGTTGACGGCAGGTTGTAATCCTATTTTGAAAGAATACTCTTTATAGAAATAGTAATTAGCCGTCACGGGGAATGCCAGATAGTTCAGGGTGATGGATGCATCACTTCTACTGCCAAGATTGAAGGCATCTACTGTTGCTCCTTGGATAGAGTATAAGGCACCCACTGATATTCCCCACTTCTTCGATAACATGACTTCGGCATCCATTCCAATCACCACACCTACTTTAGTGTGGGCGTCGGATTTTGTCAAGGTTGCAAAGTTCAGTCCTATTTTGGGCTGCAATGTCACCCTCACCTCGTTTTTCCCCTGTGTTTTTACAGGAGTATTACGCTGTGCCTGCATGGTGACTGCAAACATGACTGTCATTATTATCGATAGACTTTTCTGCATATATATTTTTTATCTCAAAATTATCTCCATTGATGTTTTCAATTTTCTCTCGATACCATCAGGTCCTACTGCTATGACGTGAGATATATAGAATCGGCGGTTTTTCGCCAGTTTCTGAAAGGTCTCTTTCTGACGTTCTGAGAAGCTGCTACCCTCTGATGCCATCGGCACAGCATTGCCCATTCTGTCAAAGAATACCGTTTCAAAGCTTTTCACACGAAATGGAACATCCAAAATGCCGTCATCTATTGCTGCTCCTATTCCGTTAGCCCCTGTCAGGGATGTACGGCTGATGGTACCGCCACGGTATCGCTCTGGATTGCCTTTATCATCCTTGATAGAGATATATGTTGTAGGCTCAGGCAGTCTGCGTACACGAAACTCATATTGAGCCATCTGCTGTTGATTTCCCGTTGCAGTAGAGAAAACCGTTATAGTAGCGTTACCTACCTTTGACGGTTTAGCGATATATCTACCCTCTCCCGTCTTTGTAAGGCTGCCGCCGTCCATGGTGGCTGTCACCTGTGACAGTGGAACCCCTGGCACGCTCACGCTGATAGGGTTGTTATACCCTGCATAGAGCACGTTCATCAGGTCTGACGATACCGTTGCCGTCGGTTCCACTACGCTGTAAGTCTGTGAGAAGCTGCGACGGATCAAGCTGCCGTCCTTGCCAGTCGTCTGTAGATAGCCCTTCAGGTTGAAGTCACCCGTCCTGGTGCATACCGCTTCGAAGATATTACCGGATAGCCTGGTATTTTCCTCTCCTACGTATATCTCAGGCACCTGTGTGGTGTCTATCGCTGCCATGACGATATTTGCTGTAAACTTGTTACCTTTCACGATCGTCTGGCTGTTGGGTATCACCAAGGCCTCCAGGCTATTCACGCGGACGTCACCGGCATCGATGTTCGTCATCAGCGTGTGCAACACCTCGCCTTCCGTATAGCGGATGTCGTTCTGAAGCTTTGTGAGGAATGTCATCACTGCTATTACTGGCATCTCTTCAAAGTAATACTCTTTCCAGTTCTTATTCTCTTTATTTGCCGGAACGTCTGTCGAGAGGTTAGCGGTGATAACCGCTTTCTTATGAGGGTCATCCACCATTTTCAGCATATCCTCCCGATATCTATTGATGGAGTTATAGAGTTTATCACCCCATGGTTTGCCAGGTGCTATCATTACCTGTGCGGCAGCTTCCAATGATTCCTTGTTTTGCAGGTTATTCACGTCAGCCTTTGTACCGTCCGCTTCAATAGCTATTAGTCGTTTAATCTCACTGATCAAGTCAAAGAGATATTGACTCTTATCTTTCACCATTTCAGCCTTGATGTACCATTCCTTTGTTTTAGCAGCATTTGATGAGTATTGTTTATCGAAGGCATCATAGAGAGACATATTCTCCTTGGCCGTCTGTTCGGTAGTCCTTACCAGGCTCTTCTGTACGATAGAGAAGCCATCCAGCACCTCCGAAGAGACGTTTATCGCCATCATAGCCATCAGTACGACGTACATCAGGTTAATCATCTTCTGACGTGGGGATATAGTCTTTTTCTTGATTGCCATCTTGTTGTTTCCATTTAAAAAGCCCTGCCCGAAGCCCGTTGTCAACGGGCAGGAGCCCTACAAACTACATTAACTAATCTAATAACTAAACAAACTTTATGAAAAAACTACTAACTTTTTTCTTCTCTTATACCTTATTCTATTATTGTTTCACGGCTGCTATCATCCGGGTATATACCCTGTTCAGCTCTTCCAAGTTCTCAGACATCGTTTTGAGTTGTCTGTCTATCTCGTCGATGGTAGTCATCTGACTGCTGGCCTTGGTTAGCTGGAGTTTATAGACCTCATGGATGGCCGTGAGTGTCTTTTTTAGTTCCGCTGTTTCGGCATTGTCAGGAAGTCTCTCTGACAATTCTTCCGCTCGTCTCAACTGCTGTTGCGTCTGTGTCAGAATAGTAGACATATTATATCTGTCATGCAGTATAGTGTTCCGTTCACTCTCCTGATGGACATCCTCGACCTCTACAGAAACAATTTCCTCCTCGCTGTTGTTTTGACTGCTGCGTTGTAGTTCCATTCCGTCTGTTGTCTTGTCGAAAGGACGGTCGAAGGCAGAGATAAAGAATACGAACACCTCCGTTCCCATACCGATGAACAGCAATAAGTTTGCTCCTGGTAGGTGTGTCAGCTTGAACAATGTGCCAAGTATCACTACTGATGCACCCCATGAATAGGCGTAGTTCAGGAACGTCTGTCCTGCCACGCTGTCCATCCATTTCTGGAGCCGGCACACGATATTGAACTTACTGTATTTTGACATATCTTATATTATTTTTGCTTCGACTTGTTTCTGATGAGGATACTCTTTTCTGTCGGCTTTGCTTCGATGCTCTGTACACAGCGGAATCCGATGTAGGAGCGAGGTTGGTTCTGGTATTCAGCAGAACGCCATGCTGACTGGATATGACTCTCAGAGTCTTTCCATGAGCCGCCGCGAACACTCTTACGCTTCAGGCGGTACGGATCCTCTATTGCTGCATTGTATTTCAACTGCGGATTGATATTGTTCATGTTCTGAACACCCGCTGCTGTATATGCTGTGGAAGTCCACTCAGCCACGTTTCCTGCCATGTCGTACAGTCCGTTGCCGTTCGGCTGGTATGTTCCTACCTTTGAGGTGATGATGTTACCATCTTTGGTAAAGTCACCGTCATCCGGCATGAAGTTGGCGAAGAACATCCCTTTACTATCCCCTGCCACATCCTGTTCCCAAGGAAACTCGTTTTGTCTGATACCCCGTGCAGCAAACTCCCATTCAGCTTCCGTAGGTAGTCTGAACCGTTTCAGGTATTTCTCACGTCCTGTCAGTCCCATCCGTTCCGTGCGCCATGCACAGTAGGCGTTCGCCTGTTCCCAGGTGACGCCCACGACGGGATAGTCGAGGTATGCAGGATTAGAGAAATAATATGCTGTATAAATATCATTGTCGCTGTTGGGGAAGTCATTGATCCAACATGTCGTATCAGGATAGATGTTGACGATGTAGGTATTCAGGAAGTCATACTCTCCGGACAACGGACGTTCTATCGTCTCGCGTACAATATTACCCTCACGGTCTATATACGCTGTATCCTTGGAAATCATCGTCACCTCCTGCTCATCAACCTTCATATCTGTATTCAGGATACGTTCTCTTGGGTCGAGACGATATTTCCGCTTGTTGGCGGCTGTATAGTCATATTCCTCATAGCAGTACACCAGTTGTCTGGCATCTATCTTCTTCTCCCCTGTCACGGGATTGATGATATACAGAGACTCTTTCACCATATCGCTGTCGCCACCATAATAAGGATCTTCCATGCGCTGTGCGATGATAGAGTCACATATATCCTTGACAAACTCCTGATACATGCGGTTCGTTACCTCCGTCTTATCCATCCAGAAGTCGTCCACCGTGATGTTACGGACAGGATTAAGGAATCCCCACAGACTATCCTGACGTGTTACACCCATTTTCAGGTGACCACGGTTGATGAGCACCATTCCTGTCGGTACGCTGTTGTCATCCACCACCATTGCGGTAGACATATCTCTGATAGGTTCTTTCTCTTTCAGCTCCTCGTATTCACCTATAGGAGTGATTGGCAGCACCCCTGCTGAGCGATGTCTTTTCTTGTTCCATTTTGTTTTTCCCAGTGTAAAGGTCAGTCCCAGTTCTAATGAGAGCGTATGGAACTTACCCATCATTGATTGTCCACCGTCACCGTATTTTCCATCCTCACTGCCTCCATACATACCGCCAAGGTCAGCATGAACCTTCATCTGGTTGCTGATGGCATATGTGCCGAGGATGCCGAAGCCAACCCCGAAAGAAGTCTCGTGGTGTGTCATGTTACGGTTGATAGCCAGCCCAGCGTATGGGATGAAATCCCAGCGTCGTGCAGGCTGATAGCCCATGATGACGTTAGTAGCGTTCAGCAGGAAATGTTCCTGAATGCTGAAGTAGTTGATGTTGTTACTATTATTATTAAGGTAAGGCACCGCCTTACCCCAGTAGCCGTGACCCTTGGTACGGATGCCGTACTCCGGTGTGAACCATTTATTAAAAGAAACTGCTGCGCCAAAGCAGGAGCGCTGTTTCTCGAATGGTGACTTGGAGATATTCATTCCGTTTTCTCTGTCAGAGTAGAATGACAGATGCTCCACACCGAAAGCTACCTCCCAGTTATCCCAGAAGGAATTGGTGAGTACACCGGTATTCTCTTTCTGCTGTGCCATGCCGTTTCCAGCTGTCAGCAGTGCAAGGGTTCCGATAAGTAATTTTCTACGTATGCTTTGCTTAGTCATTCTGATCGTGTAATCTGTAGTTTTTCAAAAAGCGGCGGGGCGAACCTTGCGGTTGTCCCGCCGCTGACCTTCATTATTCACCTAAATCACATCTTATGAAAAAAAAGTATTTAAAACCTAATAACCCTTTATTCCTATACTCCCTCTCCAGCTTCTGCTGGAGCCTCGTTCTCTTCCTGAGCACCTTCGCCGTCTGTTTCCTGTTTAGTCTCAGGAGCCGCCGTAGTGTCATCACCATAGTATTTGTCTATCTGCTGTTTGATACGGGTGCGCGTTCCTTCGAGAGACTTCCAGATATTGATAGCCAACTGTGTGTCAACACCCTGCATGTTGTTGGTGTCTGTTGTCAGTACCACGTTTCTGTCCGTGATATTGATGTGCATTGTAAATTCTGCTTTCATAATTTCTTTACCTTATTTATTATTATATATATTTTGTTTCGTTAACCTCTCTCAGACATAACCGCCGGAGCGGTTTTTCCTGCCTGCGTGTGCAAAGTTCGGAAAGGGATTTCTGACCACCGAATTTTCGAGGAACTTTGTCTTGATTTAACACATTTACGATTTTTATCGTCTTAAAAGCGTTAAATCAAGAGGAAAAACCACACCGATTTTGCCTTTAAAAACGGATTGATTTCCTTTACAGAAAAATCATCAGAATATTATCTAATTTTTTATCTATTTATGAAGGTATGTATAGCAGAAAAGCCCAGCGTTGCAGGTGAGATTGCCAAGGTGCTGGGTGCCCGTTCTAAGAAAGACGGCTATTTTGAGGGCAATGGCTACCGGGTGACATGGACTTTCGGTCATCTGTGTACGTTGAAGATGCCCGGAGAGTATTATGAGGCATGGAAGAAGTGGGCCTTAGAGAATCTTCCCATGATACCCCCTCGCTATGAGGTTCGTTTGATTGACGATGCCGGAGTAAGGAAGCAGTTCAAGGTCATCAAGGAACTCTACAAGCACGCTGATGTCATCATCAACTGTGGTGATGCTGGTCAGGAAGGCGAGCTGATACAGCGATGGGTCATGGAGCTGGCAGGTGTCAGGTGTCCTGTGCAGCGTCTCTGGATATCCTCTCTGACCGAGGAAGCTATCCGCGAAGGTTTCCAAAACCTCGTTCCCCAGAGCAGGTATGACAGCCTCTATGCTGCCGGCCAAGCCCGTGCCGCAGGCGACTGGCTATTAGGTATGAACTGTTCCCAGCTCTATACCTTAAAGTATGGCGGTTACAAGCAGACCCTCAGTATTGGTCGTGTGCAGACCCCTACGCTTGCTATGATTGTCGCCAGGGATGAGGAGATTGAGCATTTCAAGCCCGAACCCTATTGGGTGTTGACCACCAAGTACCGTGGAGCTGTCTTCAGCAGCATCAAGGGACACATGAAGAGTCAGGCAGATGGTCAGCACCTCCTTCAGCGCGTGAAGGGAGAACCCTTCACCATTGTCGACGTCAAGCAGAAACAGGGACGCGAGTCCGCTCCCCAGCTCTATGACCTCACCAGCCTTCAGGTGGACTGTAACAAAAAGTTCGGGATGAGTGCCGAGAAGACACTCAGCACCATTCAGAGCCTATATGAGAAGAAGCTTACCACCTATCCGCGTGTAGATACCAAGTATCTCCCCGATGATGTCTATCCTAAGATTCGTTGGACGATGGGTAACCTGAAAGGCTATGAGCCCTTTGTTGACCGCTTTGTTCACGGTTCAGAGATTTCTAAGCCCAAGCGTGTCTTCGACAACGGCAAGGTCACCGACCACCATGCCATCATCCCCACCGGCGACCAAAGCCGTCTGGATGACATCAACAGCTATGAGCAGAAGGTTTATGACCTGATTGTCAGACGTTTCCTTGCCGTCTTCTATCCCGACTGTGAGTATGCCACCACTACCGTGTTGGGTAAGGCAGCCGATGTAGATTTCAAGGCTTCCGGTAAGACAATTCTAAATCCCGGCTGGCGTATTATATATAATAAGGTGGTGACCGATGAAGAAGAAAAGGAACCATCCCCAGAGGAAGAGAACGACACCTTGCCGCGCTTCACCATCGGAGAGAATGGTCCTCATATACCAGATCTCACCCAGAAGATGACCACACCACCCAAGCGTTATACCGAGGCCACTTTGCTACAGGCTATGGAGACCGCCGGAAAATTTGTGGATGACGAGACCTTGCGAGAGGCCATGAAGGAAAACGGCATAGGCCGTCCCTCCAGCCGTGCCAGCATCATCGAGACCCTTCTGAAGCGTCAGTATATCCGGCGCGAGAAGAAGAATCTTATCAGCAATTCTACCGGTCGTGACCTTATCAGGATTATCGAGGCCAGGATACTGAAAAGCCCTGAACTGACAGGTCAGTGGGAAAAGAAGCTCCGTGACATCGAGAAGGGAACCTTCACGTTAGAAGCCTTCATGGATGAGCTGCAAGCCCAGCTTGTCAGCATCATCAAGACAGTTACGAGCGACACCACCGGACGTCGTGTTTATGCTGAAGCCCAGCCTGCTGCCAGCAGCAGAGGCAGCAGCCGTAGCAGCTCTACCGGCAAGTCCCGTAAGTCTTCCAAGAGCCATGTTGTGAATGTATTCAGCAACAAGCACGTCAAGGAAGGTGACAAATGTCCCATCTGCGGAAAGGGAATAGTCAGGAAAAGCCAGTTTGGAGGCTTCTATTGCAGCGAGTATAAGAAGAACGGCTGTCGCCTTACTTTTAAGTAGGGAATTTTAACCCTTTGGTTAAAATTTATATAATATAATGTGCGATAAAATGTTTGCAAGGCATTTAATTCTTTTGAAAGGGTTTGTTGTGCTGGTGGCCTGTAAGGGTCATCAGCAGCCCCTTTTTGAAACGAAAATAAAGCGTTTGTTATGTTTTTATTTTCTCGTCGTTTTGACCACCCTTCAATGCTACAGTCAGTCCTACTATCCTGTTGAGGAAAGAAAGATTTTCGCCGTCAGGTTGAGCGTTTAGAGGGCATAACCTCTAAGCTGTCTGCCGAGTTGGAATCACTACGAAAAAAAGGCGACGGGTGTTTCTCTCCGCGTGATGGTCAGCTGGAGATACACCCGATGATATTTGTCAGTCAGCAACAAAAAGACCTGCCAGAAGTACTCTGACAGGTCGGATCACTATATAACAGACAATAAACCAACAACAATCATTCAGTCCAGATACTCGCTATGTGCCTTCTCCTCTTGGTTGAGGGACCACTCCAGAAAACTCTGAGCGCTCTTTTCGTTCTGCTGCAGACCTTTTTCTTCGCAGTAGTTGATAAAATCCTGCTGCATTTGCTCAGATTGGTGGTTTACATAGTTGAGTGTAGTAATCTCACCTTTATGAAGTTTTTCCTTTAAGGTGTCATCGTTGTAAAAACCCTTTAAATTCTCCATGATGTAATATTTTGATGTTATGATATGTTTCTTACCCGCGAGAAGCCACCCTCCCACTATTACAGAGACAGTCCTTTATGTTCATCAGTCAAGGATTACAAGGTATAGATGTTTTAGCGGTTCAAACCCCACCAGTTAGCATCTTCCCAGTATTTTTCCCTTCTACGACGCTCACGGTTTCTACGTTCACGAGCCTTGTTTCTGCTCTTCTTATAAGAAGAGTTGCTGTCGCTCCCACCCAGGAAGCCTAAAGTCAGCAATCCTAACAGTATCAGTTCCATAATAGTGGTATTTAAAAGATTAAACTATTCACGTTCTGTTATATTTTAATGAGAGTATATTATTAGAGCATTATCCACTTGACGTGCAGCTCGCCCTGTGGGTAGCGCATCATAACTATCTGGACATCTTTTCCGTCAAGATTGAAGGTAATCTCTGCACCGTGGTATCCCTCATTTTCATATACCTCCATTGTGACATTGTATTGTTTCTGCACCTTATCCACAATGAAGTTGAAGTCACCTACAGCCGTCCCCTTATATATTACCCTTGCAGCATCCAGACCTGTATGAGGGTTCCAGGAGTCAGCAGAACCAAAATCGTATTGTATCTTTGTTCCGTCGTGTCTTTCATATACCAGCTCATATGCCGCTTCTGTTTGGAGAGTCCAAACATTACCAGTCATATATTGCTTAACTTGTTCTTTTGTCCACGTCCAGTTTAGACAAGGGATAGTAAAATCCACAGTAGAGGTCTTTACACCTGTTTCACCTTCACCTGGAGCAACACCTATCGTATCATCCTCGCTATCATTACCGCCACAGGCAGTAAAAGACATCGACACTACGGCTATAATAGCCATCAACAGTATCTTATATATAATATTCTTCTTCATGTTCATCTGTTATTAAATTGTTATTAAAGTATTATTCAAATTATTTATATTAAAACCTATTTAACACTAAAAGTAGATAGTTGCGAGA
>CAMAHD010000038.1 GCA_945834405.1 uncultured Prevotella sp. | reverse complement strand
CCCCCAAAAACGGCAAGCGGCCTAAAGATGCCCAACAACCCCGTCCCAAGCGCCCTGCCATGAAAAGCCTGCTCAAAGGTATCGTCAAGTCTGCCGGACGCATCATGGATGGTCCTGAATACCTGACTGTCTTCAACGGACTGACCGGCGAAGCGATGGCTACCGTTGACTATGTGCCCGAACGCGGCATGCTGACCGACTGGGGCGACAACCATGCCAACCGCTCTGACAGGTATCTGGCAGGAGTGGGTTATCTGGATGGCAAGAGGGCCTCTGCCTTCTTCTGCCGAGGCTACTATACCCGCACGGTGATTGCCGCATGGGATTGGGACGGCAAGACACTGAGCCAGCACTGGGTGTTCGACACCAACAATCCCGAATGGAAAGACTATGCCGGACAGGGCAACCACAACCTGCGGGTGGCTGACGTGGACGGAGACGGATGTGACGAAATCATCTACGGCTCCATGGCGGTAGACCATGACGGAAGGGGATTATACAATACGGGCATGGGGCATGGGGATGCCATGCACCTGACGGTCTTCGACCCCTCTACAGACAAACTACAGCTATGGGATTGCCACGAGAACAAACGTGACGGTTCCGAACTGCGCGATGCTGCCACGGGCAAGGTCATCTTCCAAATCAAGAGTCAGGAGGATGTGGGACGTTGTATGGCTGCCGACATCGACCCCACCCGTCCGGGACTGGAGATGTGGAGTTCTGACAGCCACGGCATACGCGACCTGAAAGGAGAACTTGTCACTCCTACTGGCGAGCCAGCCGATGCCACGAAGGCTGACGATGGTGTCAACCCTTCAGACAATACTTCCCTCTATTTCCGCGGCAGACGCCTGCCCGTCAACTTTGCAGTATGGTGGGACGGAGACTTGCTGCGCGAGATGCTCGACCATGAGACAGTCTCAAAATACGATTGGACAACAGGCCAGTGCAATCCGCTGATCCGTTTCGAGGGTTGTTCTTTCAACAATGGAACAAAGTCTAACCCCTGCCTCAGTGGCGACCTGCTTGGCGACTGGCGTGAAGAGGTTCTGGTACGCACTGCCGACAGCCGCGAACTTCGCCTTTATGTCAGTCCTGTTCCCACTTCCCACCGTATCTGCTGTCTGATGCAGGACATTCCCTATCGTCTCAGTGTGGCAACGGAAAATGTGGGTTACAACCAGCCGCCCCATACCGGCTTCTACTTAGGCGAGCGGTAAGGCAAGAAGGGGTATGCAGCTCACTCCACCAACAGCCGGCAGAGTTTGTTTTGCAATACCCTTGCATCCAGCACCGACATCTCGCTGTCCATGATCGCAAAAGCCAGTGTATGTCCATTGCTGCTCTTGCAGAAACCTGCCAGCGAGCTGATGCCATAGGGATGTGAGAGGGTGCCCGTCTTAGCCCATACCTTACCTCTGGTCTTGCTATGAGACATTTCTCTCGCTAGTGTTCCGTCGACACCGGCAACCGACAGATTCCGCTCCAGGAAGGGGCGGATTTTTTTGTCCTGATAGCCATAACGCAGGATGGTAGTGAGCGCCTCGGGCGAAAGTCGGTTATGGGTACACAGTCCGCAGCCATCGTGAATCACGAGTGCAGTGTCTGCCAGCGCCAGCGAATCGCGGAGGAAGTGTCTCAGATAGTCAACTCCCTTTGCCGCATGCTGCTCCCGTGCGCCCAGCTTGCTTCCTATGGTATAAAGCAGAGAGGTAGACTGGGTGTTGGAGCTGTTCTTCCACATGCGTTTGATTACCTCGTCGACAGGCAGCGACGCTGTACTGACAGGACGGAAACCGGCAGGCACGGACCTCTTCACTATCTGCGAGTCTGCCACGGCTATGCCCTGTCCGCGCAAAACGACCTTGAGGGTTTGCACTACGCGGGGAGCGCCCTTGTAGAGCAAGCCATATTTGGCAAAGGTCAAATCCCAAGGATACCAGTGGGTCTCGGCCTGTACAGGCTCGGTGACGGTCAGGTCGACAATCAGTTTTCCTCCTATCTTTTTCACTCCCATTTTTCGGAGGGCAGCAGCCAGCGGCACCATGTCGGCCTCCATCAGCTGCGGATGCAAGCCGGCACGGAAAGCGATGTCTCCCTTCCATGTTCCGTCGGCAGCCACCTTGCCCTTGGCAAGTATCTCCGTACGATAGGTATAGTCTGTCCCCAGCAGTTTCAATCCGGCAATCCCGGTCAGCAGTTTCAGGCAGGATGCCGACGGCAGTGCCAGCGTTTCCTGAAAGCCATAGACGGGCTTGTTGGCTGTGAGGTCAAACACGTGAAGGGCAAACTGTCCCTGGGGTCGCGGACTGGCAGCAAAAGTTTCCAACCGTGCCCTCAGGGCAGTATCAATGGGGATATTGTTGACGGTATCTTCCACCACCGTTGTCGCTACCGGATGCTGGCACGAACAGCCCTGCTGGGTGGTCATCACGGCGATGATGGCGGCGGTAAGTACAAAAAGAAGTATAATCAAACTACGGTGCATCATATTTAGGTATTAGGCTTGCAAAGGTACTGATTTTTACTGACAGCAAGCCCCAATGTTACCTTTTTTTCATCCGAAGACACAAAAATCGAACAAATTGTTCCTTATTTCATTCCATATACCTATCTTTGCAAGTCCTAGGGAAAGAAAAAAGACATGTTTGTTCAGAAGCCATACTCGCTCAACAGCCAAATCATCATGCCCTCTGCCCCTCTTCAGCCCTTCGTCCATCACTACTGGGTGATGAGAGCACAAGGCAACGAAATGGGGATGAGCATCATGCCTACAGGGTGCATGAAATGGATGTTCCACCGCGGAACACCCTTTGCCATCAATGGCGTTCTCGACACATCAAAGGTAGCAACCATCTGCGGTCAGTATATGCAGGCTGCCCACGTGAACATCGTGGGCGATGCAGACTTGATTTTTGTCTTTTTCCGTCCCTACGCCATGAAGATGATTACCGACATTCCCTGCCATCTTTTCGAAGATGACAATATCGACATGGAGGATTTGGAGCAACCCGACTTCGCACTGCTTAAGCGTATGGTTCTGGATAGTCAGGATGCACTTGCTGCCATCCGTATCATCGAAGATTTTCTGCTGCGACGGCTGGCTGACAGGGGCGAGTCCGTCTACCTGAGACAGCTCATGACGGCATGCCGGCAGATAGACCTCCACCCCGACATCTCGCTCAACTCGCTCTCAGATACAGCCTGTCTCAGTGAGCGACAGCTGCGCCGGGTATTCCTCGACTACATGGGCATGTCACCCAAACAGATGATACGTACCAAGCGTTGCTATCTGGCATCCAAGATGATGCAGCAGCTGACGGAGTACGACTTCTCGGAAATAATCAACCACCTGGGCTTTACAGACCACTCCCACCTATATAAAGAGTTCAAGATATTTGCCGGCATGTCGCCCAGCGACTATCTGCGCCATCTGAGTGACATACGTCAGCACAACCTGATTCGCGGTTATCGTGCCTATCATGACTGAAGGGTCACTTTAGCCTTCGGTTCATTTTCCTTTTTCGCTTTCGATTCAGCATGAAAAGGTGACGGTCTCACGACTTCGATTATAGCGGTCTCACGACAGCCATCGTGACGGTCTCACGACAGCCATTCTGACAACCTCACGACAGCCATTCTGACAACCTCACGACAGCCATTCTGACAACCTCATGACAGCCATTCTGACATGGGGACATTGAGACATAGATGATTGCGTGGATATTTGTCCGTTTTTTACACCTTTGTCTCCTGGATTCTCCGTACCTTTGCACAGTTAATTACCATCAAAGAGATGGAGATAAAAGCATTAAAACATGAAAAGACAGAATGTTATGATGGCGCTCCTTGCCTTTGCGGCAAGCGTCAGCGCCCAAAACCAGCAACAAAACACCGACAGTCTCGGACTGGATACACTGACCATTCGCCAGCTGCACGAAGTGGTCATCAAAGGCAGACTGCCCAACACCCGCATGAAAGGGGATGCCATGGTGACCCGCATCACTGGGTCAGTATTAGAAAAGGCGGGAACAGCCAATGACGTGCTGCGTCGCGTGCCCGGCATCATCCGCAAGGGTGACAACCTGGAGGTAGTGGGAAGAGGCACTCCCGTCTATTACATCAACGGCAGAAAGGTTCGCAATCTGGACGAACTGAAGCAGCTGATGAGCGACGATATTGCCGACGTTGAGGTCATCACCAACCCCGGAGCTGCCTACGATGCCACCGTCACCGCCGTTGTCAAAATCAAGACGGTGAAACGCCAGGGAGACGGCTTCAGCCTCCATCTCTTCAGCAAGACGGAACAGAGCCTGCGTACTGGCGACAACGACCCCGAATGTCAGGTAGACGTCAACTACCGCCTGCGAGGCATCGACTTCTTTGCCTCTGCCAAAGAGTGGCGATATACCTCCCACCAGTGGAGCGACCTCGGACAGACAACGACAGACAAGCTCAACGGCAGCGAGCTGTTCCGCTATGAGGGTGACCTGAACTACAAATGGCGCGGCATAGGAACCCATCTGAACACGGGTTTCAACTGGCAGATTAACGACAAACACTCCATAGGAGCCAAGGTGGACTATGCCGTTACGACCGATGGCAAGACCCTCGAAAAAATGAACATGACGAAATGGGAACATCAGCAATATGCCGAAAGCGTGAACAGCCTGGGTGACAAATGGAGCGAAGACCCTTACAGCATCCTCGTCAACGCCTACTATAACGGCAATGTGGGCAAATGGAACATCGACTTCAACACCGACATGTACTTCCTGCGCAACAATGAACACCAGCTGATGAACGAGGCTGCTACCTCGGACAACAGGGCGATAGAGAGCGTCACCACCTCGAAGAACAACATGGTGGCAACCAAACTGGTTTTGTCCCATCCCCTTTGGAAAGGTACGCTGACGTTGGGAACAGAGGAAACTTTCGTGCGCCGCGACAACAGCAACGAGAGTAAGGGAACAGGACTGCCCGATTCGCGCTCCAAGGTGAACGACCAGACTATTGCCGCCTTCCTGCAATACGGCTTCGCCTTCAACACCAAGACCTACTTCAACATCGGTGTCCGCTACGAACATGCCTACTTCAAGTACGACGACCTGCTCTTGCCCGAAAACCAGCTCACACGCAAGTATGACAACTTCTTCCCCTCTGCCTCGCTCTCGACAGCCTTCGGAAAGACACGCCTGTCGCTGAGCTATGCCAGCCGTACCCGCCGCCCATCCTTCCAGGAACTGAACAACTCACAGATGTACCACAACCGCTACGTGGTTCAGCAGGGTAATCCCACCCTGAAACCCTCCATCGAACATACCGTCTCACTGACAGCCATGAGGGGCATCGTGACGATGGGAGCCGCCTATTCATACTATGACAAGCTGGTATGCAACTGGAGCGAGCAGATGAATGACGAGGGTATGATTAGGGTGAGCTATCGAAACATAGACAAGCCTCAGCGACAACTCAACGTCTTTGCCACTGCCAACAAGACATGGGGATGCTTCACACCCTCGTGGACGGTGGCTTACGTGCAGCAGTGGCTGAAGCTGGATTTCGACAACGGAAGCCGCTCGTTCAACAAACCCATGTGGGTATTCAATGCCAACAATGCCTTCCGCTTCCGCCACAACTGGCAGTGTGAACTGAATTCGGAATTTCACAGCAAGGCAAACTACAGCAATGTAGAACTTACCCGCAACTACTGGTCGCTGGAGACTGCCGTGCAGAAATCATTTCTCAAGAACAATGCCCTCACCCTGCGCCTCTCCTGGCAGGACATGTTGCGCAAAGGCAATAACGACGCGTTCATCTACTACGGCAGCTACAGTATCTATCAGACCAACACCATGGATTTCAACCGACTGATACTTACCCTCCGCTACAACTTCAATCCTGCCCGCAGCAAATACAAGGGTACCGGAGCCGGAAGTGATGCCCGAAGCCGCATAGGATCAAGCAACAAATAAGATGCTCGACTTTCGCTAAATATATGTAAGTTTCACATATACTCAACATCCTGGCATTTAAGGAGTTAGCTCCTTAAATGCCAGGATGTTCCTTTACTTACGAAAGTTGAATAAATATATGAAAGGGAGATAAAAGAAGATCTCCCTTTATCTCCTTATATTGAAACAATGCTTAGAGGCGTTCAAGCTGAACGGTGAAGTGGCGCATCAGCGGAGCTTCCCATGCGATGCGTACACCATGGGTGATTTGCTCACGACGGTCATATACGTTCTTCAGGGCTGCGGCGATGACATCCATGTGGTTGTTGGTGTAAACGCGGCGTGGAATGGCCAGGCGCAACAGGTCGAGACCACCAAAGCGGTTTTCGCGGGTCACGGGGTCACGGTCGGCAAGGATATAACCAATCTCACAACCGCGAATACCTGCCTCAAGATAAAGCTCGATGGTCAGAGTCTGTGCCGGGAACTCCTCTTTGGGTACATGGGTGAGCACCTTGGGAGCATCGATGAACAGTGCGTGGCCACCGGCAGGACGCTGGTAGGGAATGCCATACTCATCAAGCTTGGCTGCGAGATACTGAATCTGACGGATGCGTGTGTCCAGATTGTCGAACTCCGTGTTCTCGTCGAGACCGATGGCCAGAGCGTTCATGTCGCGGCCATTCATACCACCATAGGTGAGATAACCCTCAAACTGTACACAGAATCCCTTGGCACCATCGTACCACTCCTGACGACGTGTGGCGATGAAACCACCCATGTTCACCAAACCATCCTTCTTGGCACTCATCGTCATACCATCGGCATAAGAGAACATCTCGCGCGTGATTTCCTTGATGGTCTTGTCGGCATAGCCTTCCTCACGGGTCTTGATGAAGTATGCGTTCTCGGCAAAACGGGCAGAGTCGAAGATGACGGGCTTGTTGTACTTGTCGGCAACGGCACGCACCTGACGCAGGTTCTCCATAGAAACAGGCTGACCACCAGCGGTGTTGTTGGTAATGGTGACAATGATGAAGGGTATCTTGTCGGCATGTTCTGCCAGTGCCTTCTCCAGTTTTACAGGATCGACGTTACCCTTGAAAGGCACTTCGAGCTGTGTCTGCTTGGCCTCGTCGATGGTGCAGTCAAGCGCAACGGCCTTGCGGCCTTCGATGTGTCCCTTGGTGGTGTCGAAGTGGGAGTTGCCGGGAACGATGTCGCCCTCGTGTACGAGGTATGAGAAAAGCACATTCTCTGCAGCACGACCCTGGTGTGTGGGGATGACATACTCAAAACCTGTGAGGCGTGTGATGGTCTCTTTCAGGAAGAAGAATGAGTCGGCACCTGCATAACTCTCGTCACCCGTCATGATACCTGCCCACTGACGGTCGCTCATTGAACCTGTACCTGAGTCGGTAAGCAAGTCGATATACACCTGACGACCTTTAAGCTGGAACACGTTGTAGTGTGCCTCTTTAATCCATTGTTCGCGCTCAGCGCGTGTACTCTTGCGGATGGGTTCCACCATCTTAATTTTCCATGATTCTGCAAATGGTAATTCCATAGTTTATAGATTTATTATTGCATTAATTGATTGATGATTATTAATTGTGGTTCAAAATTACGGTATTTTCTTGACATACTCAAGACAATATCAATAAAAATTGCAAAAGAATACGATTTTAAGTATAATAAATGTTGTCTTTGCCCCAAAAAGCAGACCACAAGCATTGTTTGAAGGTGGGTTCTATTCATTCACTTACATTGTAAATACCCTGTCCACTTGTCAACCGTGAGGTCGAATGGACTGACATGAAACCGTATAAATCGAACAGGAGGCAAACGCCATGATTAGCATTTACCTCCTGTTCGGTTTGATTGCTTTTTCTACTCCGTTGGAACTGCCAACTTGTCGCCTGTCTGGCGTATCAGTTCGCGTGCATAATTTGTCGGATAACCGGGACGTACAGGACGGGCTGCTAAACCGTATGGAGTACGCAGGAATTTGCCATCCTTTTCCGGCTTGACTATCATATCATTGTATTTTACTATCAGATAAGTAGCCAAACGTTGCCAGCTCTGCAACATCTCCTGTGCCTTTCGGTCCGTATATCCATGGAGATAGTCGACAGCCTTCTGAGGCGACTCGGCATAGAGTCGCTGGGCTTCCGCCTCAACTGCAGGCTGCTGCTTCAAATAGGAAGCATCCAGCGAATCGCGCACCTGTTGCAGACTGCCAAACATCTGGCAATAACGGGGATAGACCATGTTGCTCACCCAGTTGCATACCCAGTAGGCATTATCATAACTGAAGTTCAAGGCATCGGCACCGGGGGTGTTATAACAGTGGGGAGCCTTGGTGGTGCAACAGTATACCGGCGTGAAAGCTACCATGTTGGCATCGTCGTTGCCAAACCACAAGATTCCGCCTATCTCGCGCGGTAACCAGGAACGCATCTGGCTGACGTATACGAAACCCGACTGCTGGGTACTCACGGGACGCTCGTTGAAATACTTCTTTCCGTCTACCTCAAAGGATAGGGGCGTTGGTCGGTAGGGCATCTGCCAGATGCCGCCACCTATATCGGAGTCGAGGGCGAAGGGAGTTCCTTCATAATGGTCGCGCATACACTGCTCCATGTCTGTCAGACTGACCTTGCGATTGGGTACGATCCAGAGTGGCATGGGTTCTGCATCGGCTTTCTTTCCTGCTGCATAATCCACATAGCGCGACATATCGTCAGAGAAATGATTGAAGAAGGTCCATACCCTGGCTTCGCAATAACGACGGCCGCCGAAATCGGGGGCTGCATAGACATCACAGAAGCTGAAGTCGGCATCCTTCCCTTTGTACCATCCCTTGGAGCGGGCAAACTTCACCACGTTCTTGGATGCCATCACATGATCGCGGTCCTTCACGTTGAACGTGCGGATGCGGCTCTGATTGGCATGGGCACAGATAGCATCGTCGGGGACTCTCAAAGCTACCCACACAACCTGGCGGCTTCCGGCTCCGCAACCCATCATCTCCATAATCCATGCCTCGTTGGGGTCACAGATAGTAAAGGTTTCGCCTTCGCTGTTATAACCATAGGTCTCTGCCAGCGTAGTCATCACGTGGATGGCCTCACGGGCTGTCTTCGAGCGCTGCAAAGCCACATAAATCAGTGAGCCATAATCCAGAATGCCCGTAGAATCTACCATTTCTTCCCTACCGCCAAAGGTTGTCTCGCCGATGGTTACCTGCCATTCGTTGATATTGCCGATAACGTTGTAGGTCTCCTCTGCTTCGGGTATTTCGCCATGATAACAGTTTGTGTCCCAATCGAATATCTTACGCATGGTTCCCTTGGGGTGCTTGCCCGCAGGATAATGGCAGAGATACTGGAACATACCATAGTCGTCGGCACTGTACGAACACATCACCGAGCCATCTGTACTGGCTGCCTTGCCCACGATAAAGTTGGTGCAGGCTTCTGCCGGAACACTTGCCAGGGCTAAAGCTGCTACCAGCCACGAGCTGAAAAAATTCATCTTCTTCATCTTGGAGTCATATTATTGTCTGCTTGATGTCAGCAAGCCTTAAAACTCATGTCAAGTCCTTTGACTGAATGGGTCAGCGCTCCAACAGAGATGAAGTCCACACCACATTCGGCATAGTCGCGAATGGTATCAAAGGTGATACCGCCGCTCGACTCGGTCTCGAAACGGCCATGTACCATCTCTACTGCCTTCTTGGTATCTGCTACCGAGAAATTGTCGAGCATGATACGGTCGATACCGCCGCAATCCATTGCCTGCTGCAACTCGTCAAAGTTTCTCACCTCTATCTCTATCTTCAGGTTCAGTCCTTTTTCCTGAAGATACTGGTGACAGCGGTTGATGGCATTGGCTATCCCTCCGGAGAAATCCACATGGTTGTCCTTCAGCAGTATCATGTCGAAGAGTCCTATGCGGTGGTTGCAGCCACCACCTATCTTTACTGCCTGTTTCTCAAGCATACGCATTCCGGGAGTGGTTTTGCGGGTATCGAGCACACGGGTTCGTGTGCCTGCCAGACGTTCTACATAACGATTGGTCATGGTTGCTATGCCACTCATTCGCTGCATGATATTGAGCATCAGTCGCTCTGTCTGCAACAACGAGCGAACCTTGCCCGTCACAACCATCGCCACATCTCCCTTCTTGACATGAGAGCCATCGCCCATCAGCACTTCTACCTGCATGGTGGGGTCAAAACGGTGGAACACTTCCTTAGCCACTTCCACACCTGCCAGGATGCCGTCTTCCTTGATAAGAAGCCGGGACTTGCCCATGGCATCTTCGGGTATACAACAAAGTGTGGTATGGTCACCATCGCCGATATCTTCGGCAAAAGAGAGGTCTATCAACCTGTCTGTCAATTCTTCTACTTTAAGCATGTTATATGTTTTTTTTATATGAAGGTGGGTTCTATTCATTCGTTTTGACGGCGGGAATTAACAGCTCCCACCTTAAAGATATACACCTACTCCGATGCGGATACCTACTGTACTGTAGTCGCCGTGATTCTTGAACGACTGCTCGTAATAGAGTTCAGGTTCGATAGTCACCGACTTGTTCAGGAAGAAGGCGTAACCCAACTGCACACTGGGAAGCAGGTCGTTGAATCCCTTCTGCTGATGACTGTAGATGGCAGAGGCTCCCAGGTATACACCATTCTGAATGATGTAATATCTCAAGCCGGCTCCCAGAGAGTAGCGGGCGGGCACATCATTCTTCTTGTCGTATGACATCTGGGCATAAATCAGCAGGTTATCTTCCAACAGATAACCTCCTTTTGCCTGCAAGCCAAAGCTGCCTTTTTCAGAGCCGTTATAACTCAGTCCCACATTGGAGAGCGAAGCTCCTACGTAGGTCTTTCCTTGTTCAAACTGGGCTGACGCCGTAAGGGCGAACAACGAGTTGAGGAGAATTAAGAATACTTTTTTCGTCATGTCTGTAGGTTTTTGAAAGTGGATTCTATAAATTTGCTTTGTCAGGTTTTTCCACCTGAAATGAATAAATCATGTACGTATCGCTGGTTTCTGATTCTCTTGCATTACTGATGTTCCGAGGATTGGCGATAACGACGCAACCATACAATAAATGCCACAAGAGTCAGCACCATGACTGACAGACCGAGCGGATAGCCTACCGCTTCGGGCAGAGCAAGCATCTGCTGGGAAACAAACAGATAGGTTGCACATACCGTCGTCATGAACAGGGCAGGAAGCAGGGTAACCCAATAGCATTTGCCCGAACGAACCAGAAAGACGGTAGCCGTCCACAGGGCAAACACTGCCAGCGACTGGTTGCACCAGCCGAAATACTGCCACAGTACGTTGAAGCCATCGGGATTGGCAAACTGCCAGAACAGCAGCATGAGACATGCCACGAAAAGCGGAATGCTGATACTGAGTCGGCTGACGACAGACTTCTGTCTCATCTTCAGGAAGTCGGCTATAATCAGGCGGGCCGAACGGAATGCCGTGTCGCCACTCGTGATGGGAGCTGCCACCACTCCTATAACGGCAAGTATGCCGCCGACAAGACCAAGCCAGTCCTGACATACCACATAGACTACTTTGGGGGCTGCCGTCGCAAAGCCATCGTTAGAGGATGCCTGCATCACGGCGTAGCCCGGTTCGGGCTCGCCATAGAAGAAGTAGGAGGCTACGGCTGCCCATACCAATGCCACGATGCCCTCGGTAATCATGGCTCCATAGAAAATAGGGCGACCCATGCGTTCGCTCTTCAGACAGCGACCCATCAAGGGACTCTGAGTGGCATGAAAACCACTGATGGCTCCACAGGCGATGGTGATGAACAGACAGGGGAATATCTGGTCCTTCCAGTTGGAGGATACTGTCATGGCCTTATTGCCCAAACCATCCCATATCTCCGGTATGACAGGCCACTTTGACACCAAGATAACCAACAACGCGGCTGCCATGAACAGAAGCGACAAAGCAAAGAAGGGATAGATACGCCCGATAATCTGGTCGATGGGCATGAGCGTGGCTATTATATAATAGAGGAATATCAGGATAATCCACATGGTTGACGTGCCTGCCATCTGCTCCAGAATGGCTGCCGGACTGTATACCCAGACAGCTCCTACCAGCAACAGCAGGAACACGGTGAAGACAAGCATCGCCTTGCGGGCTCCGCCTCCCAGATACTTGCCCACTATCTCGGGCAGTCCGGCTCCCTCATTGCGGATAGAGAGCATACCCACTAAATAATCATGGACGGCTCCGGCAAAGATGCAGCCAAAGACAATCCACAGGTAGCTGGCTGGTCCGAACTTCGCTCCCATGATTGCTCCGAAGATAGGACCTGTGCCCGCAATGTTGAGAAACTGAATCATAAAAACTTTCCAGTTGGGCAGCACTATAAAATCTACACCATCGGCCTTGACCAATGCCGGTGTGGGGCGGTCATCGGGACCTATGATATGCTCGATAAACCTGCCATACAGGAAATAACCTGCTATCAATGCCAAGAGACACAAAACAAATGATATCATCGCTTTAAGATTTTAAGTTGTCTTTCTTCATGGTTCTCCTTCTCCAAAGCAGGAACCAGACAAGCGACACCACGAACGACAGTAGTCCAAGGGGATAGCCGACAAATTCGGGCAGGGACAATGCCTGCTTGGAAACAAAGAGATAAGTAAAGCATACGGTGGTCATGAACAAGGCTGGTATGAGGGTCACGATATACGCCTTGCCCTCACGGAACAGATAGACAGTCACTGCCCACAGAGTGAAAACGGCAAGTGTCTGGGTCATCAGTCCCACATACTGCCAGATGACTGCAAAGCCATCGGGATTCTCTATCTGCCAGTAAAGCATGGAGAGACTGACCAGAAACAGTGGAATGGAGATGAGCAGACGGGTACGTATGGACTTCTGCGGCATCTTCAGGAAGTCGGCTACCATGAGGCGGGCTGAACGCAGAGCGGTGTCGCCCGTAGTTATCGGGGCTGCTACGATGCCCAGCAGGGCAAGGACGGCTCCTCCCACTCCCAACCATTCGTTACAGATGATGTTGACGACCTTCGGAGCTGCGGTAAGAAAACCGTCGTTGGCAATACTGACCTCTTCATAGCCAGGATGTGGTTCGGCATAGAAGAAATAGGCTCCGATAGTCGCCCATATCAGGGCTATCACTCCCTCGGTAATCATCGCGCCATAGAAAACGGGACGACCCAAATGTTCATTCTTCAGACAGCGTGCCATCAAAGGACTCTGAGTGGCATGGAATCCGCTGACTGCACCACAGGAGATGGTGACAAACATACAAGGGAAAATCTGGTCTTTCCAATCGGCTGATACCGTCATCGCCTTATTGCCCAGACCATCCCACACCTCGGGAAGGGAAGGCCATTTGAACAGCAATACTGCCAGCAGGGCGACCGCCATGAACAGCATGGACAGGGCGAAGAGGGGATATACATGACCGATAATGCCCTTGACGGGAAGAAGCGTTGCAATGGCGTAATAGGCAAAGATGATGATAATCCACATCATCGTTGTACCACAGAAATCATCCAGTATCAGTGCCGGACTGTAAACAAAAACCGCACCTACCAGCACCATCAGTACCAGCGAGAAGAAAAGCAGCAGGTCCTTGCTCGCCTTGCCAAGGTACTTGCCGATAATCTCGGGAAGCCCGATACCTCCATGACGCAGCGAAAGCATTCCGCCGAGATAGTCGTGGACAGCACCAGCAAAGATGCAACCCAATACGATCCACACATAGCTGGCTGGGCCAAACTTGGCTCCCATGATGGCACCGAAGATGGGACCCGTACCGGCAATGTTCAGAAACTGTATCATGTAAATTCTCCACGTGGGGAGGGCCATGAAGTCGACACCGTCTGCCTTAGACTGGGCAGGGGTGACACGGTCGTCCGGACCAAAAAGGCGTTCCACGAAGCGGCCGTAGATGAAGTAGCCCAGCAAAAGGGCTACAAGACTTACTACGAAAGATATCATCGTTTTTTGTTTATTTCGCCTACAAAAGTAATTATTTTTATCCAAAAATGAAAAATTAATGATAACTTTGCATCAAAATTGTGCATTCATGAGTCAATTCTACTTTTGCAGACATATATTTCCTTCCTTATTCGCACGTTTTTTCTTTCTGATTACAGCTGTCATCATGGCAACTGGTACGAAAGCAATGACGACAGACATGCCTAAACGGGAGGTCAGAGCGGTATGGCTGACTACCATCGGCGGACTGGACTGGCCGACTCACTACAGCAGGTCGAAAGCCTCGGCTGCCATCCAACAGCAAGAGCTCTGTTCCACCCTTGACCAACTGAAAAGGGCTGGCATCAACACTATCCTACTACAAACGCGCATCAGGGCTACAACCATCTATCCCTCTGCCATGGAACCTTGGGACGGCTGTCTCTCGGGCTTACCGGGTACATCGCCGGGATATGATGCCTTGCAGTTTGCCATTGACGAATGTCATAAAAGGGGCATGGAATTGCACGCATGGATAGTGGCTATACCTATCGGCAAATGGAACGGAAGTGGCTGCAAGGCACTGAGGAAGAAACAGCCGGGCTTGGTCAAGCGCATCGGCAATGAGGGTTTCATGAACCCGGAAAAGAAAGAAACGGCGGCTTACCTTGCACGGCTGTGCACGGAAGTGGTTGACCATTATGATATTGACGGCATTCACCTCGACTACATCCGCTATCCCGAAGAATGGCCTCTTGCCAGAAACGAGCGATACGAGGCTCCGCGACGCAGAGCCTGCATCAACGCTATCGTGAAAGAGGTGGCTACGGCAGTCAAACAACACAAGCCTTGGGTGAAAATGAGCTGCTCTCCGATTGGCAAATATGATGATCTGCCAGGTTGTTCCAGCAGAGGATGGAATGCTTACAGGCGCGTATATCAGGACCCCATACTCTGGATTTCAGAGGGATGGATGGACATGCTGTTTCCCATGATGTATTTCAGGGAAGGACAATTCTATCCTTTTCTCTTTGACTGGAAACAGAATAGTTGCGGCCGCCCAGTAGTGGCAGGACTGGCTGCCTACATGCTGTCACCTAAGGAGAAAAACTGGCCTCTGGACGAGGTAAAAAGACAGATGGCAGTATGCCGACAGTATGGCGCCGGACATGCTTTTTTCAGGTCGCGGTTCCTGACTGACAATACCAAGGGACTTTATGACTTTACCGTCAATAGCTTTAACCTGGCTCCTGCTCTTACTCCTGCCATGACCTGGTTATCAGACAAGGTGCCTGACGGTCCGGACGACATCTGCATCACACGTACCGACTCTGCCGACTACCTGTCATGGAGTGGAGCTGCTGACCATTCTGGCGGTCCATACCTGATGTATAACATATACGCATCAACACAAATGCCCGTAGATGTAAACAGGGCAGAAAACCTGGTGGCGATGAGAGTAAGGGGTAACAGTATCTGCTTTCGCAGAAAAAAACATGAGTCTCCACTCCATTATGCCGTGACTGCCATCGACAGATACGGCAACGAGAGTATCTCTGAAGACCTGTCAGCAAAGTCGCAAGTACCAGCCCTTACTTCTTCTGAAGAGGAGAAGGATGCCCTCTCCTACCCTTGGCTCACGGAATATGTTCAGACTCTTCCAGATGCTGCCTTTGTCATGATTCATTCACTGAGCGGAGTCAATGTCAGAATTCTGCCTTTCCATCAGGGGAAGGTAGACGTCTCTTCCCTGCCCGACGGGGTCTACACCATCCGGTCTCTCAATCAGAAAGGGCAGCACCACAGGCTTGCCTCCTTCTCCAAAAAGAACAACCATATCCGACATATCGGACCTCAATACAGCAACATCATTATCAACACATGGAAAAAATAATTCTCGGCGTTGACCCTGGTACCAATATTATGGGCTATGGACTCATCAAGGTGGCAAACGGAAAGGCACAGATGCTCACCATGGGGGTCATTGACCTGCGAAAAATGAGCGATGCCTACATGAAACTCGGACACATCTTCAAACGGATTACCGGTATCATCGACAGCTATCTGCCCGACGAAATGGCAATAGAAGCTCCCTTCTTCGGCAAGAATGTACAATCGATGCTGAAACTGGGAAGAGCACAAGGGACTGCCATCGCTGCAGCCATCAATCATGGGGTGCCTATACACGAATATGCTCCTACAAAAATCAAGATGGCTATCACGGGACAAGGCTCTGCCTCTAAAGAACAGGTGGCGGGAATGCTCCAACGTCTGCTGAACATACCGGAAGACGAAATGGGCAAGTTTATGGATGCAACGGATGCACTCGCTGCTGCCTACTGCCATTTCCTGCAGATGGGACGACCCGAATCTCCTGCACACTACAGGGGATGGAAAGACTTTATCAACAAAAACCAAGACAGACTATGCAAACCATCATCAAAATAACTCAAGGTACTCCCAGAAAGGAGGAATGGAGAATGGCGGCTCCCGTAGACTTTGAAACGTCAGACGGACAGCATATCGCCATCATCGGTGCCAATGGCAGCGGCAAATCCATGTTCGTAGACATGATTACCGGACGGCATCCGCTGCTGCACAATCAGGCTGTATACGATTTCAGACCCAGTGACAAGACTTTCGTTTCGGACAATATCCGACTGGTGAGCTTCAAAGACTCTTACGGGGAGGGAGACAGCACTTATTTCCTGCAACAGAGATGGAACCAGCAGGAGATGGATGACGACCTGCCTACCGTAGAAGAGATGCTGAAAAAATACGGAGACCCTTCCGGATTGTCTTTCTTTCCGTCTTCCATCATGCACTCGCCAATGGTATTGCTTTCCAGCGGCGAACTGAGAAAATTCGAATTGGCTAAAGCCCTCTTGGCTAATCCCCGCGTACTGATCATCGATAATCCGTATATAGGACTGGATGTGGAAGCCAGAAAACAACTGACCGAAGCCCTGGAGGACATCATCAGAAACAGACCGCTACAGATTATACTTGAACTGTCCAGAAAGGATGACATACCGGCTTTTATCACCCATGTCGTTGAAGTGAAAGACCGAGTGGTCGGACCGCTCATTCCCGTTGCTGACTATCTGAATCCTACTGCCGGCGAACCGGTCATTTCTTTTCAAGACGTGAGTATCGTTTATGGCGAGCGGACGATTCTGAAAAACCTGAACTGGACAGTGAACAGAGGAGAACACTGGGCTGTCAAAGGTCCGAACGGCTCCGGCAAAAGCACCCTGCTCTCTTTGGTTTGCGCAGACAATCCTCAGGGATATGCTGCCAACATTTCTCTCTTTGGACACCAACGGGGGTCGGGAGAAAGTATATGGCAAATCAAACATCATATTGGCTATGTTTCCCCTGAGATGCACCGTGCCTACCGCCACAACCTGCCTACCATCGACATCGTTGCCAGTGGACTGAAAGATACGATGGGACTATATGTACGACCTACAGCTACCGAAAAAGAGGCGTGCCTCAAATGGATGGGAATTTTCGGCATCGAGACGCTTGCAGAACGACCATTCCTACAGCTGTCCAGCGGCGAACAGCGATTGGCTCTGCTGGCACGGGCTTTTGTCAAGGAACCAGACTTGCTTATCCTTGACGAACCTCTCCATGGGCTGGACGATGGCAGATGTATACAAGTTAAAAGGATTATCAACGACTACTGTCAAAACCCTTCACGAACGCTCATCATGGTGACTCACTATGACCAGGAACTGCCTTCGTGCATCGACCATACCCTACATCTGAAAAAGCATAGCTGACCACGCCTCGCATATCAGACATTTCATATCAATCAATTCATATCAGACATTTCATATCAAGCATTTCTGAATAAGTGGCATCTCTCTAACCATCACTTAGCCTGAACCTCAAATGAAGACATAAAAAAAAATAAGCTATCCATCTCGGACCGCTTATTTTTTAGGAAAATGATAAATATAGATTAAAATTACTAGTTGTCGATGCAAAGGTAGAGATTCTATTTCAATCTTCCAAATCATCCGATGATTTTCTGCTGTTTTTTAACATTTATAG
Organism: uncultured Prevotella sp.; assembly: GCA_945834405.1. GTDB lineage: Bacteria > Bacteroidota > Bacteroidia > Bacteroidales > Bacteroidaceae > Prevotella. The sequence continues at coordinate 2,320 of CAMAHD010000038.1, read as the reverse complement.
TCTAAATGAAATGCATTTTAATCATGATTATTTACCATTTAATCACAATACAGTGCATTTTAATCATATCGACACTCTTCTTGAGAGCTCCATTTCTGCAGTTCACAGAAACTGATAACCCATCTTCTTCAACTCTTCATAGATACGTTGTACAGGCAATCCCATGACGTTATAGTAACTGCCTTGAAGACCGGTCACTCCAATATATCCTATCCACTCCTGTATACCGTATGCTCCGGCTTTGTCCAAAGGATGATACTGACGGATATAATAATTGATTTCTTCGTCACTCAGTGACTTGAAGCTAACTTCTGTAGTAACGGAGAATGATTGTTGTTCATTCTTTGTGGTCAGACTCACACCGGTAATGACCTGATGGGTTCTACCGCTGAGCAAACGCAACATACTGCGAGCATCTTCCTCATCCAAGGGTTTACCCAAAATCTGTCCAGCTGCTACGACGACTGTATCGGCAGTGATAATCAGCTCATCGTCTGCCATCTGTTGTCTGTAGGCAGAGGCTTTCTCTTGAGAGATATGCACCGGTATCTCTGAAGCTGCCATACCCTGAGGATAATCCTCCGGTATATCCTGCATGACACGTACTTCAAAATCAACTCCCAATCCTGCCAGAAGGGTTCTTCTGCGTGGCGAATTGCTCGCCAATATCAATCGATAGTTCATGATTCTAATATCTTTCTTTCGTTTACCAGCCAAAGGCCTTTTCATCTTGCAGCCATTTATGCTGCGCTCTCAGTACTTGTTCTATCACGTCGCGGGCACAACCGCAACCACCGTCATACTGACTGACATAGATACTCGTTTCTTTCACTTCACGACAGGCATCTGCCGGACAGACAGGACAGCCTACTATGCGCATTACTTCCAAATCGGGAATGTCATCGCCCATATACAGCACTTCATCGTCATGCCAACCATACTTCTCCTTCAGTTCATCGTATACCTTCATCTTGACGGCACTCTTCAGACGGATATCTTCTACTCCAAGGCGCTCGTATCTCACCTTGATATTCTCGGTGTACGCTCCGGTAATTATCGCTACACGCAGTCCTTCTTTCACCGCAAGCTGAATGGCATAACCATCCTTGATATTGACCGTTCTCAACGGGTCACCATCTGCTGATAACTGGATTGTCTGCTTACTTAGCACGCCGTCAACATCAAAAATGACAGCACGGATTTTTTGCAAATCGTAATTAATCATGGGTTTGAGCTTTTCTGTGAATATTCATACTGATTCTGTCGTATATATCCTTGACAAAAGGATTATGACGCAATAACTGACTCTGAGCCCGGATGACATTCTCGTCATAACGCACGGCAGGGCCTGTCTGTGCCGAAGACGGCGACATCTCGTGAATCTTACGCGCTGTCTCGTCTATCAAAGGATACATCACATCAAAAGGTATCTGATGCTGCTTCAATATATCCTCTGCAATAGCATAGCAATGATTAGCGAAGTTGCAAGCAAAAACGGCAGCCAAATGAAGGTATTTCCTGTCTTCAGAAGATAGTTGGTAAACAGTATTGCTGATGCTGCACGCCAGTTCGCCAATCGTATCTTGTGCCAGGGTATCATTGCCTTCCATAAAACAGGGTATCTGAGAGAAATCCACATCCCGGTCCCATGAAAACGTCTGCATCGGATACAGTACACCATAGTGTAACGCCATGCCGTGAAAGACATCCATCGGAATACTGCCGGCAGTATGTATAAATACTTTCTGTTCACGATTCTTACAAAGCTGAGGTATCAATTCGGGTAATGCATCGTCCTTAACAGACAAGATATAGACATCAGCGTGTTGAACAATACTCTTCAAATCATTAGTAGCAGCACCTCCTACTAAAAGTGCCATTCTGTCTGCGTGTTCTTGAGTTCTGCTATAAACCTGAATAACGTCATGGTTTGCAGCAAGCAATGCTTTACCCAGTTGAGTAGCAAGTCTGCCTGCACCAATAAATACTATTTTCATAAATTTCAATAATCAGTTATTATTTCATAGTTTGTCTGAAACCATTCTCGGTATTCAGACACGATTTTCTCTGCAAAGGTAAGAAATAAAAGAAAATATTCAAAATATGAATGATTAAGAAATAAGAAGAAAGCGTTAATGTAACATAAACGATAACCGGCAAAAAAAACAGGGAGATAATGAATAAGCTTTGTCACAGTCGTACCACAGTCTTGGAACGACTGTGACAAAGGGCTTGGAACAAGTGTGACAACAGCCGTGGAACGACTGTGACAACAGCCATTGTTGCAGTCTAACGATGTAGTTTAACGATTTAGCGTGAC